>NZ_CP107548.1:2762880-3125761 GCF_025836975.1 Pollutimonas sp. M17 | reverse complement strand
GTGGATGAATGGATGCTGTCCTACCTGCGCGACTTCGACGGCAAGGCGCTGGTCTCCATCGCCAAGGGCGGGCTGGACCTGGACCAGTTGGCCGACGAAGAGGAAAAGAAGCACCAGGCCGAGGTGGCCGAGACCTTCAAGCCTTTGGTCGAGCGCCTGAAGTCCTCGCTGGGCGACAAGGTGAAGGAAGTGCGCGTGACCGGGCGCCTGGTGGACTCGCCCGCCTGCGTGGTGGTCGACGAGCACGAGCTTAGCCCGCATCTGCTGCGCATGCTTCAGGCGGCGGGCCAGGCGGCGCCCGAGGTCAAACCCATTCTGGAGATCAATCCCGAGCATGCCTTGATCGCGCGGGTTCAGGATGCGCCGGATGCGGATTTCGGCGAATGGTCCTTGCTGCTGCTGGATCAGGCCATGCTGGCCGAAGGCGCCAGCCTGTCGGACCCGGCGGCTTTCGTGAAGCGCATGAATCGCCTGCTGCTGAATAAATAAGTAGCAGAGAGAACCGGAGTCCGCCCGTGCCCTTATCGTGGCAAGGGCGGGCTTTTTTATAGTTACGGACGCTTGGCAAAGGGGCGGTCTTGCAATCGCTCAGGGGTGCCAGAGGGCTGGCCTGCATGCCGCATGGCCTGTCCGATTCCTGCTGTGGCCGTGCCCGGAATCCGGCGTCTGTTCAGGCTGGCGGCATCTGCCGGGCGGGCCAGCCGGTTTCGCGGCCGAAGCGCCGCCAGTCGAAGGCCGGCCCGGGGTCGGTCTTTCGGCCGGGGGCGATGTGCTCATGGCCGCGCACGGCCTTCAATGGATGCTGCACGCGCAGCGCCGGCACCAGGGCGCGCAAGGTTTGATACTGTTCGTTGGCATAGGGCAGGGTGTCGGTGCCCTCCATTTCGATGCCGATCGAAAAGTCGTTGCAGCGCTCGCGCCCGTCGAATGACGATACCCCGGCGTGCCAGGCGCGCTTTTTCGTGGATACGAACTGCACGATGCCGCCGTCCCGCCGCAGGAAGAAATGCGCCGATACGCGCAGGCCGCGCAGGCGGTCCAGCCAGGGGTGGGAGCCGTAGTCCAGGGTATTGGTGAACAGGCCGGCGACTTCCGGGCCGCCGAAGACGCCGGGCGGCAGGCTGATGTTGTGCATGACCAGCAGCGTTACGTCGTCGGGGCTGGGCCTGTCATCGTGATTCGGCGAGGGCGTATGGATGACGCCTGCTTGCGGCTTGAGCCAGCCGTGGCGATCCAGAACCAGTGCAGTCACTGGCGCACGCCCAGCTTGGCGTGATCCTGGCTGCACCAGATGCGGCCATTGGCCATGACGGCTTCAGACCGAGGCAGGTGTATGCCGCAATGCTCGCAGCGCACCATGGATTCAAGCGGCTTCTTTTCGCTGCGGCGCCGCTTGATCGGTTTAGCTTCGCGATTGTCCGCCCGATCTTGCGCGTTGTAATGCGCCAGGACGCGCGCGGCCAGCAGGCCGCCGATGATGACCACTACCCAGAACAGTATTTTTCCCACATTAACCTCGTTGCAGAATGACGTCGAGCACGAAGCGGCTGCCGGTGTAGGCCAGCAGCAGGAAGGCGAAGCCGACCAGCGTCCAGCGTAGAGCGATGCGTCCGCGCCATCCGCGCGTGTAGCGGCCGATCAGCAGGCCGCCGAAAGTCAGCCAGGACAGCAGCGTGAAGATGGTCTTGTGGTCCATGGGAACCAGGTCGGTGGTCAGGCGCAGCGATACGATGGCGCCCGTGATGACGGTCAGCGTCAGGACGGCGAAGCCTATCCAGATGAGGCGGAACAGCAGGACTTCCTGCAGGAGCAGCGGCGGCATGGAGTCCAGCGCGCGATTCAGCGTGGTGCGCGTGGCCACGGGTTCCACGGGCCGGTGAAGCTGGCGGTCCAGCGCGGTCATGAGCATGGCCTGAAGGGCGGCCACGGTGATCAGGCCATAGGCCGTCAGGGCGATCAGCAGGTGCACCCGCAGCCATTCGCTGCCGGCATGGGCGACGACGTGCCCCATGGGAAACAGGCCGGCCAGCGCCGAAGCGATGGCCGAGGCAGGGAGTAGAATAAGCAGCAGGCCGTCTATGCGCATGACCAGGCTTTCCAGCCAGAACACCACCATGCCCAGCCAGACCGCGGCCGAAAGGGCCAGCGCCCAACTCAGCACCAGGGTGTGATCGGGCACGATGGCCTGCGCCAGGCCTATGCCATGCAGCACGATGGTGCTGGCCAGGCATACGCGCCGTACTTTTCCGGTGCTGACCTGTTCGCCGCCCCGGGTCAAAGGGCGCCAAAGCGAGAGAGCCAGCACGGCGTACGCCAGAGCCGCCAGCAAGTGAAATACAATGCCTGCAGACATAGTCCCTTAAGTTCTCGTTATGCAGTTCGGGGCACGCCCCTGAATCGGACTATTTTAGTCCGTATACCGAAAGATCAATTAGTTTAAGCGAAACCATCCTTATGCTCGACAATCTGACCCAGCGTTTATCGCGCGTTGTCAAAACAATGCGCGGCGAGGCCCGTTTAACCGAAGCCAATACGCAAGACATGCTGCGCGAGGTGCGCATGGCCTTGCTGGAGGCCGACGTGGCTTTGCCCGTGGTGCGCGATTTTGTGGCCCGCGTGAAAGAACGCGCACTGGGCCAGGACGTGGTCGGCAGCCTGAATCCGGGCCAGGCGCTGGTGGGCGTGGTGCACAAGGAGCTGACCGCGCTCATGGGCGGCGACCTGGGTGACGAGGCCGGCGAGCTTTCCCTGGCCGCCCAGCCGCCCGCCGTCATACTGATGGCGGGCCTGCAGGGGGCCGGCAAGACCACCACCACCGGCAAGCTGGCCAAATGGCTGGCCGAGGGCGGCCACATCCAGAACGGCCGCAAGACGGGTAAAAAGAAAGTGCTTGTGGTCAGCGCCGACGTCTATCGCCCGGCCGCCATCGAGCAGCTGAAAACCGTGGCGGCGCAGGTCAAGGTGGATTTCCTGCCGTCCGACGCCTCGCAGAAGCCCGAGCAGATCGCCCACGCGGCGCTGGATCATGCCCGGAAGCACCATTACGACGTGCTGATCGTCGATACGGCCGGCCGCCTGGGCGTGGACGAGGCCATGATGCGCGAAATCCGCGCGCTGCATGACCTGCTGAACCCCATCGAGACCCTGTTCGTGGTGGACGCCATGCAGGGACAGGACGCGGTCAACGTGGCGCGCGCCTTTGCCGACGCCCTGCCGCTGACCGGTGTGGTGCTGACCAAGTTGGACGGCGATGCGCGCGGCGGCGCGGCCTTGTCGGTGCGCCATGTCACGGGCAAGCCCCTTAAGTTTGTCGGCGTGTCCGAAAAGCTGGACGGCCTGGAGCCTTTCCACCCCGAGCGCATGGCGCAGCGCGTGCTAGGCATGGGCGACATCGTCGCCCTGGTGGAGCAGGCGCAGAAGAACATCGATGTGGCCGAGGCCGAGAAGCTGGCGGCCAAGATCAAGTCGGGTTCGCGTTTCGACCTGAACGACTTTCGCGAGCAGCTGCAGCAGGTCAAGAAGATGGGCGACATGGGCTCGCTGCTGGAAAAGCTGCCGGCCCAGTTTGCCCAGGCGGCGGGCCAGCTGCAAGGCGGCCAGGCCGAAAAGCAGCTGCGCCGCAGCGAAGGCATCCTGAACTCCATGACGCCGGCCGAGCGTGCCAAGCCTGAATTGCTGAAAGCCTCGCGCAAGCGCCGCATCGCTGCGGGCGCGGGCGTGCCCGTGCAAGAAGTCAACCGCCTGCTGACCCAATACGATCAGATGCAGGGCATGATGAAGCAGATGAAAAAGGGCGGCATGGCCAAGATGATGCGTGCCATGGGTGGCTTGAAAGGCCTGGGCAAGGGCGGCTTCGGCGGATTCCGCTAGATTGCCGGCAGGGCGGTCCAGCCGCCCTGCTGCCTTGTGCATTCGCCCGGAAGGCGTCTACGGCCGGAGCGGGCGGGCCTTATCAACCTTCGGCGCGGGCCGGAATGGCGGATTGATCAGCCGCCCCCCACGGCGACGACAATTTCCAGCTGGTCGCCATCGGCCAGGCCGGTCTGGCCGTGCTGGCTTTTGGGCACGATGTTGCCGTTGCGCTCCACGGCGATGCGCTTGTCCTGGTAGCCCAGGTGCGCGACCAGTTCGGCAATGGTATTGACCTGATCGAGCTGCATCGGTTTGCCATTGAGGGTGATGTTCATTCTTGAATAATCCTGCTGAAAACTTTGAATAGGGCCTGTGCCGCATCCTTTACCGGCTGAATTTGTCGGTGGCGGCAAGAAGCTGCTTCAGTATGCCGGGCTCGTCGAAGGCGTGGCCCGCATCGGGAACCATGTGGAACTCGGCCTGCGGCCATGCCCGATGCAGTTCCCACGCCGTCTTTGCCGGCGTGCACATGTCGTAGCGTCCCTGCACGATGATGCCCGGAATGCCGTGCAGCAAATGGGCGTCGCGTATCAACTGGCCTTCGTCCATGAAGCCATTGTGCACGAAGTAGTGGTTTTCTATCCGTGCGAAGGCCAGGGCGGAATCGTCGGCCGAATGCGCTTTCTCGTGCTCCGCGCTGGGCAGCAGCGTGATGCTGCGGCTTTCCCATAGGCTCCAGGCATGGGCCGCCTGCAACTGCGCTTGGCGGTCGGTGCCGGTAAGCCGGCGCCGGTAGGCCGCCATAAGGTCGTGCCGCTCTGCTTCCGGTATCGGCGCCAGATAGTCTTCCCAGTAGTCGGGAAAGATTCGCGATGCGCCTTCCTGGTAGAACCATAGCAGTTCTTCGCGGCGTATGGCAAAGATGCCGCGCAGTATCATCTCGCTGACCCGGTCCGGGTGCTTCTGGCCGTAGGCCAGCCCCAGCGTGGAACCCCACGATCCCCCAAAGATCAGTATCTTTTCAGCTTCCAGCACCTCGCTGCGCAGGCGCTCGATGTCGGCCACCAGATGCCAGGTCGTATTGTTCTCCAGGCCCGCATGCGGCGTGGACCGGCCGCAGCCGCGCTGATCGAACAGCAGGACTTTATAGCGTTCCGGATCGAACAGCCGCCGGTGAGCCGCCGAGCAACCGCTACCGGGGCCGCCATGCAGGAACACCGCCGGCTTGCCCTGCGGATTTCCGCAGAGCTCCCAATACACCTGGTGACCGTCTCCGGTGTCCAGAAAACCATGGGCATAAGGCTGTATTTCCGGGTACACGTGGCATTCCTTTAGTGTGAAATGATCAAGGCGCGCGCTGTCGCGCGGCGGGTGTCTGAGGTCTACTTCCGCTTGAAGATCAGGTCCCAGACGCCATGGCCCAGCCGCAGGCCGCGTGTTTCGAACTTGGTCTGCGGGCGGAAGTCGGGACGCGGCGCATAGCCGTCGGCTGTATTGGCCAGGCTGGGCTCCCCGCTTAGCACTTCCAGCATCTGTTCGGCATAGTTTTCCCAATCGGTGGCGCAGTGTATATAGCCGCCGGGCTTGATGCGGCTGGCCAGCAGCTGGATGAAGGCCGGCTGGATCAGGCGGCGCTTGTGGTGGCGCTTCTTGGGCCATGGGTCGGGAAAGTAGATGTGCACGCCCGCCAGCGAGTCAGGGGCGATCATGTCGCGGGCCACTTCCACCGCATCGTGCTGGATGATGCGTACATTGCCAAGCCCCGACTCGTCGATGCGCTTGAGCATTGCGCCCACGCCGGCGTTGAATACCTCCACACCCAGGAAGTTGTCGCCAGGCCTGGCCTGGGCGATTTTCTGAGTGGTCTCGCCCATGCCGAAGCCGATCTCCAGCACGGTGGGCGCCTGACGGCCGAATGTCTTGTCGAAATCCAGCTGTGCCTTGCGATAGGGCAGGGACCACAGCGGCAATAGGCGGTCCAGGGCTTCTTTCTGGCCCGGGGTGATGTGGGCGCGCCGATGCACGAAACTGCGTATATGGCTGCTTCCGGATGGCGAGGTGGACGTCGTGACGAAATCGATCGCTTCCTTCCCGGCCAGGGCGGGATGCGTATCGGCCACCAGGCCCGCGAAAGGAGGTGTAGGGGAGTTGGATTGGGAATTCATGTTCATAGCCTGAATTGTAGTGATTGCCGCCGCTTATTTCATGCGGCAACCGCAAGCAATTGTAGGGCCAGCGCAAAAGATGCAGGCAGGGCGCTATAATGCAAACCCTTCCGATTTCCGGAACGGCCATCCAGGCGGGTGTAGTTCAATGGTAGAACGGCAGCTTCCCAAGCTGCATACGAGGGTTCGATTCCCTTCACCCGCTCCAAGAATTTCAGCAATGGACTCTTCGCCATATGCGGAGAAAGAGTGGCCATCCCCCAAATACGGTTCGCACAGTCCCTGTCACGTTGAGTCAAGGCCCTGATGTGATCAGACCTCAGCGCTTCCGGGCAAGCGAAAGAATTTCCAGGGACGGTAAGGCTGCGAGTTGGATAGCTTTGTAAGAAGAGCTGCCAGGTTGTTGGTAGATGAAAGCCTATTGTTCATATGCACAGCTTCAGCTTTGGAAGTAATAGGTTTTGTCTCGTGAAGGGTTGAGGCTAAGTGCCATGGCGTAAGGATATTTACACCGGCTTGAAGATCACAAACTCGTTTCCCGGGCACTGCGGCCCATCTATGCCGCCGCCAGCGAAAAAGAAGCGCAAATGGCTTTGCAGGTCTTTGCCGAGGGTCAATGGGGCGCCAAGTACCCGACCATCGTGCAGGCTTGGCCGAAAGCAGCCATTCGCACGGCTGCCTTCTTCTCTATGTTTTGTTTGCCGAAAACGCCCCTGCAGTCAAATCAATATCCGCAGCGCTAATGCCCGTCCGACGAGCAGCGCCCTGCCAACGATCGACAGCCATGGCTACCTCAACCACAATTTGCCGAGCTTGTACATCGTTCAGCCCATAAAATGCGGCCGTGCTGAGGACGGTCTTTAGGCTAGGTCGATTGTCGACGTCGTCGATATTCAATACATGTTCCGCCTTGTCGATATTCGGATTGACGTCGAACGCGGGTGCAAGTCTCCATCCTGTCTTGCCAAGCACGAATCCGTGATTTCGAAGGTGGTCGTCTCGGTTGCCGACCGCGACGTTGAACGCCACGCGGCGAAATAGCTGTTCCAAGTCCGCATCCGCATGCTCGGCATCCCCCTGAGCGCGAATGAACTGCGCCAATTCCAGATAGCTCGTACCTTCACTTTGCGTCTTGCGAAGCAATGTCATCGCCGAGGCATAGAAGCGTCGCGAACCGTTGGCGCGATCGAACCTTTGGACGCAGAAGGTATGGAAGTCGTTGTTTAGCTTGATGAGCTTCGCAGGCGGTACGTCTATCCCCGCTTTTCGGGCGAGTTGGTGAACGACATATTCCCAAGCTCCGACGTCTCGATCGTCATCCTTGGCTGGGAACTTGCCGATCCACAGTGAGCCGTCGGTTTCAGTAAAGTTGGCCTTTGGCCTTGCTCCGCCCAAAGACGCGCCAGGTGCGACAAGCACGGCGAGCCATTTGCGTAGTGCATCTAGATCGTCGATACGCCGGTTGCTGAGCTGGTATGCCACGGCTTCCAACTCTCGTAGCGTCGTTACAGGCGGTGCCGCCATTTTCTCGTCGCCAAGAAACGCTTCCGTACCTGGCCGGCGAAAGCGCAGGGCGCCTTGGCGCGTGAGGTCTTGCACGCCGATCAGGAAGTCCCAGGCGTACAACGTGCGAGGAGAGCGTTGCTCATCCTTTGCCTGTAGGGCCTCGCGCCGCTTCATCAGTGTTTGTCCCCATCGGTCTGGTGACGAATCCAGGAAGATGCCGAAGTTGCCTAGTTCAGGCTTGGGAAAGAAGGGGTGTTCGTCCAGAGAGAGGTCAGGGTCCAGCGCGAAGGCGCGAGGGTCTCGTAGCCAATCACGTTCGTAACGGAAGCGGATCTGGCCGCGGTCATGGGCGAGCGTGCCGACTTGGTGTGCAGGGCCGAGATCATCATCCAACCAGACTTCCAGGGTATTGCCCTGCGCGCTCATGTCGATTTCTCGTTGTTTGAGGTTGGCGAGGGTTTGGTCGCCTTGGCACGGGTGGTCGTGCGGCGCTTGGGAGTGGGTTCAAGCTCCAGGTCCTGCAATTTTCGACCAACTCTGTCGTCGGCCCCCAACTGATCGAGGTCGCCCTCAAGACCCAGCACGGCCAGGACCCGAACATAGGACCCCAGCGTAGCCCCTGCGTCCCCGGCCTCGACCTTGTACAAAGTCGTCCTTGAAATCCCTGCGCGTTGCGCGACGACGGCGTTGCTCAATTTGCGTCGCTTGCGGGCAAGGCGCAGCCGCTCTCCCAGTGCGGACAGGAGACGCTGTTCTTGAGGGAAGATGATTGGCGGTTTGCGTGGCATGTTCGCTATTATGGACTTTATAAATCTAATTTGTCCATAATAGCGCAAAATCACGATTTTGGCACTGAAATCTGCGGAGAGTGGACAGCAGCCATCAGACCGGCCCAAAATGTGGTACATCCTCGCTTCCCTGGCGGGGGTGTCACCTTATTAATCTAAGAGTTGGACGCTGAATTCTGTTCCCTTCACCCCGCTCCACACTGACTTTCCACGGTTCTACCGACGTCTGCTGAAGTATCTAAGTATTGATTTTTGGTAGCTATTCCTAAAAACATATTCCACTGACGTCTGCTAGAAGCTCCTCCGAGCTGCGCCGAATGCTTCTCCGCCATGGAGGGCGAGTCACGCCTTTCTACCTTGCCGACGACAAGGCGTTCTTGCGTTCTGCAGGAGGGACTGCCAGTCGGGTCCGAGAGGCATGACGCTTGCGCAGAATTACGCTATCCTCGGCTGCGTAGCGGCCTTGCAGCTCACGGATGTTTCATGAACTAAAACTGGACGTTTCTATTTATCCCCGACATGTATGGGTATCATATGGCTGGCCCTCCCACCGGAAGGTGTGCCTCAATGCCTGTGATTCATCGATAGAGCGAACGTCATGAAAGAAGGTTTCTACATTTCAACCGATATGGTTGAGGAATCGATACGTAATGATTTCTGGCGGGAGACGTCATCCCTGCTTTATGAAGTGTCGCCCATACGCGACGAGGGCGCGGGCGGCATGGCGGGTTCGGTGCGTTCGCGCCTCTTCGGCAGCATGGTGCTGGGCAATACGACGTTCAATACGCAAGACTGCCGACGTACCACCAGCCTGATCGCGCAGACGGATCTGGACTTCTATTTGCTGCAGGTGATCCTGGCTGGGGAGTACCGGGGGGATTTCGCCGGCAAGGATCTGCATGCTCGGCCGGGGGATATGTTCATTCTGGATCTGACCCGTCCGCTGAACAGCCGGAAAGAGCCCGGTGCCAGAATTACCCTGGTGATCCCGCGCAAGGATATTGACAAGTCCCTGGCAATGAAGAACTTGCATGGTGTGGTGCTGCCGGCCAGCGTGGCGACCAACCGATTGCTGTTCGATTTCATCGTCTCTCTCGATGGCCAGTTGGATGGGATGGAGGCCCGCGCCATTCCGGGCGTGCAGGAATCGCTCATGGTGCTGGTGAACGCCGCTCTTGGCGGCGTCACCCTCACCCACTCACAGCAAATGGCCATTAATCTCTCCATGCGGCAGCGCATCATCGAGTACATTGATCGGCATCTCGCTGATCCAGCGCTTGGCCCCAAGGCCATCATGCAGCATTTCAGGCTGTCGCATTCCCATCTTTATCGTGCGTTCGAGATGGATAAAGGCGTGGCGCGACTGATCAGGAACAAGCGGTTGGACATGGCATGCCGCATGGTTTTGCAGCAGCGGGATCAGCCGCTGTCCTTGAAAGCGCTTGCCTATCGCTGCGGTTTCTCGAGCGCGGCGCAGTTTTCGAGGTTTTTTCAGGACAGGTTTGGGGTCAATCCCAAAGAGTTGCGCCATTTGCAGGACACGTTGCCGCGCGGGATGAATTCTTCCATCCTGTTCCATGAGTACATTGCCGAGCGGATTCCGCCTGCCATTGGGGGGAATTGACGGTCGCAACGCAGGGGCGTCAGGTTGGGATCAAGTTCCCACCTTCCTTATTATTATATTGGCAGCCCTTTGGCTGCGCGGTAGCTCGCACATAGCCCAAGGTCACTACCCGCACCGCGTGACCAATGCGCGCATAAACCGCGTCGTCCTGGTTGGGCAAGGAAACGCGGGCCAGCTAGCCGGATGAGTCGAACCTCAGACCGTTGAGCGGCACCATACGATGTCGCAGGACAAGTTTGAATGCGACATCCAGGGGATGCACGTTCTGCATGATCTACCGGGCGATGTCGTCATCCATTATCTGCCACAACCATAACTCGAAATCGATGAGCCGGCCGTACCGGTCAAGCATTGGGTTTGACATGCACATCAGAAACATAGTCTCGGTGGTTCACTTTTGATAGCTATCAGTGCCAAAAAAAAGGATCGAGCTTGATAGGGGACAAATTCTCGCCCAGGAATTATCGATTTAATCCCAATTTAAATATGTTTTTGTTCCATATGGCGTTCTAAGCATGCTGGTTGCAACCCTGGAGCCATAAACTTTGCAACACTGTTATGTGTTGAAACTATGGAGGGAACGATATGGAAGTCACACGTAGGAATTTCGTCAAAGGGTGCGCAGCGGCCTGCGTTCTGTTATTGCCGGGCGTGGGCGCAGCCACGCAAAGCTCAGAAAGCGTTTTGGAGCCCGCTGCTGATTCGCGTATCGAAAAATCGATCAAGGCGGGCTTCGGCGGCGGCTTCTCGGTACGGGGGCATGCTCAAACCAGAGGGATGACTTACGCTGACATCGAACATGCCGGTAATCGTTACTCGGTCGCTTCCGCAGACATGCTTGATTGGACCATTGTCGCCTCTACCTGACCAATCAGGGCCGCGCTTCCGGGCCAGCAATGCCCAGGAGCCGAGGAGGCCTATCTGCTGGTGGCGGACGTGCCCAGAGTCGAGTTGAAAAACAATTTTTGCAGAGGAGTTGAGCAGTGACCGAGAAGATCAAGAGCATTCGCATTCACCCCGGTATGGGCTTGGCCCGCGTGGGAAACAGTGACGAGTTTTACATCGGCCCCGAGGCGCCGGGAATTGTGGTTGATCCGGGTGGTAGCAACGGACCGGGTCCGAACGGTGGGACTTATCGCGATGGCAAGGCGCGTCTGAAGCGCCAAGCACAGCGATATCGAGTATACGCCTATGATGAGAATGACAAAGTCGTTGCGGAACTTACGTCGGATTCGAATCTGGTCAAATCCATGCGATGGCGTGTGCATGTCAGAAATATGAAAGCGGCGAATTATGCGTTTCAAGGTCCATATCTGTTTGATCCTGACAAATTGCGCAATCCATCCATCCAACCCGGCAAAAAGCCGACCGAACGTGATCAACTGATCATCGATGCTGGAGTGCATACGATCTCCTCCGGGCAAACCGGCCCGGTTGCTATGAAGGGGGACATTTTCACGGGCGTTGGAAAAGTTTCGTTGCCAGGCGAATTGCGTTACGAAGGCTTCACGCCGAAGGATCCTTCAAAGGCTGTTGAAGTCAGCTATAAGGGTGCTAAGGATATTGAGCTTGGGCAGCTCCACCTGGACTCCCAAAGTCGATTGCTGTTCGTTCCCGGGCCTGGAAAAACGGAATGCGTCACGACGCCCAAGGTGGCCCTGTCGAACCCGAGCGCGTCCGTCAACCCTCCAAACGGCCCTCAAAATGGTGAAAACCCGCTGACGAACCAGTTTTCCTATTTCAATGTTCCGGGCTGGTGGGATGACACCTGTGGGGGTGAGATCGATGTCACGGTCACTCTCCAGGATGGCACTGTCTTGAGTACGCGTGACGGCGTGAAGGTAGAGACGGACGAAGGTACGAGGAATCCGCGCGCGGGGGCGTGGATTGTCACCGCACCGCCTAAGTTCGCCCCGCACATGTACCACGTGGTGTCTATTCTAGACCGCGTTTATGAGGCTTTCCCGGAGGCCTACCCCTACGCTGGGAAAAAGACGAATTTCTACCGCGATATCTATCCCATTTTTGCCAAGGCGGTAAATTACGGCTGGGTCAGTGCCGAGGCGGCGGGCGTTACGCCCGCGACGAAGGGGGCGGCCCATGGACCGGGGCAAGCTGGTGATTTGCTCAGCGCAGAGTATCTAGCTTCGTTGGCCGATCCACTCGAGAAGAGCAAGCCCATAAGACAAATGGTCTATGGATTGATGCGCCATGCGCCTGGAAAGCGCGGTCGGCTAGTGGATTCGCTGCTGCCCGCTCCTCCACAACGGCCAACCAGTTGGAAGAATGAAGAGTTCAAACGCACCGAGGACGATTCCAAGATGCCCAAGCTATGGGGTTCGGGGGGGAAACCTTTGCAGAACCAGCAGTTGGGCAACCATTTGCCGGAACAGTTTTTGAGCTTGACTGACTGGCAGCTGAATCATCTGAAGAACTGGGCAGATGGAGACTTCGAGGTCGGCGCCCTTCAGGAGCCCATACCCCTGGAGAAACTGCCATTGGGCGAACAGCCGCATGCACTCGATAGCTCGGCGCTCGAACCGACCATCGGCGGTGGCTTTCACCCGGGTATAGAGTTCCCTTACTTAATTCTCTATCGGGACTATTTCGCCGAAGCGTTCCGCGTGGGCAAAGACAACGCACCCGGTTCGCTGGCCGCCTATATGTCGAGTCCATGGCAAGGTGACTTCTGGTCATGCAACATGGCGTGGTGGCCGGTACAACGGCCGGACGTCGTTTTCGAATATGACGAAAGGAACCAATCCAGGACCCATAAAGAATGGTTCCGTGGGTACGACGCTGACGGTGAGCCGCTATCTTCCACTGATGGCTACAGCCAGATGGCGTATGCGTGGTCGAAACTGGGGATGGTGCTTCCAGTGAAGACCAAGGACGGCAGTTTTCTGAAAGATCGCGGCGCGACCGTATTCGTCGAGCAAGAACGTGATCCAATACTGAACCGGCCTCCCGCCAAAGGAAGCTGAGCCGTGCCCTCAGCGCAGAACGACCTGACGAGTACAGCATGGGACGTTGTTATCGTCGGCGCCGGGCCAGCTGGGGCAGCTACGGCGAACACGATGGCCGGATTTGGCCAGCGTGTTTTACTGGTGGACGAACGGGTATCCTCCAGCTTCAAGCTGGGCGAGTCGCTGCCGCCTGCCTCCATTGGCCTGGTCACGCGATTCCTGGGGGATCTCGAGCGTCCCGAACGGGACCTGCCGGGACTTTTTAGGACGGCGGGCAATGCCTCGCTGTGGGGAACCGACCAGGCGGATGTCTCTGACTTTTTCTTCACACCGACGGGCTTCGGGCTGTGCATCGAACGACTGGCATTTGATGAGGCGCTGCGGTCGAGGGCGGTCGCGGCCGGTGCAACGTTGCTCAAAGGTGCTCGCTTCGAGAGCTGCGCGAGGATCGCGGACGGCTTCTCAAATTGGCAAGTGACCTTAACGTCAGGTATGCAGGCGCGGCAATATCGCGCCCGTTATCTGGTTGACTGTTCCGGTCGGCGGGCGGTCGTGGCCAGAGCGCTAGGTGTCCCGATCATTCAACATCATGATCAGCTATTTGCCTACGCGCAATGGTACTCCAGTACCAATAAAGATGATGACCGCTATACACGGATTGAGGCCATGCCGCACGGCTGGTGGTATAGCAATCGCTTGCCGGGCGCTGAACGGGACCAAACCAGGCGGCTGGTAATCTTTCTTTCCGACAAGGACCTGCCTGCAGCGAGAATGGCCGCGCGCTCTCAAGGCTTCGATCAGTTGTTGAACGATTCGACGTTTATTAGGCCATTGCTCCATGACAGGGGCTTTCACCCTTGTGGGGAAATTCGAGGGGCGCCCGCCAACAGCCAGCGATTACAGGATTTCTGCGGTGAAGCCTGGATGGCGGTGGGCGATGCGGCGCAAGCGTATGATCCCCTGTCGTCGCAAGGCATCGACAAGGCACTCAGAACGGGTAGCCACGCTGGACACATGGTTCACTATGCATTGACAGACTGTCCGCCAGGTACGTCGGCATTGGACAGCCGCAATACTCATATCCACGAATACGCTGAGCAGCAACTGCAACTTTGGCAAACATACATATCACAACGAGATTATTACTATCGTGTCCAACCTCGTTGGTCCGATCAGCCTTTTTGGCAACGTCGGCAGCGCCGCGATAACTCCGACCAGGAAAACTTCCGTTAACGACCGTATCGACGCGTTGCGCCAGGTTCCATCGATTATTTGCTCAGACTCCATTGAAACTAGGATTCGTGTCAAAGATCCAGCTTCGTGACTTTCGTCCCATTGATGGACACATCGCCCATTAGTCCGGCGTTGGTCAACACGATCACCTGGACAGGAGCGGTGGCCGTCGTCGTGTCGATCACGCCATTTTCGCCGATCTTGACGAGAGCGACCGATGCGTCCGCGCCGGCAGTCCAGCCTTTGGAGTTGTGGAATTCGTCCAGCGCATCTTTTGTCATGAACAGGAATACGATGGCTTTCGATTGGGCACCTGCCTGTAAACCGACCGATAGAGACGACAAATTGTAGTAGCTCACTGTGCGCCCATTTACCCGCAACGCCCCATTACCGGACTGGCCTCCGACAATCAGACCCGCTTGAATCACGTCCGGGAAGATGAGCAGGCCGCGGGATTTCGAGACAAGCTCACGTGAACCCTTAATCGTGGAATACATGCGACTGAGAGTGACGTCGACGCTTGCGTCGATGGCTTTGCTCTTTGACACGTTGACTGACGGAGTATCCGGCTTGTTAGGGGTGGCAGTGCAGCCGGCGAGGGTGAGGCTGCTGATCATAAACGCCGCAATAAATCCAGACGCAAAATTATTTTTCATCGATTTTCCATTTTTAAGAAACACATCGGATCCACCAAAAATTCAGTTCTTCCATGCCAAGGTGGTTAAACACTGGAGCTCCATGACTAGAAATAAAAGAATCGATCTGTAACCTCCAGGCGACCGTATCAAAGTGCAGCTATGTTCAGCCAGCGCTGCCGAGGCACTGCAACAGTTTTGGCGTTTCATATAAAGATTGGTGAAAATTATCAGAACGGCTGAAGTTGGGACCCATAAAGCTGCAGCCTGTATCTTTGCGGAAAAATGCATTTTTCAGAGGTAGGCTTTCACGTTCTTGGCACTCTGCGAACCAGCACTATTCTAGCTGGAGCCTCTCGAAAGGGAAGATTGTCAGTGTCCCAAATGAATTGCCAATTTGTCCCGTTGCGACATGTGTTGGCTTGTTCGCTGCATTCCCCTTGGTATAGAAAAGACCGCAGGGGCTCCGACCACGAGGAACGATGGCCCAGTGTCTCCAAACAATACCCAGATGGGATAAATCGTCGGTAAATATGGAACAAAATCGCTTCTCCGTCAGGCTCGCGGCGATACAATTTTCAATCTGGTCATCCGACGTAATGATCGCTGTAGGCTTTCCATTAACCGTGCTTGGGTCTCGCGCCAATTCGGAATGACCCACTTATTTGGATCGCGTATGCAGCAATAGGTATTGAGTGAAAAACAGACGCCCGTTCCATGATCGATGACTGTAAGCAACGGGGCATTCAGCGGACTAATGATGAATGATTTGATTGAGTTGGGGCGACTGGTCACGCTCGGCCTTGTCGTACTGTTGCCATTGGCGAATCCACTGACTTCCATGACGTTGTTGCTATCTCTGGGTGAGAGAATTCCCCACGATGAGCGTCAACGCCAAATCAGGCAGGCCGCCTGTTATGTCGTTGGCATTATGTTGGTCGCCTACTACGCGGGGGTTTGGATCATGCACACCTTTGGAATTTCCGTTCCCGGCTTGCGAATCGCTGGAGGCCTGATAGTGACCGGCATTGGTTTCAATATGCTGTTTCCTTCGTCGGGAGTAGAAGATATCCCTGAGGCAGATAAAGTGGAAAAGGCGCTTGATCGGAAACAGACGCCAAATATCGCGTTTGTTCCACTGGCTCTGCCTGGAACAGCAGGGCCGGGCACGATCGCGCTGATTATTAGCGCAGCTGCTTCCACTAAGGGCGTCATCAATCCGGACGCTTCAGAGTGGGTATTGAGCGTCGCTCCCATTATTGTTTTTTCTCTACTCGGATTGTTATTCTGGGTTTGCCTGAGTTCCTCTACGGTACTTGTAAGATTGCTTGGTCATGGTGGCGTGGAAGCTTTGTCGCGAGTGATGGGTTTTCTGTTGGTATGCATGGGAGTGCAGTTTTTGATTAACGGCGTCCTTGAAATAGTCACTTTGCAGGGTGGCGGGTCGGGTCATGTGTAGGCAAGGTTCTGCAGACTTGATGATTTGCGAATATTGCGACAGCATCTACCGTCGCCCGACGTCGTTGGACGAAGGAGTCGCGCGCTGCGAGAGATGCGCGTTTGAGCTCCGCCGTGGATGTCGCTTGAGTGCTGATGGGTGGCTGGCCCTGACGATCGCCGCTGGAGTCATGTTCCTGATTGCGAACAGCTACCCAGTACTGCAGATAAATCTACAGGGAATACATAACGAAACTACGCTTTGGCAAGCGGCAAGTGCGTTGGCACAGGGCCTCACTGTTCCCCTTGCCGTGCCGGCTGCCCTTTTCATTATTCTGGTGCCGTTCCTGCAGATTTCCCTGCTCGGATGGGTGCTTGCGTATTCCCGCGTTGGTCGGCGTGCCCCTGGCTTCGTATATGTGATGCGCATATTGGGCATCCTGCGTCCTTGGAGCATGGTCGAAGTCGGGCTCCTCGGAATTTTGATTGCGGCGATAAAGCTATCCAAGCTGGCAGACATTGTCCTCGGGGCTGGTATCTGGGCCATGGCGGCATCAATGATTTTAATTACTATTGTCTCGAAACGCGATTTATCCTCTTTGTGGGATATAGACGAGTATAGTCGCCAGCGTACGACGGCACGCGTATGAAATCCCTGCCGCCCCGAGCTGATCAGTTGGGAATGATCCGTTGTCATATTTGTGATCTCGTTTTCCAACCTGCTGAAGAGCCTGGCAAAGCCGTACGATGCCCCCGCTGTGCGGCAGCCGTGCACCGACGCCTTCCCAATAGCATTGTCCGAACCTGGGCCTTCTTGATAGCAGGAGTGATTCTCTACATTCCTGCGAATATATTGCCAGTCATGTACACCAGTTTTTTTGGAAATGGTATCGAAAGCACCATCACGGACGGTGTCGTCAGTTTCTGGAATAGCGGGTCTTACGGGATCGCTCTGGTGATTTTTATTGCCAGCATAGCAGTGCCGTGCGCGAAATTTCTAATACTTGCCACGTTGCTGATCACTGCGCGTAAACGTAGTCGCTGGGCCAGACTGGAGCGGGCCCGATTGTATCGAATGATCGAGCACATAGGTTATTGGTCCATGCTCGACGTTCTGGTCGTCGCCGTGGTAGTGGCATTAGTGAAATTTCGTGAGCTGGCTACCATAGAGCCGCGCGTGGGGATCCTTTTTTTTGGTGCGGTAGTGATTCTCACGATGCTGTCCGCCATGAGTTTTGACCCCCGTCTGATTTGGGATGATGAAGAATGAATGATGGACCGAATCTCGCATCCGAGCCGCATGAGCTTCGTATAACGCCTCGCCGCAGCCGCCCGTCGCTTATTTGGCTGGTGCCTGCCACGGCAGTGCTAATTGGCTTGGCTATGCTGATGCATACATGGTTGTCGGAAGGGCCAAGGATTGCTATTACCTTTCAGACAGCCGAAGGTCTGACGGCCGGGAAAACCGCAGTCAAGTACAAGGACGTCACCATTGGCACGGTGTCCTCAATTGATCTGAGCAGCGATGGCACGCACGTAGTCGTCCACGTGTCATTAGTCAAAAGTGCTTATAGCTTGACGCACGAAGGTACCCGGTTCTGGGTGGTCCGGCCTCGTATTGGTATGCATGGCGTGTCTGGAATCGATACGTTGCTGTCCGGCGCGTACATCGCGGTGGATAGTGCAAAATCTGGCAAGATGACGACTTCGTTTGTTGGCCTCGAAGACCCGCCTGCCGTGATCACGGGGATGCCGGGAAGATCATTTCTTCTGCATACGAAAGACCTGGGATCGTTGGACATCGGATCTCCGGTTTACTACAGAAGGATTCAAGTCGGTCGAATATCCGCATATAAATTGAGTGATGGAGGCGACGGTATTGATATCAGGGTATTCGTTGACTCACCCTATGAGAACCTCGTCACGACGAGTAGCCGGTTCTGGCAAGCGAGTGGCGTGGATCTATCGGTTAATGCGGAGGGCTTCAGGCTCAAGACGCAGTCCCTTGACACCATCCTGGCCGGAGGGATTACATTCGATTCACCCAAGCATGACCGAGGCACTCCTGCGCCTGAGCAGGCTGAATTTGTACTGGCCAAAGATCAGGAGACGGCATTTGCCCCGCCAGAAGGGCCCCCCTCATACATCCAGTTGAAATTCGACCAGTCGCTACCCGGTCTTTCGGTAGGCGCACCAGTACAGTTCTCAGGAATGGATTTCGGGCGTGTCGTTTCGCTTGATCTTGATTACGATCCGGACAGCGAGCGCTTTCCAACGATCGTCAATATCGCGGTGTATCCGCAACGGCTTGGGCGGGTGCTGAGAAAATTGCCTGATGCCGGCGATATTCAGGGGCAAAGCGCCGCACCGCACTCGCAGTTCCTGGGCAGCCTTGTTGAGCGTGGCTTGCGAGCGCAGGTCAGGCCCGGGAATTTGTTGACGGGGCAACGCTATATCGCACTCGATTTCATACCGGATGCGCCCAAGGTTGCGTTTGATGCGGAAGCAATGCCCCTGACATTACCCACAATTCCCAGTAGTTACGACCAAATTGGAGATAGAGTGGCCAGCATTCTGGACAAAATAGACAAAATGCCGCTTGAGTCGATGGGCAAAAGGCTTGATGCGTCGCTCTTGAATCTCGAGACGACACTGCGTCAGATAAATGGCCAGGTTCTGCCCGAGGCATCCAAGACGCTCAAACAGACTCGAGACACCCTGCGAGGAATGGAGTATTGGCTATCCGAAGACTCCCCAACGCAGCAGAGTCTGGGCGAAACGCTGCTCGAGGTGCAACGTACTTCACGTTCGTTGCGCACACTGACCGATATGCTCGGCCGCAACCCTGAGGCCTTGCTGCGTGGTTTGCCTTAGATGTTTTATCAGATTTCTTCTGTGACTTTCGGGGAATCAAATTGATGTTTCGCTTCTCTCAAGCGGCCATACTACTGGTCACTACATTGATACTAGGTGCTTGCGCATCGGCACCGATCCACTATCACACCTTGGTGGCTCCTCCATCAGAGGCTGCTTTCCCGGGGCAACGGGTGCCCTTCTTGATTGAGGTCCTGCCAGTTGGTGTTCCGGAGCAGCTCGATCGTCCCCAGCTCGTAGTACGTCATGGTGACAACGGTGTGTCGGTGCTTGAAACCGAGCGTTGGGCATCGATGCTGGACGATGAAATCCGTCAAGCACTATCTGCGGCATTGACTCAACAACTCGGGACAAAGGATATCGCAGGGCTGACGGGGTCAGTCCGGGCACCGGTAGTGCGAGTCAAGCTACAAGTGCGTCGGTTCGATGCTTGGTTGGGCACGAAGGTCCATCTGAGTGCGGACTGGAGTCTGAGTGTCGTCGGTAAGGCAAAAGAAGGTGGTTTGACCTGCGGCGCCCAGTTCAGCCTTTCAGCCCCGGGTGGCTATGTGGAGTTGGTCCAAGCCCAGCAGCAAGCTATCAGTTTGTTGGCCGAACGCATCGCTGCCGATGCGAGAAAGATATCCACATTGGAAGTTGTGAACGCAAACGAGTGCTAGCGTTTGCGGTGTCGCCTCGTCGATTTTCGCGCTGTCACGGATCGGGCTCGCGCCTGCAGTCGCGCGCGCCAGAGAATTGGTCGTCCCCATAAATCAGATAGCCTTGCGGCGAATTCGCCCCGCGCGTGATAAGACAATCGCGGGGGCGAATTCGAGGGTGGCATGGCGTGGCCTGCTACTGCGGGTTTTCAACCCGCTCAATTAGGCGTTGCGCCAGAAGACTCCACCAGCCCCTTCCACAGTATGACTTCCTTATCCAGGAACTTCTTGAAATCCGCCGGGCTGCTGCCCACGGCTTCAGAGCCCTGGTCCTCAATGGTTTTGCGCACCTCCGGGCTGCTCATCACGGTGGAGATGCCGCGCGAGAGTGTATCCACGACGGGTGCCGGGGTGCCGGCCGGAACGAAGATCGCATTCCAGGTGGCCACGTTGAAGCCGGGCAGCGTCTTGGAGATGAGTGGTACGTCCGGAATCTGAGGAGCTGGCTTGTCGGTGGTCAAGCCCAGTGCTTTCACTTTTCCGCTGCGTATGTAACCCAGTGCATCGATCAAAGGGGCGAACATGACCTGTATGCTGCCGCCAATCAAATCTGTGACGGCTGGAGCGGCGCCCTTGTAGGGTATGTGCGTCATCTCGACATTGGCCATGGTCGTGAACATGACGCCGCCCAGGTGCTGCGAGGTTCCCGAGCCGCCAGAGCCGTAGTTCAGTTCGCCGGGCTTCTTCTTTGCCAATTCGATCAAGCCGGCCACATCGTTCACCGGCAGGTCATTGTTGACGATGAGCACCAACGGCGTATGAACGATCTGCGATACCGGAATGAAGTCCTTCAGGATATCGAACGGCAGGCTCTTGAACAATGAGATATTGGCGATGGATGTGCTGGTTCCCACGAACAGGGTGTAGCCGTCGGGCTTCGATCGGGCAACGTAGTCTCCCGCGATATTCCCGCTGGCGCCGGGTTTGTTTTCCACGACGACCGGCTGCTTGAACTCCTTGGAAAGTCCGTTGGCCAGGATGCGCGCCACGATGTCGGTGCTGCCGCCGGCCGAGAACGGCACGACGACATTGACGCTGCGCTCCGGGTAGGCGGCGTGGGCCAGGGTGCTGCAAGCTGCGGAGGCCGCAACGAGCAGCGTGAAAAAGGTGGTTCGTAAGTGGGACATGTCTCTTCCTTTATAAGTTATGGGAATGGGCGGCGCGCCTATGAAAGTACGGCCACCGTTTTCCTCTGGATCAGATCGAAATCGATTTTTGCGCCCAGGCCCGGATCCGTCGGCGCATAGACGTAGCCGTCGGCGTCGGCATGGATGTCTTCAGCCAGGCCGTACTTCTGGGCGCCGTCGGGCAGGAGCACTTCGAAGAACTCGGTATTCTTCAGCGCCATGATCACGTGCAGGCCGGCAACGTTGTTCAGGGAGTTTCCACCATGGTGGACTTCGTAGTTCATCCGGAAGGATTCAGCCAGGTGGGCGGTCTTCATCATGGTGGTGATGCCGCCTTTCAGCGCCACGTCGCCTCGCAGGAAGTCGGTCGCTTGCTGCAGCACCCAGGGGGCGTAGGAATCGAGCCCGACGGCCGGGAATTCGGTGGCCATGATGGGAATATGCAGTTGCTGCTTGAGCTTTACATAGTTGTAGATGTCGGCATCGTGCAAAGGATCCTCGTACCAGTAGTAGTTCAGATCCTGCAATGCGCGGCCCACTCGCACCGCTTCGGGATACTGGTAGCTCCATGCGGCATCCAGCATCACCAGGTAATCGTCTCCCACCGCTTTGCGGACGGCTTCGCAAACCTTGATGTCTTCCTGCCAGGGGTGCGGGGGATGGATCTTGTAGGCCGCCCAGTTCAGCGACTGGTAGTGCAGCGCCTCTTCGGCATATTCCTGCGGGCTGTCCAGTATCATCGAGCTTGCATACGCCTTGACGCGGTCCCGGTAGGAGCCCAGCAGCCGATGGATGGGCAGGCCGGCCACCTTGCCGCAGATGTCCCAAAGCGCGACATCGCAGGCGCCGACGGTGCGGACGGTCGTGGTCCTGGCCCTGCGCCACAGTGCGTGGTACAGGCGCTCGCGGTCCAGCGGATTCTGCCCCATCAGGATGGGCTTCAGGTACTTGATCAGGTTGGGGCCGTCCAGGTCCGCGCCGTAATACGCGGAACCCAGGAAGCTGTGGCCCGTGATTCCTTCGTCGGTTTCGATTTTCAGCAGCCCCAGTTTGCTGGAGCCGGCGAACTTGCCTGTGTGCGCCGCATAGCTGGTTGGCGGAATATCGTCCCAGGCAAACAGTGTCAGGGTGACATCGATTATTTTCATGGTGTCCTTTGATTGTTGTAGGGTGAAGAGGTTTGTCAAACGTAGGCCGGGCCTTCGATGACGGGATGGGCGCGAAGAAACTCTTCGTCGACGGCTACGCCCAGCCCCGGTTCGTCCGATGGGCTTACGCAGCCGTTTTCATCGAGACTGTCCGCGCGCCGTGTCAGGCGGTCACGAAACAAATTCTCTTTGGCGGTGTCGGCTTCGAAATAGCCCCCGTTATCGATGGAGGCCAGTACATGAATGCTGGAGGCCATATTCAGTCCCGTTGCGCAGGTATGCGGGCACAAGGGAAGCCGCCAGGCCGAGCCCAGTGCCGCGATGCGCATCAGTTCGGTAATGCCGCCGGCCTTGGACGCGTCGGGCTGAAGAATGCCAACCGCCTTGTCCTCGATCAATCGGGCGAACTCGTAGCGCGTGTAGTGGTTCTCGCCGGCTGCCAGGGGCGTCGTCCCCAGCAGGGCCGCGGCGGTGGCGTAGCTGCGATAATCATGGGGCGAGAACGGCTCTTCCAGCCAGATAACCTTGCATTCCCGCAGCGCGGAAGCCACATTGTGCACGTCGGCCAGCGAGTAGGCCGTGTTGGCGTCGGCCATGATGCCCAGCTCGTCGCCGAACGCTTTGCGTACGGCTTGAAGCCGCTCGATGTCCAGCGCCGCCGTGTCGCCCAGGCGAAGCTTGATCGCCCTATAGCCCTGTTCCCGCAAGGCATGGACTTCGTTCACCAGGATGTCCGGCGCCTGGAAGCCCAGGGAAATGCCGCCGGCATAGGCGGGGATGGGCTTGCGGGATCCGCCCAGCAGGCGATAGACGGGCCAGCCGACCGCCTGGCCCCGGATGTCCCATAGCGCCTGGTCGATGCCGCTGAACGCCAGGGCGGCGGCCGTGCCCATGCCATGGCTGGCCATTTGCTTTACGTAGACCTTGTCCCAGATGTGGTTGACTTCATCGGCGGGCATGCCCAGCAGCAATTGCTGCAAGGTGGTGTTTACCAGGTGGGCGATCGCACCGGGGCAGCGGCCGTGGTGGGACTCTCCCCAGCCCACCAGCCCGCCTCGTGTGACGATCTTGATGATCACGCAGTCGCGCTTGACGGCTCGGCCGATGCCCAGCGTGACGCCATCGCGTACGGGCACTGATGACGCAATGGCCCGCAGTTCGACGATATCCAGGTCTGTCTTGCTCATGCTCGGCCTCCTCGCAGCGCGCAGCGGCCAGGCCAGGCTTCTGGATTCACGAGATATTCGGGGCGCTCGCCTGCCATCATCTGGAGAAGCTGCTTGACGGTGCCTGAGCTCATGTCGTTGAAGCTTTCGGCCGTAACCCCGGCGACATGCGGCGTGAGCAGGACGTTGTCCAACTCGAAGAAGGCATGACCCCGATCCAGCGGCTGGCTCGCATATACATCCAGCGCCGCTCCCCGTATCCGTTTTTCCCGCAGGGCGTCGACCAGGGCCCGCTCGTTCACGATGGCGCCTCGGGCCGCGTTCAACAAGACTGCGTCCTTCTTCATGCCTTGCAGTTCTTTCGCGCCGATCATGCCCCGCGTTTCATCCGTTAATGGGCAGCACAGCGCCACATAGTCGCTGTTCGCCAGCAAGTCTGTGAGCGATGCCGCCCGCACATTGTCGGGCAGGGCGATGCCGGCCCTTTGCAAACCGAGCACTTGCATGCCGAATCCGGCGATGCAGGCTTGTGCCAGTCCCTGGCCGATTGTGCCGACGCCAACGACGCCCAGCGTCTTTCCCGACAACTGTGTGGCCATCGAGGTGAGCGCGCGTCCGGCATCCCACCCTTGAGCTCGGATTGTGGCTTCCATGCGCGCCAGAGGCCGGGCAAAGGCGAGCATGGCCGAAACGTAATATTCCACAACCGCCTGCGCGTTGGCGCCCGGGACATTGGCAACAGGTATGCCCAAGGCTGTGGCGGCGTCTACCGGAATCAGGTCCAGGCCGGTACCGTGCCTGACCACGCCTCGAAGCCGGGCGGCATGCTGGAAGATATCGTCGGGCAGCTTATTGCGCACCACAAGGAAGTCCGCGTCCGCGATGGCGGAGCGATAGCCGCTGGCGCTGCGGTCCTTCAATATGACCACCTCGGCCACCTTCTTCAATTGCTCCATGGCTGCAACGGACATTGTTTCTGTGCATAGAACTTTCATGGCTGCACTCCCTCCGTCCCACTGTAGGCGGGGCCGTCGGCCCATGGAGAAAACTCGGCGGGCAGCAGTATTTTGTTTTCTTGCGTCAGGACGAAGGGCTGGACCTTCGCCGCATAAGACTTCCAGTCGGGATTGGCCAGCAGTATCGCGCGGCGGCGCGCCCGGTCGGCAAGGTCCTCGTACGCCCACATGTGCACCACCTGATTAAGGGTCCCCATCTCAGACAGGAAGTAGCCCACCAGGTGGCCAAGAATGGGCCGCTGGATGGCCAGGCCCTCGTTCTGGTAAGCCTTGACATACTGCGCCGCCTTGCCGCAGAGGCAGGTATAGATGCGTTCTTCAATGATCATGTTGTGGCCAACACCTTTATAAACACTTATAGTCCTGTGTAGGACTTTAGTGTCGTCTGACTTCGTATGCTTGTCAAGGCCAAAGCCGATTTTTTTTATGCAACAGTCATTCCGACCTGGAGATAAACTATCGCCATGACAATAAGACCCTCCCGCTCGCTACCCGATATCCGCTTGGCTGGTCCCGAAGGCTTGCCAAGGTATTTGCAGTTGAAGAACGCCCTGGCGGAAGAGATAGCGGCGGGGCGGTGGAAGGCGGAAGAGCAGTTGCCCGCTGAAGATGTGCTGGTGCAGGCTTCGGGCTTCAGCCTGGGTACGGTGCAGCGGGCGTTGCGCATGCTGGTCGATGAAGGCATTCTCGTTCGGCGCCATGGTTCTGGAACCTTTGTCGCGAAACAGTCTCATCCTTTGGGCGGGCCCTTCCAGCACTTCCGCTTCGTCGACGATGCCGGCGATGGAATCTTGCCGATCTACACCACGGTGCTGAAGCGCTTCATCGTGAAGGAAGCGGGTCCTTGGGATGCTTTTCTCGATAGCGGCGAAATTGTCTGCATAGACCGTGAGTTTTCCATCAACAACGAGTTCTCTCTATATGTGCGCATCTTCTTCTGCACCATCCGCTTTCCCGAGTTGACGTCCATCGACACGGCAAAGCTGAACGGTGTCAGTTTCAAGGACCTTTTGTTCCGAAGGTACCGCCAGCGGACGGCCTCGTACACAGAGCAAATGAGCGTCCAGCCTCTTCCGGCTTTCGTTACGCAGGCGCTGAAATTGCCAAAGGGAACGGTTGGCGCACGCCTGGACATCGTTGCACGAGATACAAGAGGCGATGCCATTTATGTGCAATACGCGTACATCCCTCCCAACGGAAGACAGCTGTTGATGTCTTGAAGTAAATTTCCTTGAAACGAATCTGGAGTTCTATCGTGAAAACCTGGCTCACCATGGCGGCCCTGGCGGCCGCGGCGACCGTCGCCCATGCGGCGGATAGCGCCATCACTGTCTACCAGGACCCCAACTGCGGATGCTGTTCCGGCTGGGTACAGCACATGCGCGATGCGGGCTTTGAAGTCAAAGCCATAAAAACCGCCGATATGGCCACGGTCAAGCAGAAGCTGGGCGTGCCGATGAATTTAAGTTCTTGCCATACCGGCGTGGTGGAGGGCACCGGGCAGGTGATCGAAGGCCATGTGCCGGCCAATGCGGTGCGCAAGCTGCTGGCGGATTCGTCCGTCAAGGGTGTTTCAGCGCCCGGCATGCCCTTGAACTCGCCCGGCATGGGCCAGCTTGATGGCAATCTGGTCACTGTTGATTTTGCCGGCAGGCCCTTTTCGCGAGATTGATGGCTGCGATAGGTGATGGGCGTGGACGATCCGCATTTTCGCCGGCCCTTGCCTCGATCCATTTAAAGCAATCGCCCTGACCGGAATGTGCAATTCTTCGGGAACCTGCCGTCTGAAATCGGGTCAACAATAGATCTCTTGAATGCCGGCGGCATGCCGTGGCGTTCCTTTTACTTCAAAACAGGTAAACCGATATGTCCATACAGCAGCTGTTGCAGCAAGTTCTTCAATCCGGCCAAAGCCTGGCGCAGGATGCCGGCAGCAAGGTGAACCAGGCGGCGCCGGGCCTGGGCTCGACGTTGGGCGGCTTTGGCGGCGGCGCGCTGGCCGGCGGTGCTTTGGGGCTGCTCCTGGGCAACAAGAAGTTCCGCAAGATGGGCGGCAGCGTGGCCGCATACGGCGGCGCTGCGGCGCTGGGCGCCCTGGCGCTCAAGACCTACCAGGACTGGCAGCAGAAGTCGGCCGAGCAGGCGGCGGTTTCCAACCCGGCGCAAATTGCGCCGCAACCGATTCCGGCGCCGGCGGCGATACCCGCCAGCCAACTCGAAGAGCACAGCCGCATCATTCTGGCGGCGATGATCGCCGCCGCCAAGGCGGATGGGCACATAGGCGCCGAAGAGCGCCAGTTGCTGGATGCGGAAATTGCCAAGGCAAGCAATCACGCCGCCGACCGAGCCTGGTTCGACGCGCAATTGGCCAAGCCGGCCGATCCCATGGAAACCGCGGCATTGGCGACAACGCCGGAGCAGGCCGCCGAGGTGTACCTGGCCAGCCTGCTGGTCATCGACGAGCAAAGCTATATGGAGCGCGCCTATCTGGATGAACTCGCTCGCCAGATGCCGCTGCCCGAAGGCTTGAAGCTGGAACTGGAAGCCAAGGTGCGCAGCTTGGCTTAACGCTGCTGGCTGGCCGTTGGTGACCTCAGCTACTCTCGCCGCTCCTTCCCGCCGGCATATGCACCGGATCGAAGTGCGTCATCACGTCCAGCACGGGCTCGTTCTGCATGACCCGCTTGCGCGCCTCCGTGGCAATGGCGTGACCCTGGGTGATGGTCAGGTCGCCGTCCATTTCCAGGTCGACCTCCACCCAGATCATGTCGCCCAGCTTGCGGGTCTTCAGTCCGTGTATGCCGTGCACGCCGGGGGTCGATAACAGGTAACCGCGTATCCGTCCCTCGGTTTCATCGTCCACGGCCGAATCCATCAGGTCGTTGAAGGACCTGAAGAAAAACCGCCAGCCCATGCGTATGATCATCAGCCCCACCACCAGCGCCGCCAGCGGATCGGCCAGGTGGAAGCCGCCCAGGTTGGCCAGGATGCCCAGCGCCACCACCAGGGAGGAGGCGGCGTCCGAGCGGGCATGCCAGGCATTGGCGACCAGCATGGACGAGCGCACCCGCTTGGCGACGCGCAGCATGTAGCGGAACAGCAACTCCTTGGAAGCCAGGGCCAGCAGGGCGACGGCCAGCGCGGCGCTGTGCACTTCGGGAATGGCTTGCGGGCTTTGCAGCTTGACGAAGCTGCTCCACAGCATGCCTATGCCCACCGACAGCAGCAGGGCGCCGATGATGAGCGAGGCGGCCGTCTCGAAGCGCCTGTGGCCGTAGGGGTGATCGGCATCGGGCGCCTTCTGGCTGTGCTTGTTGGCGACCAGGACGACGCCATCGGACACCAGGTCGGACAGCGAATGAATGGCGTCGGCGACCAGGGCCTGCGAATGCGCGAACAGCCCGACGACCAGCTGGATGGCGGTGAGCGCGATGTTGACCGCGACGCTCACCAGGGTGCTGCGGTGCCCGGCGATCTGGCGATCGGGGGCAAAGTGCGGACTCATGGCTAACTGATGCGCATGCCGGGCTGTGCGCCCGGCCAGGGCTCGAGAATATAGATGCCGGGATCGGCTTTCTCGTCGTTGTGGCTGGCGGCCAGCACCATGCCCTCGGATACGCCGAAGCGCATTTTTCGGGGAGCCAGATTGGCGACCAATACGGTCAGCTTGTCGATCAGGTCGGCCGGCTGGTACGACGCCTTGATGCCGGAGAACACCTGGCGGTGGCGGCCTTCGCCCACATCCAGGGTCAGGCGCAGCAGCTTGTCGGAGCCGTCGACGGCTTCGCAGTGGACGATGCGGGCGATGCGCAGGTCGACCTTGGCGAAATCCTTGATGTCTATGGTTTCGGCGATGGCTTCGCCGCCAGGCGTGGGTACGGGCTCGGCGGGCGGCTCGAAAAGATCGTCCAGCATCTTGGGCTCGACGCGCTGCATCAGGTGCTTGAAGGGGGCGATCTGCGCGGGCAGCTGGCCGGCGTCGGGCCAGCGGAAGGCGTCCGTTGCGCCGAACAGGTCGCGCGCGACTTTATCGGCAAGTTCCGGCAGCACAGGGGTCAACATGACCGACAAGGCCTTGAAGCCGGCCAGGGCGCGGGAACACACATTCTGCAGCCCGGCTTTCTGTTCGTCGCCGGCGGTGGCGATGCCTTTGGCCATGACCCAGGGCTGGGCGGCGTCGAAGGCCTGATTGATCTGGTCGGCATGGGCCATGATGCGGCGTATGGCGCGGCCGTACTCGCGCAGTTCGAAATCGGCGCGCACCGTTTCCGCCACTTGCGCCAGTTCGTCTTGCAGGACCTGGGTGTCGCCCAGGTAGGCCAGTTGGCCGTCGAAATGCTTGCTGATGAAATTGGCGGCGCGGCTGGCGATGTTCACGTACTTGCCGACCAGGTCGCTGTTGACGCGTGCGATGAAGTCGTCGGGATTGAAGTCCACGTCTTCGACGTGGGAGTTCAGCTTGGCCGCGATGTAATAGCGCATCCATTCGGCATTCATGCCGAGTTCCAGGTAGCGCAGCGGCGAGATGCCGGTGCCGCGGCTTTTGGACATTTTCTCGCCGCTGACGGTGATGAAGCCGTGCACGTGCAGGCCGTCGGGCGTCTTCCTGCCCGAGAACTTCAGCATGGCGGGCCAGAACAGGGCGTGGAAATACACGATGTCCTTGCCGATGAAATGCACTTGTTCGGTGCTGCTGTCGGGCGCGGTCAGGGCATCGAAATCCAGGCCCTGCTTGTCGCAATAGGCTTTCAGTGAGGCCAGGTAGCCCACCGGCGCATCCAGCCAGACATAGAAGTATTTGCCGGGGGCGTCCGGAATGGGAATGCCGAAATAGGGTTCGTCGCGCGAGATGTCCCAGTCGGCCAGCTTGGCTTCGCCGTCGTCGCTGCCCGTCCCCAGCCATTCGCGGGTCTTGGCCAGCACTTCGGCTTGCAGGCGCTTATTGCCGCTGGCATTGCTGCCGGTGGTCCAGGCTTGCAGGAACTCGACGCAGCGCGGGTCGGACAGCTTGAAAAAGAAGTGTTCGGACGACTTCAGCACCGGCGTCGCTTTGGTCAGCGTGGAATACGGATCGATGAGCTCGGTGGGCGCGTACACGGCCCCGCAAACTTCGCAGGAGTCGCCGTACTGATCTTTGGCATGGCAGCGCGGGCACTCGCCCTTGATGTAGCGATCGGGCAGGAACATGCCCTTTACAGGGTCGTAGAACTGCTCGATGGTGCGCGTGTCGATGAAGCCGGCCGTTTTAAGGCGCCGGTAGATGTCCTGCGACAGCGCGATGTTTTCGGCCGAATCGGTGGAGTGCCAATGGTCGAACTCGATGTGGAAGCCATTGAGGTACTGGGGGCGCTCGCCGGCATAGCGGGCCACCAGGGCCTGCGGCGTGATGCCTTCGCTTTCCGCCTTGAGCATGATGGGCGCCCCATGGGCATCGTCCGCGCCCACGAAATGCACCGTGTGCCCCGACATTCGCATCGAACGCACCCAGATGTCGGCCTGGATGTATTCCATGATGTGGCCGATATGGAAGGAACCGTTGGCGTAAGGCAGGGCAGTGGTTACGAATAGCGTGCGAGGCATGTCGGAAGATGTCTATGAAAAGATTGAGAAAAAGCGGGGAACTGCCAATTTTAGGGCTTTCCCCCGGATCATGCTGAACACGCAAGCATAGCAGGCGGGCAAGGCGCGGCCGCCCATGACCCGATTTCGGCTCCGGACATGCATCCGATTCTGCGGATTGGTGATGAATTGTTAAGTTTGGTGTGCGAACGCCATCGGGCGGGCGTGCGCTGGGTATGATGGGCGCCCGCTTTGTCCCTTAGGGGATTTCGCGCATCTCGATGTCGGTCACGTCCTTGTTTTTGAAGACGTTTTTGGCCGAATCGGGCCGACGGCGCTCGTCCCAGTATGCCTTCACGCCGAAGGGGCGGCCCTTGATGCGCGCCACGACGTACAGGATGGCGACGGCGATTGCGGTGGAAATCATGAATATGAATGCCATGGCCATGCCGAAAACGGCCAGCACCAGAAACAAGATACCGCGGAGAATTTGATTAAATGTATTCATATTGATTACGTAGACCCCGTCAGGGGAAAATAATTCCCCCAATCCGAGCGTTCGTTTGGGGAAAATTAATTCTTCTATCCGCTATTCTTGAGGCTTCGGTGTACTTATTTCAAGCAAGGCCTATAGTCATGAGCTTAAATCCTGAACAAATACTGGGTGCGCTATCCGAAGTGATGGACCCCCACACCAAGAAGAAGCTTGCCGTTACGGCGAAAAACTGTGAAATACAGTTGAATGGAGCGGATATAGATATCACTGTACCCCTTGGTTATCCATCGCACAATGGGCTGACGGAATTGAAGAAACGGATTGAAACCGCTTTGGCGGCATTGGGCTTGAACTTGAAATCGCTGGACGCGAAGACCGCCATACAGACCCATGCCGTACAGCCGGGCCTGAGGCCCTTGCCCAATGTGCGCAACATCATCGCCGTGGCGTCGGGCAAGGGCGGCGTGGGCAAAAGCACGACCGCCGTGAACATCGCCCTGGCGCTGCTGAACCAGGGCGCCCGGGTGGGACTGCTGGATGCCGACATCTATGGCCCCAGCGTACCCATCATGCTGGGCCTGTCGGGCAAGCCCAAGAGCCTGGACGGCAAGACCATGGAACCTCTGGTGGGCCATGGCTTGCAAGCCAATTCCATCGGTTTTCTTATTGAAGAGGATTCGCCGGCCATCTGGCGCGGCCCGATGGTGACGCAGGCGCTGACGCAGTTGCTGAACCAGACCAACTGGAACGACCTGGACTACCTGATCGTCGACATGCCGCCCGGAACCGGCGATATTGCCTTGACGATGGCGCAGAAGGTGCCGCTGACCGGCGCCGTCATCGTTACGACGCCGCAGGACCTGGCTCTGGCCGACGCGCGCAAGGGCTTGCGCATGTTCCAGAAAGTGAACGTTCCGGTGCTGGGCGTGGTCGAAAACATGTCTGTGCACATTTGCACCCATTGCGGCCATGCCGAGCCCATTTTTGGTGAAAACGGCGGGCGCAACATGGCGGCGGAATTCAATTTGCCCTGGCTGGGCGCATTGCCCTTGCAACTGAACATACGAACCCAGACCGATTCAGGCAATCCCACCGTGGTCGCCGACCCCAAGGGCGAGGCGGCCAAGGCCTATAACGATATTGCGCAAGGCATAGCGGCCAATGTGGCGGCCCTGCCGCGCGATATGTCCGGAAAAATGCCCACGGTCGTGGCAAGGAAGACTTGATTTAATGCGGGCTCGAGCGGTTTGCCTGTTTCTGGCATGGGGTGTTGCCCAGAGCGCCCATGCGGCTCCGCCCGAGGTCATCATCGACCCGGGCGGGATTCCCCCTGAGGCTTTGCAATCCATCAACAGCGCGGTCCAGGCCATCACCCGGCTGGCCGAAGATCAGGATGGCGGCGAAGTCTCGCGCCTGCGGCGGCGCGCCCACGATGCGACCATATCGGCCCTGCAGACGCAGGGCTACTATGCACCCACGGTCACGCTGGAGGTCAGCGAGGGGCTGGACGGCGAAGCCTGGGACATCACCATCGAGCCTGGCGAACTCACCCACGTATCGAGCGTCAAGCTGGGTTTCACGGGACAGATCGAGCGGCCCGAGTTCGCTGCGCGCGTCCAGTCGCTGAAGGAGCAATGGCCGCTGACGCAGGGCATGCCGTTCGTGAACGAGGCCTGGAGCAGGGCCAAGGCGGGCCTGCTCGACGACGTCAGCCGAAAGGATTTCTATTTTGCGCGGCTGGCCTCGACGCAGGCCACGGTGAATGCCGAAGAGGCCGTGGCCGATTTGTCGGTCCAGGTGGAAAGCGGGCCGCGCGTCACCATGGGCGAGGTCACCGTGATCGGGCTCAAGCGTGTGCCGGCCAGCCTGATCGACCGCTATGTGCGCTACACGCCGGGCGACCCTTACGACCAGGATCTGCTGGATGAGTGGCAGCAGGCCCTGCAATCCACGTCCTTCTTTCGCGGCGCTTTCGTCACGCTGGATCAGGACGAGTCGGCCAGGAAGACCCTGCCCGACGGCGAAGTGGAGCTGCCGGTGCGCGTCCAGGTTTCCGAAGCGCCGGCCCGGCGGGTGACCACTTCCCTGGGCGTGGACAGCGACCACGGCGTCCGCGTCGAGGGCCTGTATCGCCAGAATGTCGTCTTTGGGCAGCCGGTCTGGATAGAAACCGGCGCCGGCGTCGACAAGGACCGCCAGCGTGCTTTCTTCGACGTGCATCTGCCGCCCACAACCAGCGGCTACAAGGACAGCGTGGGCGTGCTGTATGAGCACTCGGACATCGAGGGCCTGGACAATACCCGGGCCGGCCTGGGCTGGAAGCGGCGCCAGGAACGCAAGGCGGCGGGCGACAGTCGGGTCGAATACGAAACGCAATGGGGCTTGATCGCCGCCCACGACAAGACCCGCATCAGCGGCGCGCCCGGTTTCGAGGTGCCCACGCTGGTGGGCACCTGGCAATGGCTGCGGCGCGACGTGGACAAGAAGTACGACCCGCGCGAAGGCAACCTGATCGACTTCGGCCTTGGCGCCGGCGTTACGCTGGACAAGGCCGAACGCTTCTATCGTTCCAGCCTGCGTGTGCAGAAGTGGTGGCCGGTCGGGCGGCGCGACGTCCTGACCGTTCGCGGCGAGGTCGGCAAGGTATGGTCCAAGACGGATCGCCTGCCGCAGGACTTCGGCTATCGCACGGGGGGCGCCCGGTCGATCCGCGGCTACCGCTACCAAAGCATAGGCCTGCATCGCGGCGATGCCGTCATCGGAGCTCCGGCGCTGGCGGTGGGCAGCGTCGAGTACACGCACTACTTCACCGAGCAACTGGGCATGAACTTCTTTGTGGACGCGGGTGATGCGGCGGCCTCTTTCGGGCAGATGAAGATGTCGCTGGGTTATGGCGTAGGCATGGCCTTCCGCACGCCGGCCGGTCCGTTTTTCGTGGACCTGGCCTACGGCCAGCGCGACAAGCGCCTGCGGCTGCACTTTTCCCTGGGTATTGCGTTTTGATTACTGTGTTGCGCCGTCTTCTGCTGTGGCTGGTGCCGCCGCTTGTGCTGCTGGTCGCGGCGGTCTGCGGCTTCGTCTACTGGGTGGCGGCGACGCAGCCCGGTACCCGCTGGGCCCTGATCACCGCCGCCCAGCAGTTCGACGGCCAGGCGCGTGGCGTGTCGGGCACGCTTTGGACCGGCTTGCGGGTGAGCGAATTTTCCATGACCGTGCCGCAGGCCGTGGCGCTGAAGCTGAGCGGTTTCCATCTGAGGGTCGAGTGGCGCGAATTGCTGGACCGCCGCCTGCATGTGGCCGACCTGTCGGCCGACATGGTGGATGCCGACTTGCTTCCGGGGCCCGAAGCCGAACCGCCCTCTGAACCCTTCAAGATGCCCGCCTTGCCGGTGCGCGTGGCCGTTGACCGCTTTGCGGTTGGCGAACTGCGTGTTTCACAGGACGGAGAGCCGCTCCCCTTGCGGGTTGGCTCGTTGTCCACGGCGCTTGCGCTGGATGAAAAGGGCGGCCAGCTGGTGTTGCAGCGCCTGGAGGTCGAGCACGAGATGCTCAAGGCCGGATTTGACGGCGAGGTGGTGCTGCAGGCATTGCAGGACCCCTGGCCCATGCAGGCCCGCCTGGCGACCAGGGCAGTGGGCGTGGGGGACGACTCGCCCCTGTGCGCGCATCGCTACATCGCTCCGCCGCCCGCGACCCAGGAGGCGGAAAGCAAGAAGGACAAGAATCCGTCCGCGGGTGATGAAGCTAAGGCCGCCGCCAAGGAGCAGGAAGGCGGCAATGAGGACGGAGATCGGGGTGGCGCCGCCGCTTGCACGCTGGACATCGAGACGACCCTGGCCGGCACGCTGGACGCCATGAAACTGGTGGTGAGCGGGGCGGGGCAAGGCATGAGCATCGACGTCGATGCGAATCTCGCGCCGCGTGCCGCGTTCCCCTTGAAGGATGCCACGGCCGCCTTGCATCTAGCGGACGGTTCCCTGCTTGAAAGCCGGCTGGACTGGACGTCCGAGGTGCTGGACGGCGCGGTGCACGATCGCCTGCAAGGAACGTTGAAGACCGAAAAGCTGGATATCGGCCGCTTGGCCGGCCCCGTCATTCCGCCGGCTGTCGTCAGCATGGCCTCCGAGTTCGACGTGCAACTGCTGGATCGCGATCAGGTCCGCTCGGCGGAAGTAGCCATTGATTTTGCCAAGGGAACGACGTGGAACAAGGAAGCGCTGTCGGGCCGCTTGAGCGCCCGCATCGTGAACGAGGCAAAGCCTGTTCCGGCGGCCGAGCAGGAACCCGGATCGTCCGGAGCCGGGACGGGAGGCCAACCCGGGACCGCGGCCGAAGCTGAAGGCGATGCCCGGGTCCAGGTCGAAACCGCGATAGACCAGCCTTTATGGACAGGCCTGCAACTGGCCGCGGTGGACATGGATCTGCGCCTGGGCAGCAACCACCTGAAGGCGGACGGCTCGCTGGGCGCGTCGGACAGCCGGCTCAAGCTGGACCTGGCCGCGCCTGAACTGGCTGCATTCTGGCCGGCCCTGCCGGGCGGAGTCCGGCTGCGCGGCGAAGTGGCGGGCACATTGGCCAGGCACAAGGCGGATCTGGACGCGCAATACACGCCGCCCAACAGCAAGGCCCAAGAGGTGGGCAGCGCACCGGTCGCGGCGCATGCGGTGCTGGAGGGCGGCTGGGGGCCGGGTCCGTCAGACCAAGACCGCCTGGAAGGCTGGCGCGGCACCCTGGCCATGCTGGATACAGAGCATGCGGGCCTGGGCGTGAAGCTTGCCAGGCCCGCGCGCATCGCTTTTGTGCCTTCGGCGCTCGCGCCGGCCTGGCAATGGCAGGTGGGCGATACCCGCATCGATTTCCTGATGTCGTCCCGCTCGCTGTTCACGCTGGACCACAAGGCATCGCGCGGCGGCGCCGGACGCTGGGAAACCCAGGGGGCGATTGCGCATCTGCCGGTTTCGCCGCGCCTGATTGCCGATCTGCGCAAGAAACTGGACCCCGCTTTCCGGGAGCAGGAGCAGCGCGGCGGAGTCAAGATCAAGTCGGATGAAGGCAGCGACTTGGCCGAGATCGTGCTGTCGCTGGACTGGAAGCTGGCCTTTGCCGGCGCCCTGGAGGGCCAGGCGCACATCGCGCGCGTGTCGGGCGACGTCATGGTGCCGGCGGAGCCCGCCTTCCCCCTGGGCTTGCAGGAGCTGGCCGTGGATCTGGTTGCCAGGCGGGCAGGCGAGGCGGCCAGCCGGCTCAGCGCCGAGGCCAGGGTCGCAACCGCCAAGATGGGCCGGGTATCGGCCAGCGCGTCGACGCTGCTGCATGCCAGCCCGGGCGGCGGCCTGTTTCTGGATCCGAAAGACGCCAAGACGGTCAAGGTCGACGCCGATATCGACGACCTGGGGTGGACCAGCCTGCTGCTGGACGATGCGATGGAGCTGGGCGGCGCCGTGCAGGCCAGGGTGCAGTTGAACAGCAAGCCCGACGGCAGCTGGGATACGGGCGGCACCATCACGGGCAGCAAGATACGGGTCGTGCGCATCGACGACGGCATACGCCTGCTGGACGGCACGCTGGCCGCACGATTGCAGGGCGACCGCTTGATCCTGGACAAGCTTTCGTTTCCGGCCGTCTTGCGGGTCACGCCCAAGGAATGGCGCACGGCCGAGTGGGTCGGCACGAATCCGGATGCCAAAGGCGGGAGCCTGACGCTCAGCGGCGACTGGAACCTGTTCGAGTCGCAGGGGCTGGTGAACATCGACCTGTACCGTTATCCGCTGCTGCAGCGCTCGGACCGCTACGCCATGGTCAGCGGCAAGCTGTCGCTGGATGCGGGCTTGCCGCGCATTGCGCTCAAGGGAGCGCTGACCGCCGATGCGGGCTGGTTCGACCTGGACGTGCTGGGCGGCGTTCCCACCGTGGATGGCGATGTGGTCGTCCTGCGGCCGGGCGAAACCCAGAAGGAGGTCAGCGCGCCGATGGATGTGTCCATGGACCTCGAACTGGATCTGGGGCCGCGCTTCTACCTGACCGGCTACGGCGTCAATTCGGGGCTGGTGGGCAAGCTGCACGTGATGATGGCCGAGGGCAAGCTGACCGCCATGGGGGCGCTGCGCACCCGCGGCGGCGCCATCGAGGCCTACGGCCAGCGCCTGCAGCTGCGCCGGGGCGCCATCACCTTCCAGGGCGACATCGCCAGCCCCGTGCTGGACATCGAGGCCCTGCGCACGGGACTTGCTGTCGAAGCGGGGGTGCGGGTGGCGGGCACGGCCAAGCGGCCGCGCATCGACCTGGTGTCGTATCCCGCGGTCAGCGAGATCGAGAAGCTTTCCTGGCTGCTGCTGGGCCACGGTCCCAACGATTCGGGCGGCGACGTGGCCCTGCTGCTTTCGGTGGGCACCTCGTTCCTGGGCAGCGGCGAGCCCTTTTATCGCAAGTTCGGCGTGGACGAAGTCAGCATACGATCGGGCGACTTGGGCGCGGCGGGCAGCATACTGCCGGTGGAAAGCGTGGTCAGCGGCCTGGACAGCGGCACCAGCGACATCGAGCGCAAGTTCATTACGGTCAGCAAGGGCTTGGCCGGCGGCATCACCCTGAGCATCCAGCAGGCGCTGTCGGACACCGGCACGGTGGGCAGGGCAAGCTACCGCCTGGCGCGGGGCCTGACCGCCGAGGTGACCGCCGGCACGGTCAACGGGCTGGCGCTGGTTTACCGCTGGTTTTCCAGGGATTGAATTTGTTTTGCGGCGGCCGCGCTTCTTTGGCGCACAGGGGATAAAATACGCGCCAACGTAATAAGGTTAGGGCTATGAGCATAAAAAACGACCGTTGGATCCGGCAATCGGCCGGCGCTGGAATGATAGAGCCGTTCGAGCCGGGCCAGGTTCGTTCGATCAATGGCAACCGCATCGTCAGCTATGGCACCAGCAGCTACGGCTACGACGTGCGCTGCGCCAACGAATTCAAGATATTCACCAATATCAATTCAACCATCGTCGACCCCAAGGCCTTCGATGAAAAGTCCTTTGTCGATTTTACCGGCGACGTGTGCATTATTCCGCCCAACTCCTTCGCCCTGGCCCGCACGGTGGAGTATTTCCGCATTCCCCGCAGTGTCCTGACCGTCTGCCTGGGAAAAAGCACCTATGCCCGTTGCGGCATCATCGTCAATGTGACGCCGCTGGAGCCCGAATGGGAAGGCCACGTCACGCTTGAATTTTCCAATACCACGCCGTTGCCGGCGAAGATCTACGCGGGCGAGGGATGCGCGCAAATGCTGTTCTTCGAAAGCGACGAGGTCTGCGAGACATCCTATCGCGACCGGGGCGGCAAATATCAGGGACAGCAGGGCGTGACCCTGCCTCGCACCTAGGGCCTTTTAGCGTTAACAGACCCTGACTGGAGTCATCGCATGAAATTCCGTTTCCCCATCGTCATCATCGATGAAGACTACCGTTCGGAGAACGCCTCGGGCTTTGGCATTCGTGCCCTGGCCGCGGCCATCGAGGCCGAAGGCGTCGAGGTGCTGGGAGTCACCAGCTACGGCGACCTCAGTTCGTTCGCACAGCAGCAGAGCCGCGCGAGCGCGTTCATCCTGTCGATCGACGATGAGGAATTCGACGTCGATTCGCCCGAAGACGTGGCCAATGCCATCAAGAACCTGCGCTCATTCATCGGCGAACTGCGCTTCCGCAACGAAGAGATCCCCATCTACCTTTACGGCGAAACGCGCACCTCGCAGCATATTCCCAACGACATACTGCGCGAGCTGCATGGCTTCATCCATATGTTCGAGGACACGCCGGAATTCGTCGCACGGCATATCATCCGCGAGGCGCGCGCCTACCTGGACGGCCTGGCGCCGCCGTTCTTCCGTGAACTGGTCAAGTATGCTTCTGACGGTTCGTATTCCTGGCACTGCCCCGGGCATTCCGGCGGCGTGGCTTTCCTGAAAAGCCCGGTGGGCCAGATGTTCCACCAGTTCTTCGGCGAGAACATGCTGCGCGCCGACGTCTGCAATGCGGTCGACGAACTGGGCCAGCTGCTGGACCACACCGGACCGGTGGCCGAGTCGGAGCTCAACGCCGCGCGCATCTTCCATGCCGACCATTGCTTCTTCGTGACCAATGGCACGTCCACCTCGAACAAGATCGTCTGGCATGCCAACGTGGCGTCGGACGACGTGGTGGTGGTCGACCGCAACTGCCACAAGTCCATTCTTCACGCCATCACCATGACGGGCGCGGTTCCGGTCTTCCTGCGCCCCACGCGCAACCACCTGGGCATCATCGGGCCGATTCCGCTGGAAGAGTTCGATCCGGAGAACATACGCAAGAAGATCGAGGCCAACCCCTTCGCCCGCAATGCCAAGGACAAGCGCCCGCGCATTCTGACCCTTACGCAAAGCACCTACGACGGCGTCATCTATAACGTGGAGATGATCAAGGAAAAGCTGGGTTCCGAAATCGACACGCTGCATTTCGACGAAGCCTGGCTTCCGCATGCCGCTTTCCATGAGTTCTACAAGGATATGCACGCCATCGGCGAGAACCGGCCGCGCAGTCCGGACGCGATGGTTTTCGCCACCCATTCAACGCACAAGCTGCTGGCCGGCCTGTCGCAGGCCTCGCAGATCACGGTGCAGGATTCGGAAACGCGCAAGCTGGATCGCAACGTATTCAACGAAGCCTACCTGATGCACACCTCCACCTCGCCGCAGTACGCCATTATTGCCTCCTGCGATGTGGCGGCGGCCATGATGGAGCCGCCCGGAGGCACCGCGCTGGTCGAGGAAAGCATTGCCGAAGCCATGGACTTCCGCCGCGCGATGCGCAAGGTGGAATCCGAGTTCGGCAAGAACGACTGGTGGTTCAAGGTGTGGGGCCCGAATCGCCTGGTGTCCGACGGCATCGGCAACCGGGACGACTGGCTGCTGGAGTCGGGCGACGAGTGGCATGGCTTCGGCGACCTGGCCGACGGCTTCAACATGCTGGATCCCATCAAGGCCACCGTGGTCACCCCCGGCCTGGACATTTCGGGAACCTTTGCCGAGACCGGCATCCCCGCCGCCCTGGTATCCAAGTACCTGGCCGAGCACGGTGTGGTGATCGAGAAGACCGGCCTGTATTCCTTCTTCATCCTGTTCACCATAGGCATCACCAAGGGCCGCTGGAACACGCTGCTGACCGCCTTGCAGCAGTTCAAGGACGACTACGACCGCAACCAGCCCATGTGGCGCATCTTGCCGGATTTCTGCAAAGAGCATCGCCGCTACGAGAAGATGGGCCTGCGCGACCTGTGCCAGCAGATTCATCAGGCCTACCGCAAGTACGATCTGGCCCGCCTGACGACCGAGGTCTATCTTAGCGACATGGTGCCGGCCATGAAGCCTTCCGACGCCTATGCCAAGATGGCGCACCGGGAAGCCGAGCGCGTCAGCATCGACGAGCTGGAAGGCCGCGTGACCGGCGTGCTCCTTACGCCTTATCCGCCGGGCATTCCGCTATTGATTCCCGGCGAACGCTTCAACAAACGCATCGTCAATTACCTGCAGTTCGCCCGCGAGTTCAATGCCAAGTTCCCCGGCTTCGAAACCTACGTCCACGGCCTGGCGCAGGACATGGGGCCCGACGGCATGGACAGGTATTACGTCGACTGCATCAAAGAAGGCTAGGGCCAGTGCGGTTTCCTTTTCGCGTTGGCAGGATCCAGAGTTGACCTCCGACGGGTTTGACGTAGCCGTCATCGGCGCCGGCGCGGCCGGCATGATGGCGGCCGCCGTGGCCGGCCAGCGCGGGTTGCGCGTGGTGCTGGTCGAGCACGCGTCGAGGCTGGCCGAGAAGATACGCATCTCCGGCGGGGGGCGCTGCAACTTCACCAATATCGGCACGGGACCGGCCAACTTCCTGTCCCAGAACCCCGATTTCTGCCGGTCGGCGCTGGCGGCCTACACGCCGCGCGATTTCATCGACCTGGTCGAGAGGCACGGCATCACCTGGCATGAGAAGCATCGCGGCCAGCTGTTCTGCGACGACTCCAGCGAAGAAATCATTGCCATGCTCAAGCGCGAATGCGATCTTGGGCGCGTCTCATGGCGCATGCCCTGTACCGTCCAGGGCGTGTCGCGGGACGAGGACGGCTATCTTTTGCAGACCGGCCAGGGCGCCATCGCCGCCCGGCAACTGGTGCTGGCCACCGGCGGGATGGCCATCCCGCAACTGGGCGCGACCGACTTCGCGCTGGGCATCGCGCGTCAGTTCGGCCTGAAAGTGATCGAGCCGAGGCCGGCGCTGGTGCCGCTGGTTTTCGACGCTCAAGCCTGGGAGCCCTTCGCCTCGCTCAGCGGCCTTGCCGTGGAAGTGGAGATACAGGCCAGGGAGCACGATAAAAACCCGGACGCCGCCGTCGGACAGGAGAGCGGGGCCGCGGCCCGGCGGGCCGGCAGAAACCGCCAGCGCGCCACCGTATTCCTGGAGGATCTGTTGTTCACCCATCGCGGCCTGTCGGGCCCGGCGGTGTTGCAGGTGTCCAGCTACTGGAATCCGGGCGCGGCCATCTGCATCGACCTGGCGCCCGGCCAGGATCTGGAGCGGGATCTGCTGGAGGCAAAATCGGGCGGCCGGCAGCAACTGGCCACGGCGCTTGCGGGCCTGTGGCCCAAGCGCCTGGCCGAACAATGGCTGGCCAATGCGGCCACAGCGGGCGGTGGGAATATCGGCGCCCAGCGCCTGGCCGACGTGCCCGACAGGACCTTGAGGGAATTGGCCGCCAACATCCATAATTGGATGCTGGTACCCAGCGGCACGGCCGGCTACAAGAAGGCCGAGGTGATGCGCGGGGGCGTGGATACCCGTGGGATCAACCAGAAAACCATGGAGGCCCGCCATGTGCCCGGCCTGTATTTCGTGGGCGAGGCACTGGACGTGACGGGCTGGCTGGGCGGCTACAACTTCCAGTGGGCGTGGGCGTCGGGCGTTGCTTGCGGCCGGGCGTTGAAGGCCGCTTAGGCCCGCGTTTTATTTCATTTGGCGTTCTGCCCGCTTTCGAGTTATTCTTTGCGACTGCTGTTAGTCACACAGAGTGGGAGAGTGTCGATTTTTCGACCGCCGAAGGCGCAATTCGCCCAGAATCGCTCAGGCACCCCGTACCGCTCGTGTTTTGCTTGGCTGATCGCCGGGCAAGGCAGCATTCTGGAGAGACTCGTTCCGCCCAAAGGGCAGGGCTTCGAGCGCCGAAGGTGAACATCCGCCATTGCGGGTCAACTCTCAGGCAAAAGGACAGAAGGGCGGTGCCGGCCAGCACATCGTTGGCTTACGTCGTTCGTTTCCCGTCTTCCGGAGTCTCCATGTCTTCAGTGTCAAAGCATACCCCGCTGCATTCCGTCCACCTCGAGTCCGGCGCCAAAATGGTCGATTTCGGAGGCTGGGACATGCCCGTGTCCTATGGATCCCAGCTTGAAGAGCACCATGCGGTGCGGCAGGACGCCGGGATGTTCGATGTGTCCCATATGCTGAATGTCGATGTCCAGGGCGACGATGCGCTGGCCTATCTGCGGCGCCTGCTGGCCAATGACGCGGCCAAGCTCACGGTGCCCGGCAAAGCGCTGTATTCCTGCATGCTGAATGCCGAAGGCGGCGTCATCGATGACCTTATCGTTTATTTCTTCAGTGCCGATGTATGGCGTCTGGTGGTCAACGCAGGTACCGCCGACAAGGATGTGGCCTGGATGCAGGAAGTCGCCAGCGCCGAAAAATTCAACGTCAGCATAAGCCCCCGCCGCGACCTGGCCATGGTGGCCGTGCAGGGGCCGAACGCGCGCGAGAAGCTATGGGCCGTTCGCCCCGCCTGGAAGGCGGCCACGCAGGACCTGACCCCATTCACCGGCGCGTTCGTCGGCGACGACACCCTGGTGGCGCGTACCGGCTATACCGGCGAGGACGGCTTCGAGGTCGTCCTGCCCGCCGCTCAGGTGGAAGCCTTCTGGCGCGATCTTGCCGAGAACGGCGTGCGGCCTTGCGGCCTGGGCGCGCGCGATACGCTAAGGCTGGAAGCGGGCATGAACCTGTACGGCCAGGAAATGGACGAGCAGGTCAATCCGCTGGTGTCGGGCCTGGCCTGGACCGTGTCGCTCAAGGACGCCGATCGCCGCTTCATCGGGCGAGATGCCCTGGAATCGGCGCAGGTCGATCGCGGCCTGATAGGCGTCAAGCTGCTGGAGCGCGGCGTGATGCGCGGCCACATGAAAGTGCGCGCGGCGCAAGGCGAAGGCGAACTGACCAGCGGATCCATGTCGCCGACCATGGGTGTGTCCATCGGCATGGCGCGCGTTCCGCTCGGCGTTCAGCCGGGCGATGCATTGCAAGTTGAAATTCGCGGTAAATGGCTGCCGGCCGAAGCTGTAAAAATGCCGTTTGTGCGCAATGGCAAAATCATCGCCTGATCATTTCCTGAACCAGAACATCCATTTCATTCAATACGGGGTAAATCATGAATCTTCCTAGCGACCGCAAATACACCTCTTCACACGAGTGGGTAAAAGCCGAGGGCGACCTGCTGATGGTCGGCATCACCGATAACGCACAAGATCAGCTGGGCGACCTGGTTTTTGTGGGCGACGTCAATCCCGGCACCAGCCTCAAAGCGGGCGAGACCGCCGGCGTGGTGGAATCGGTCAAGGCCGCTTCCGACATCTACGCGCCCGTGGACGGGGAAATCGTTGCCTTCAACGAAGACCTTAACGATCAGCCCAACCTGATCAACGAAGCCGCCTTCGACACCTGGATCTTCAAGATCAAGCCTGTCAATGCCGCCGATGCCGACGGCCTGCTGGATGGCGCCGGCTACGAAGCCATCGTCAACGCCGGCTGATTTTTTATATCGCCTTTGCTGCGAACCTGTTCTGTTTAGGTTGATTTATGTTGCGTGAACTAGACCCTCATTCCGATTTCATTCCCCGGCACATTGGCCCGGGCCAGGCCGACCAGGCCAAGATGCTGGCTGCGATCGGCGTGCCCGACCTGCACAGCCTGATCCAGGAAGTCGTGCCCCCCAGCATCCTGAAGCGCGGCGCGCTTAACCTTCCGGCTTCGCGCAGCGAGGCCGATGCCTTGGCCGAGCTGAAGGAAATCGCCGGGCGGAATCAGGTGTTCCGCAACTATATCGGACAAGGGTATTACGGCACTCATGTGCCCAATGTCATCCTGCGCAACATCCTGGAGAACCCCGCCTGGTACACGGCCTACACGCCCTATCAGCCGGAGATCTCGCAGGGCCGGCTGGAAGCGCTGCTGAATTACCAGACCATGGTGGCCGATCTTACCGGCCTGGACATCGCCAACGCCTCGCTGCTGGACGAGGGCACGGCGGCGGCCGAAGCCATGACCCTGGCGCGCCGCGGCTCGCGCTCCAAGAGCAAGGTGTTCTTCGCATCGCTGCATTGCCATCCACAGACAATAGAACTGCTGCGCACCCGCGCCAGCGGCCTGGACATCGACGTGGTGGTGGGCGACGAGGCGCAAGGCCTGCCCGAGTGCTTCGGCGTCCTGCTTCAGTATCCGCACAGCCTGGGCAGCTTTGCCGATTACCGTGCCCTGACCGAATCCGCGCATGCTCAGGGCGCCGTGGTGGCCGTGGCCACCGACTTGCTGGCGCTGGCTTTGCTGGCCGCGCCGGGCGAATGGGGCGCTGATATCGCCATCGGTTCGGCGCAGCGCTTCGGCGTGCCCATGGGCTACGGCGGCCCGCACGCCGGCTTCATGGCCTGCAAGGACGCGTTCAAGCGCAACATGCCGGGCCGCCTGGTCGGCGTATCCAAGGACAGCCAGGGCGCGCCCGCCTTGCGGCTGGCCTTGCAGACGCGCGAGCAACACATACGCCGCGAGAAAGCCACCTCCAACATCTGCACCGCGCAGGTGCTGTTGGCCGTGATGGCCGGCATGTACGCCGTCTGGCACGGCCCCGCCGGCCTCAAGCGCATCGCCCAGCGTGTCGCCTACCTGACGGCCTTCCTGCGCGATTCACTGTCCGAACTGGGCGTGAGGTCGGTCAACGGCCAGTTCTTCGATACCTTGCTGCTGGACACCGGCGCGGCCACCCCGGCCATCGTCAAGGCGGCGCAGGCGGCCTCGATCAATTTGCGGCAAGTGGACGGCAAGCAACTGGCCGTGTCGCTGGACGAAACCGTGACCGTCGACGACGTGCATGCCCTGCTGCAGGTTTTCGCTGAAGGCCTGGGCAAATCCTGGGACGCTGCGGTCAAGCGCATGCTGCCCGCGCAGCACGGCATTCCCTCCACCTTGCTGCGCCAGTCGGCCATCCTGTCGCATCCGGTGTTCTCGCGCATTCAATCCGAAACCGACATGCTGCGCTATTTGCGCAGCCTGGCCGACAAGGACCTGGCCCTGGATCGCACCATGATCCCGCTGGGCTCGTGCACCATGAAGCTGAACGCCACGGCCGAGATGATCCCCGTCACCTGGCCCGAGTTCGGCGCCATGCATCCGTTCGCGCCGGCCTCGCAAAGCCAGGGCTACCAAGAGCTTATCGACCGCCTGTCGGCCGCCTTGTGCGAGATCACCGGCTACGATTCGATCAGCCTGCAGCCCAATTCGGGCGCCCAGGGCGAGTTCGCGGGCTTGCTGGCGATACGCGGCTACCATCAGGCCAACGGCCAGCATCAGCGCAACGTATGCTTGATTCCCGCGTCGGCGCACGGCACGAATCCGGCGTCGGCCCAGTTGGCCGGCATGGACGTGGTCGTGGTGGCATCCGACGACAACGGCAACGTGGACGTGGCCGACCTGAAAGCCAAGATCGCCAGCGTGGGCGACCGGCTTGCCGCCCTGATGATTACCTATCCGTCCACGCACGGCGTGTTCGAGACGGCGGTCACCGAGATCTGCGCGCTGGTGCACGACGCCGGCGGCCAGGTCTACCTGGACGGCGCCAACATGAACGCCATGGTCGGCCTGGCTCAGCCCGGCAAGTTCGGCTCCGACGTGTCGCACTTGAACCTGCACAAGACCTTCTGCATTCCGCACGGCGGCGGCGGGCCGGGCGTGGGCCCGGTGGCCGTGCGCTCGCATCTGGCGCCTTACCTGCCGGGCATCGTCGACGAGTCGGGTCAGTTGCCGGAAGGTGTAGCGGTGGGCCCCGTTTCGGCGGCGCCTTACGGCTCGGCCAGCATCCTGCCCATACCGTATCTGTACATCACCATGATGGGCTCGGAAGGCCTGTTGCAGGCTACGGAAGTGGCCATACTGAACGCGAACTACATTGCGGCGCGCCTGCGCGACCATTACCCGGTGCTGTACGCGGGCAAGAACGGCCGCGTGGCGCACGAGTGCATACTGGACATCCGGCCGATCAAGGATGCTTGCGGGATCTCGAACGAGGACATCGCCAAGCGCCTGGTGGATTACGGTTTCCATGCGCCGACGATGAGCTTCCCGGTGGCGGGCACGCTGATGGTGGAGCCCACGGAGTCGGAAGGCTTGGCTGAGCTGGACCGCTTCATCGATGCGATGATCGCGATACGGGAAGAGATCGCCCAGGTGGAACGCGGCGAGAAGGACGCGCAGGACAATGTGCTGCGCAATGCGCCGCATACGGCCCAGATGCTGCTGTCGACGGAATGGCACCACGATTACACGCGTGAGAAGGCGGCTTATCCGGTGGCAAGCTTGCGGGATGGGAAGTATTGGCCGCCGGTTTCGCGGGTGGACAATGCGTTCGGGGACAGGAATCTGGTGTGTTCCTGCCCGCCCATGTCGGCGTATGAGGACGATGCGGCGGCTGTGGTGTCGGAGGCTTCGGCTTAAATCCTTCTTATCTGCTTTGATCAAAGGCTGTAGCAGCGGTTGCTGTTGCAGCCTTTGTTTTTCGTAGATATCTTTTTCGGCTTGATTGTCGTTATGGGCTGCGGAAGCGTTCTTATGCTTCCATGTTCAGTTCTTAAGACGCCGGCGGGCAGGTGGGGTGGGCCTCCGGCACGTCTAGCGGCCCGGCCAAGACCGGGCTACCCGCGCCTTCCTCGTCCAGGCGGCGTCGGCCGAACTCCCTCCGCCGCGCTCCGGTCAGATTTACGACCTTCGGGTACGCTCGTCTCCTTCACACTGGTTCCGATATCGCTGCGCGCTCACGGAACCAGCGTGCCGTGGCCTCGTCAGCCGGAAAGAACGATTCGATCCGCAACTCGTGCACCGTCACGTCGTGCGGAGTGCCCATGGTGGCAATTGAAGTGAACAAGTTCAGCGCGACACCATCCTTGCGAATCTGCATCGGTAGGAAGGGCAGCGCGCGCGCATCGAGGTTGGCCAAGCGGGTCGTCTCGCTGATCCCTGGCAATGCGGCCAATTCACCGAGCAAGTTCGCCGCCTCGCTCCCGAGGCCGTCGCTCATTGCTTCACGCTGGATCCAATGCAGCAGGTCAGCGCAGACGTCTTCCCAGTTCTGCAGGTGCTTGCGAACACCATTCGGATCGAGCATCAGTTTCAGCACATTGACACCCTCGCTTGGCAGGGGAGCGCCGTTCGGCATATCGAGCAGCCAGCGCATCATCGTTGCCGCTGGCGCATTGGCCATCACGAGATTCCACAGCCGATCGACCACCAGCGCCGGATACGGGGCTTGCTGGGCCAGCATGAAGTCCAAGGCCTGCTTCACCGCGGCCAGTTCCGGATCGGACAGGCGGCGTTCCCGGTAGGCCGGCGCATAGCCGGCCGCCAGCAGCATCACGTTGCGCTCGCGCAGCGGGATGTCGAGGACGATTCCAAGTTTCAGAACCATCTCGCGGCTCGCCTGCGAACGGCCGCTTTCGAGGAAGCTGATGTGTCGCTGCGAGATACCGCTCTCGCTCGACAGCCGAAGCTGGGTATAGCCACGCTTGTCGCGCCAGTAGCGCAGTGCCGTGGCGAAATCGGCAAAGTAGCGGCTGTCGCGCTCACTCTGCCGGACATGTTCTTGTTGTTCCATGCTATCTCCATGCTGAATAGCTGCCACACGACACGTCCGGCTTCAGGAAGGCATCTTGTCAAGGAAACCCGTGATCCGTTCGATGCGTCCGTCCGGCGCTACAACGGCAATATCGGTGCCAGCCGCCAGGTGTTCGGCATCATCTGCACCAAGGGACCACGAAAAGCGAACGACGTCATGATGTCCATCCGGCGTTCCGGACACGTGAAAGTGTAAGCCGGCAAATTGCGCTTGGGCGGCACTGATCATCGCATCGAGGCCATCGTGCCCAGCCGCCTGCATGACCGGATCGAGGTAACTGGCCTGCGCCGTAAATGTCTGTTCGATTAGCGTGCGGCGGCGTGCCGGATTGTTTTCGTTCCAAATGCCGACATATTGTGCGGCAATTTGGGCCGGGATGCTTGGACGGGTATTTTCGGTCATGGGAATCTCCTTGGAAAAATGGTTGGGTTGTTGCGGACAAGCATTGTCGAATGCAACAGCATGATTTTGCTGCAGCGTGCGATCCCGGTCGATTACGTGCCAGGTAATAGCGCTATTGCGCGATTGGAAATACGCCAGCGGATGGGACACGACGCGATTACCTCCGACGTCATCGACGCACAGGATCGCCCGGTCGACAATGGCATGACATCACCGCAACACATTGCATGGTTGCGCACTTATCAACGCCGTCATTCAGGAGTCATTCATGCCAGCTTATGCCGTCGCCATCATTTCCGAAACGCGTCCGAACGACGAGATCCGCGCCTATCTCGAGCAAATCGACTCGACACTCCAGCCGTTCGCAGGCCAATTCATCATCCACGGCGGGCCGTATCTTTCGTTGGAGGGCGAGCCGACGGCAGACCTGGTCGTCATCAAGTTTCCCGATCTGGAGCGTGCGTCGCGCTGGTATGATTCGCCGGCCTACCAAGCGATAAAAGCATTAAGGACGGCAAACAGCGTTGGGACAGTGTTTCTTGTCCAGGGTGTGCCGGCAGATCACCGCGCTATGGACATTCTTGCTTGAGCGGTGCACCAACTGCCGGATGCAGCTATATCGTGCAAGGTCTGCTTTGCGGATGTCCGAGGCTTCAAGCTTTTACACCTTTCCCTGAAGCTGAGCGCCGCCCAATATTCTTCGCGATGCACAAGGCTTACCAAGCAGCTCGACCATCCGCAACTCGCATGGGGAAAGGTCGTGTCCCCGTCGTCGCGACACCATGAACGTAAGCGAACCGAGGTGCCAGGCGCGGCGTTCAAGTTCGACGAGCTGTCCGCTCGCTAGATCGTCGCCAACCATGTGTCGTGGCATGTGTCCCCAGCCCAGGCCGGCCTTGAGAAGATCGCGTTTGGCGCCCAGGTCATTGACCAGCCACTGGCGCTTGCCGGCGACGCCCTGTTGGGTCTTTTCCGCTTCCGGCTGGTTGTCCGTAACGACGATCTGAACATGTCGGGCAAACTCGTCCTTCGGGATGGGTTTCAGTATCGAAGCGAGCGGGTGGGATGGTGCGCATACCGTCACCATGTCCGCCTGGCACAGCCAGTGGCGTTCCATGGCGTCCGGGTCGACCTCGGGCACGTTCTGGATCGTGACAGCGAGGGCACATACGCCTTCGAGCACCAGCTTCTCTCCGCCTTGCATGGTGGTGATCCGAAGGTCGATCACTGCGGTGCTGAACTCCGCTTGCAGCGTCATCAAGCAGTCGATCAGGTGGGCACGCGGGAAGTAGGCGTCGATCGCAATTGAAACCTGTGGTGCCCCGGCGCTGGCGATAGCGCTGGCGCGGTTCTTCATCTCTTCCGTGCGTGAGATAACCGCACGCGCGTCCGGCAAGAGGCTGTGTCCCGCCGCGGTGAGCTGCGCCTTCCGTGTGTTTCGTTCGAACAGCTCGACATCAAATGCGCTTTCCAGCGCCTTGATCGCATGGCTGATGGCCGACTGGGCGCGTCTGAGCTTGTGCGCCGCAGCTGAAAAGCTTCCCTGGTCGCATACCGCAACGAAGGCACGCAGCTGGTTGATGGTGACATTGTCGAGCATATCATCTAGTTAATAGATTGAATTAATCGATTTTTCGTCAATTGTATTGATGCGTCAAGGGGCCTAGACTGTTTTCTGGTTTTAACAATAGGACGCCGACCCGGCGAAATATCATGAACAGACTGAATGGAAAGACCGCCGTGATCACCGGCGGCGCCACCGGTATCGGCCGCGCCGCGGCTAAGCGCTTCATCGAGGAAGGCGCCTTCGTTTTCATCTTCGGCCGTCGGCAGGAAGCGCTTGACGCCGCTGTGGCCGACCTGGGCCCCAATGCGCGCGCGGTGAAGGGCTCCGTCTCCGCTCCGGACGACCTCGACCGCTTGTATGCGGCGGTGAAGGCGGAACGTGGAACTCTCGACATCGTCTTCGCCAACGCGGGGACGGGAGGCCTGCTTCCGCTTGGCAAGATCACCGCCAAGCACATTGATGAAACCTTCGACACCAATGTGAAGGGTTCGATTTTCACGGTCCAGAAGGCGCTGCCGTTGATGGGCGAGGGCGGTTCGATCATCCTCACTGGATCGAGCGCCGGCACGACGGGGGCGCCGGCATTCAGCGTCTACAGCGCGAGCAAGGCGGCAGTGCGCAACCTCGTGCGGACCTGGGCGGAGGACCTGAAAGGCACCGGCATCCGGATAAACGTGCTGTCGCCTGGGCCGACGGCGACTGAGCTTGCGAAAGCAGCAGTGGGCGAGGAGGGCATGAAGGTCTTCGCGTCGATGAATCCGCTCCAGCGCATGGCTGAGCCGGCGGAGATCGGAGCGGCGGCTGCGTTTCTCGCATCGCAGGACAGCAGTTTCATGACCGCCAGCGAGCTTGCCGTCGACGGCGGCCTGGCGCAAATCTGACATAAGGCGCTCTGCCGGCTACTCCAGCCGATAGCTGAAACCCGCAGGGCGCTGCAACCAAAAGGAAAATATATGAGTTATGCGATTATTGGCTTCGGCGACATCGGCCAGGCTCTTGCCAAGGCCTTTGCCCGTAGCGGCATCGAGGTATCTGTTGCAACCACTCGCGACCCGCAGAGCTTTGCCTCCGACGCGGCCGCTATCGGCCCCGAGATCATTCCGAAGACGCTGGCGGAGGCCGTCAAGGCTGATGTCATCTTCCTGGCTGTGCGTTACGCCTCGCACCAGGAGGTAGCGAAGGCGCTGCCTACCTGGAAGGGAAAGACCATCATCGATGTGACCAATGCCTACGGCGTGCCCCCTGAAGAACTGGGAGAACAGCCTTCTTCCAAGGTCGTCGCCAAGGCCTTTACGGGTGCAAGGCTGGTCAAGGGTTTCAATCACCTGGCCGCTGCCGTTCTGGGCCGGGACCCCGGCATACAGGGTGGCAGAAGAGTCGTGTTCCTGACGAGCGACGATGACGACGCCGCAGCGGAGGTTGCCGCGCTAGCGGAAGATCTCGGCTTCGCCCCGATCACACTTGGCGGGCTTGCGGAAGGCGGGCTGCTTGTTCACGGGCGGGGAAACAGCTGGGGCCGGCTGATCTTTAAGGACTTGGTTAAGTTTGACCGATGAGTCGTGATGTGGCTGACTTTTCGTAGACCCAAGCCGCCAGTCACTCGGGCGCGCTGAATGCCTGATGGTAGGTGACCGTACCGGTCGGCACTGCTTGCCCAAACGGCCGTACCATGAAGTATTGGGGTGGTATGTCTGGCAACACGAGCCCAGCATTGTTGGTAAAACCGAATCGCTGGTAGTAGGACGGGTCGCCAAGGACGACGCAGCCCGATGCTCCTTGTTCGGAAAGCCTCGCAAGTGCCTCGCGCATTAGTTCGGACCCAATTCCACGTCGCTGCAGGTCGGGGACGACTGCAACAGGGCCAACACCAAACCATCCTGGGGCTCCGTCGGATATGGAAACCGGCGAAACCGCGACATTTCCAACTATAGATTCGTCCACTACAGCAACCAGGGAAAGGGTCAACGCACCGGCATCGCGCAGTGCGGCGAGAATGAACTGCTCGTTCCGGTTCGCATGAGGTGCACCCAGAAATGCTGATTCAATAACTGCCTGAATGACCGCAACATCTTCTGGGGTTTCGGGGCGAATGATCGGTTTCGTCATGTAGGTCAGTATAGGCGACGATATCTGTCTTGTCGTTCAGGCAATTGGACACATAAAACGAAGGGGCCTGGGCGCTACAACCAGCCGCCAATGGAAGCGGATAACTCTCGCCAAACGTCCTTGAGCAAGAGCATTCTGGGGAAACAGCCCTGGTTCGAGAGCTGGACGGAAATTTTCCTTACATACGCTTAACTTTGTCGAGCGATCTTATCTAATCCTTCATGCCCGCGCTTGAGACAGCAGCATAGGCAGCTCAGCCAAGGCCTTCAACTGATGCTTCATCGGAGCACAATGATATTCAAGCGGCGCATCGTTCCTGTTGATGCGGACAGCGTTGAACCCGAACGCTGCCGCGCCCGCGACATCCCATGAATTGGATGACACGAAGCAAACCTGGTGGGGGCGCACGTCGAGACGGTCGCACGCCAGTTGGTATACGCTGGGATCGGGCTTGTAGGTCTTGATATCATCCGCCGAGATGCAGTCGTCCAGCAAGCCGCCCAGATTGCCCGCGCGTATCGCGCCCTGCAGCATGTCATTGCTTCCATTGGACAAGATGGCGGTGACGTAGCCTTGAGCCTTCAGCATTTCAAGGCTCTTGGCGGCATCCGGGTAGGCTTTCAGTTCGAAGTAGGCGTTCAGCAGATTTTCTTTCAGGCCTGGCCGGCCTTCAAGTCCATAGGCCTGCAGGACGAAGTCCAGCGCTTCAATGGTCAGTTGCCAGAAGTCCGCATATTTCCCCATCATTCCGCGGGTCCATGAGTATTCAAGCTGGCGTTGGCGCCATAGGGCCGAGAATGCCTCGGCTCCATCCCCCACCTTATCTGCATTCGCCATCACGGCGGAATGGACGTCCAGAAGGGTGCCATAGGCATCAAAGATGCATGCACGGGTCGAATTCATGTTTGTCTCCAGTTTGATCGCAGCGAAGGCCGTGGCGTCATGGTGTGTCGGGGATGTCTAGAAGGGACAGTGCAGGCGCCACTACTCCTTTGAGAAGTCCAGGTTCGGGACGGACTCGCGCCAGGACACGCACTCCCATCAGGACGCCGAGAAGATGCTTGGCCAGGAGTTCCGGCGGGGTGGATTTGCCGATGCTCCCGTCAGACTGCCCCGCGCGCAGATGTTCAAGAAAGAAGTGTTCGATCCGCATTAAAACGCCGGCGATGACCTCTTGAAACTCAGGGTCGTGCGGGGCCAGCTCAAGAGCGGCGTTGACCAACATGCATCCTTTATGCTGCGGATCGCTAAGCGAACGCTGGACGATATCGGCGAAGAATGCGCCTATCGCCTCGCGAGGCGGCAATGCATCGCAAGACTGGATGCGCTGCGCGACGCTGCAATTGACATAGTGGTCCAGTGCCCTTTGATAGAGCGCCCGCTTGTCGCCAAATGCGTTGTACAGGCTTGCTCCGGTAAGGCCTGTTTCATTGATCAGGTCCCGTACCGAGGTTGCCTCATAGCCCTGGTTCCAGAAGCACAGGACTGCCTTGTCGAGCACTGCTTCCTCGTCGAATTCACGGGGTCTGGCCATGTGACCTCTCCTTGGTATGACGCCTTGAACGGCTTCACTTTTTGGATGTTGTGTGCCATTATAGAACAAATGAACTAAAACTTGAACGTACACCAGGAAGGGCGCGGGGCGTTCCCCCACCTGAAGCGGCTTTTTATGAATGTCGAAGCGCGGCCGGCAGTCGCCCGTGCGCGCGAGGTGGGCAAGGACCATGCCTTCAAGCGGGTCAATGACGAAGAAACAAGACGGGCGCTGTTCCCGTCCAACTATCCTTCTGCCGTTTGAGGCAGGCGTACGCATCCATGGAGATGAAAGCATGACGAATTTTCCCGAGTACACACCGCCGGCAGTCTGGACTTGGAACAAGCCCAACGGGGGCGCTTTCGCGAGCGTGAACCGCCCGGTCGCGGGGCCGACGCACGAAAAGGAATTGCCGGTCGGACGCCATCCGCTCCAACTCTATTCCCTTGCCACGCCGAACGGCCAGAAGGTCACGATCATGCTGGAAGAGCTGCTGGCCTTGGGACACACCGGGGCGGAATACGACGCGTGGTTGATCCGCATCGGCGAGGGCGACCAGTTCGGCAGCGGTTTTGTGGACGTCAATCCAAATTCCAAGATCCCCGCCTTGATGGACCGTTCCGGCGCAACGCCTGTACGGGTGTTCGAGTCCGGCGCGATTCTGGTCTATCTTGCCGAAAAATTCGATGCCCTGTTGCCGACGACGCAACCTGCACGCGCGGAGTGCCTGTCCTGGCTGTTCTGGCAGATGGGCAGCGCGCCCTACCTGGGCGGCGGCTTCGGCCACTTCTACGCCTACGCGCCATTCAAGATCGAATACGCCATCGACCGCTATGCCATGGAGGTCAAGCGTCAGCTGGACGTGCTGGATCGCCGCCTGGCCGAAAGCGAATACCTGGGCGGCAGCGAATACACGATTGCCGACATCGCTGTGTTTCCTTGGTACGGGGGCTTGGCCAAGGGCTGGCAGTATGGCGCCGCTGAATTTCTATCGGTACACGAATACACGCACGTACAGCGCTGGGCCGACACGATTCTGGCAAGGCCCGCCGTCAAGCGCGGGCGCATGGTCAACCGTGTGTCGGGCGATCTCTCGTCCCAGTTGCACGAGCGCCACGACGCCGACGACTTCAACACGAAAACACAAGACAAGCTTCAAGGTGGCAGTGATGAACATCAGCGGTAAACGTATCCTTATCACCGGAGGGACCAGCGGCATTGGCTACGCGCTGGCCCAGGCGCTGCTTGCCAAAGGCGCAAAGGTCGCTATCAGCGGCCGTCGTCCCAATGTTGTCGCAACAGCAGCCCAGGCGCTTCAAGAAAGTGGTTCCGTCGTCCACGGTATCGCCGCCGATGTGTCAACACCGGAAGGGCGTGCGGCCACGATCAATGAAGCCGTGGATGCATTAGGCGGGCTTGATATCCTGGTCAACAACGCGGGAGGCGTCAGGGCGGGCAGGCTGGAGAACACCGAAGAAGCCGAGCTCCAGGCCATGATAGACGTCAATCTCGTGGGGCCGATCATGCTGACGCGTTCCGCCATGCCGGCGCTGCGTGCCAGCGGCGAAGCAATGGTCGTGAATGTGTCGTCCGGGATCGCCTTGGTGGGAGCGCCTTTCTACGCAACCTACGCCGCCGTCAAGGCCGGCATCGCTCGTTTTGGCGAATCGTTGCGGCGCGAGCTTAAAGGTGAAGGCGTGCACGTGCTGACCGTTTATCCGGGCGGCACAGACACGCCGATGATGAAGTCCAACCGGGCAGGCCCCGAGCTGGGCTTCTCGCGTGAGCCGGCCTCCGCAGTCGCCGATGCCATTGTCGCCGGGATGGAGTCCGAAGCCTTCGAGGTCATCCGGGGCGGCGATACCCGGGCACAGATGATCGCCCTGAACCGCGACAACCCGGCGGCCATCGACGAGCGCTTTCTCGGATTGAAGCCGGCACTGGAGGATGCAATAAAGGACCATTCGGCACTTTGATGTGCTCAAATCTGCCCATGGGGGTCTTCAACGGCTTGCCCCGACCAGCCTTAACATGCCCCCTGAAACAAGCTCCCGGAACTATTGTCCCAGGCGCTGTAGTACGACATGCGTGGCTTTCTCCGACGCTACGGATTCAACGCATTCGTATCCCAAAGCCCGCAAGTCGATCCCTTCGTACAGCGATTCTCCTTGGCCGAGCAGGACCGGCGCGATGGCAATGTGCAGTTCATCTATGAGGCCTTCGCGTAGATACTGTCGTATTGTGTCCGGCCCACCGCCGATCCGCACGTCCATTCCGTCGGCAGCCTTGCGTGCGCGGTCCAGCGCTTCGTGTATGCCGCCCGTTATGAAGTGGAACGTGGTGCCGCCTTCCATCTCGATGGATGGCCGGGCATGGTGGGTCAAGACGAAGGCTGGAACGTGATACGGTGGATTGTCTCCCCACCAGCCTTTCCAGCTGGTGTCCGACCAGTCTCCGCGAATGGGGCCGAACATATTCCTTCCAAGAATCCAGGCGCCAACATTCTGAAAGCCGCGGGCGGCGAAATCGTCGTCAATCCCGACCGTGCCGCCATCGTTGCCGAACAAGGCCCGCTGGAACGTGCGTGTTGGAAGCAGCCATTGATGCAGATCCGTTCCGCCAATGCCGAGTGGATTGTCGATGTCTTGCTTCGGACCCGCCCCGTATCCGTCGAGCGAAATGGTGAAGCCCTCAACGCGAACTCGTGTCATGGTTTGCCTTCGTTTGAATGCCTGACAGGTATCAGCCACCATGATAATGTTGGTTCCCCAGGCGCAAGCCAATTGTCAAAGCGCGCCATGAACCCAAGCCAGCCACGCAGCAGAGTATCTAGATAGGGCGATCAATCCACCGTCTTCAATACATCCCCGATCTTCCCGAATATCTCCGCGATCTGGCCTTCCTCGATAATCAGCGGCGGAGAGATCGCCAGGATATCGCCGGTATAGCGCACCATCAACCCCTGGTCGAAGCACTTCGCAAAAACCTCCGCCGCACGTGCCCCCGGTGCGCCAGGCCTGGGCGTAAGCTCTATGCCGGCGACCAGCCCCAGATTCCGCACGTCCACCACATGCCGCGCGCCCTCCAATCGATGCGCCGCATCCTCGAACGCCTTCGCCAGCCCCGCGGCGCGCTTGAATAGCTGCTCCCGCTCATAGATGTCCAGGGCCGCAATGATGGCCGCCATGGCCAATGGATGCCCCGAATAGGTATAGCCATGGAAAAACTCGATGCCACTGGCCGACGCATTCACGATGGTGTCGTGGATTTCCCGCTTCACGGCCACGGCGCCGGCGGGGACGCTGGCGTTGCTGATGCCTTTTGCCAGGGTGATCAGGTCTGGGGTGACGCCCAGGAACCCGCTGGCGGTGGCCGCGCCCAGGCGGCCGAAACCCGTGATCACCTCGTCGAAAATCAGCAAGATGCCGTGTTTCTCGGTGATGGCGCGCAGCCTTTCCAGATAGCCTTTTGGCGGTATCAGCACGCCGGTGGAGCCGGCCAGCGGCTCGACGATGACGGCGGCGATGGTGGAGGCATCGTGCAGGGCGACGATGCGTTCAAGCTCGTCGGCCAGATGGTCGCCCCAGGCGGGCTGTCCGCGCGAATAGGCATTGCGCGACAGGTCGTGCGTATGTGGCAGGTGATCCACGCCGGGCAGCAGGGCGCCGGAGAACATCTTGCGGTTGGGCGAGATGCCGCCCACCGAAATGCCGCCGAAGCCCACGCCGTGGTAGCCGCGCTCGCGGCCGATGAGGCGGGTGCGCTGGCCCTCGCCGCGGGCGCGATGGTAGGCCAGGGCGATCTTTAGCGCGGTGTCGACGGACTCCGAGCCCGAGTTGGTGAAAAAGATGCGGTCCATGCCGGCGGGCATCAGCGCCGCCACGGCCGAGGCGGCGCGGAAGGAGATGTCGTGGCCCAGCTGGAAGCTGGGCGCATAGTCCAGCTCGGCGGTTTGGCGTGAAATGGCGTCGACGATTTCCTGGCGTCCATGCCCTGCGTTCACGCACCACAGGCCCGACGTTCCATCCAGGATCTCGTGGCCGTCGTCCGCGTAGTAGTACATGCCTTTGGCCCGGGTCAGCAGTCGAGGCTGCTGCTTGAACTGGCGGTTCGCCGTGAAGGGCATCCAGAGCTTGGACAGGTCTGTGGGTTGGGCTTGGCTGTTCATGGTCACCTCGAAGACAGGGTTTGCAGACGGGTGTGGGTGCGTAGCTGCTTGTGTCGTGTATCTACGCGCCGGGCCGCCGCGTATAGCGGACGAAATCGAAAGCCAGGCCGTTTTCCTCGGCCTGCGGCAGCCGCTCGGCTTCTTGCCACAAGGCGGGATCCAGGGCGGGAAAGTAGGTGTCGCCGGCGATGTCCGCGTGGATTTCCGTGGCGATGATTTCATCGGCCAGGTCCAGGGCATGGCGGAACAGCTGCTCGCCGCCGATGACGCAGGCCTTGTCGGCCGTGCCGCAGGCGGCAAGCGCGCCTTCCAGCGTTGAAAACGTCGTGGCGCCTTCGGCTTGGTAGGCGAGGTTCCGGCTGACGACCAGGTTGGGACGGCCGGGCAGGGGCCTGCCCAGCGACTCCCAGGTATTGCGGCCCATGATGATGGGATTCCCCAGGGTCGTGCGCTTGAAGTGCGCCAGGTCGGAAGGCAGCCGCCAGGGCAGTGCGTTGTCGCGCCCTATGACGCGGTTGCGGGAATAAGCGACGACGAGCTGGATGGTGGGCGTAGGCATGCGGTTCCGAAAGGGCGGGTCAGACGGCGACGGGCGCCTTGATGTGCGGGTGCGCTTCATAGTCCACGATCTCGAAGTCCTCGTAGCGGTAGTCGAAGATGGAATCGGGCTTGCGCTTGATGTTCAGCTTGGGATAGGGATGGGGTTCGCGCGACAGTTGCAGCTCGACCTGTTCCAGGTGATTGCTGTACAGGTGGCAGTCGCCGCCCGTCCAGATGAAGTCGCCCACGTCCAGGCCGCATTGCTGCGCCACCAGATGGGTCAGCAAGGCGTAGCTGGCGATATTGAAGGGCACGCCCAGGAAGATGTCGGCGCTGCGTTGGTACAACTGGCAGGAAAGCTTGCCGTCGGCCACATAGAACTGGAAAAAGGCATGGCAGGGCGGCAGGGCCATATTAGGTATCTCGGCCACGTTCCAGGCCGAGACGATCAGGCGGCGCGAATCGGGGTTCTGGCGAATCTGGTCCAGCAACTGGGATATCTGGTCGATGTGCCCGCCATTGGGCGTGGGCCAGGACCGCCATTGCACGCCGTAGACCGGCCCCAGGTCGCCGTTTTCGTCGGCCCATTCATTCCAGATGCTGACGCCTTGCTCCTGCAGCCAGCGCACGTTCGAATCGCCGCGCAGGAACCACAGCAGTTCGATGAAAATGCTTTTGGTGTGCAGCTTCTTGGTGGTGATCAGGGGGAAGCCTTCGGCAAGGTCGAAGCGCATCTGATGGCCGAAGACCGAACGCGTCCCCGTTCCGGTCCTGTCGGTCTTGGCGATGCCATGTTCGTAGACATGGCGCATGAAATCTTCGTACTGATGCATGGATGATCCGGGCATGGTCCAGGGTTGTGGCAAGTGCCGCCAAGGCGGCCCGTGGCGCTAGGCTTCGACGACGGTGACCGAATGCGTGATGTCGGCGGTCTTGGCCAGCATGGCGCTGGCCGAGCAGTATTTCTCGTGCGAGAGCTGCACGGCGCGTTCCACCGCGGCGGTGGGCAGGCCCTTGCCCGTGACCGTGAAGGCGAAATGGATCTTGGTGAAGACCTTTGGGTCGGTCGCCGCCCGCTCGGCGGTCAGCTTGGCCTGGCAGCCCGTTACCACATGGCGGCCGCGCTTCAGGATGAGCACCACATCGTACGCGGCGCAGCCGCCCGCGCCGGTCAGCAGCATCTCCATGGGGCGGGGCGCCAGATTGTTGCCGCCGCCGTCCGGGGCCCCATCCATGGCCGTCACGTGGCCGCTGCCCGTACGCGCCACAAACAGCATGCCTTCGGGGCCGCCCCAGTCTATCGTGCTTTCCATTTCCGATCTTCCGCTTCAACATTCAGGTGAAGGGTCAATCATACTCATAAGCGCCGCCGGCGTCACATGCGGGCCGAGGCCGCCGGGAGGCTGCGGGGCGGCCCTCATTACCAATATTCGGCGTAGGGAAATTACGGGTTTCCCCTAATCCATCCCTTATCATTCCGGCAGTTCTATCGTGAGGCGATGTGTTGATCCGGGCGATCCAATCCCGGCTTTCGCTTCCCGCACCTGTTCCCGGAGTTCTGATGAACACCATCACCCTATTGTTACTGACATTCATTCTTTCCGTCACGGGCCTGTTCGTTTTCATCTGGTCGCTGCGCCATCATCTTTTCGACGACAACCCCGCCGCGGCCAACGTGATATTTTCCGAAGGCGAGATCGGCAAGATCGAGGAGCCCGCCGCCACGGCGGATCAGCACCGCGCGCTGCAAGAAGCCGTGGATGCCACGCATGCCCCCGCCGCCGACGCGGCGCGCGACGCGCGCATGGCGGTGGAGCTGGCCCAGCGCGTGCAGGCGGACCGGTCGACCGCCTACGTGACTTTCGTCTTCCTGGCCTGTGCCGTGGTGTGGCTGATCTTCGCATCGACCGCCGGGCTGATCAGTTCGATCAAGCTGCACCAGCCCGATTTCCTGACGGACTATGCTTGGCTGACGTTCGGCCGCATACGGACCCTGCACTTGAACGCCGTGGCTTACGGCTGGGCGCCCATGGCGGCCTTCGGCATTGCCATATGGACCTTGCCGCGCCTGCTGAAAACGGAGCTCATGGGCGGCCGTTTCGCGATCCTGGGCGCCATGCTGTGGAATGCGGCGCTGATCGCGGGGCTGGGCAGCATCGCCGCGGGTTTCAACGACGGGCTGGAGTGGCTGGAAATTCCCTGGCAGATCGACATCCTGTTCGTCATAGGCGGGGCGCTGATCGGCCTGCCCCTGGTCTTCACGCTGCAGAACCGCAAGGTGAAACACCTGTACGTTTCGATCTGGTACATGGGCGCGGCGCTGTTCTGGTTCCCCATCCTGTTCCTGGTGGGCAACCTGCCGGGCGTGCATTTCGGGGTGGAGCAGGCCACCATGAACTGGTGGTTCGGGCACAATGTGCTGGGCCTGTTCTACACGCCGGTGGCTCTGGCGTCGGTGTATTACTTCCTGCCCAAGATCATCGGCCGCCCCATACAGTCGTACAACCTGTCGCTGCTGGGCTTCTGGGCGCTGGCCTTCTTCTATGGGCAGGTGGGCGGCCATCACCTGGTGGGCGGCCCGGTGCCCAGCTGGCTCATCACGCTGTCCATCGTGCAGAGCATGATGATGATCGTCCCGGTGCTGGCGTTCTCGGTCAATCAGCATTTGACCATGCGGCACCATTTCAAGACGCTGATCTATTCGCCCACGCTGCGTTTCATCGTGCTGGGCGGGATGATGTACACGCTCAGTTCGGTGCAGGGTTCCTTCGAGGCCCTGCGCAGCATCAATACGGTCACCCATTTCACGCACTTTACGGTGGCCCATGCCCATCTTGGGCTATACGGATTCTTCTCGCTGGTGATGTTCGGCGCCATCTATTTCGTGATGCCCCGCGTGATGTCCTGGGAATGGCCTTATCCGAAGCTGATCGCCCTGCATTTCTGGCTGGTCGTGGTGGGCTTCGGCATCTACTTCATCGGCCTGAGCATAGGGGGATGGCTGCAGGGCGTGGCCATGCTGGATGCCTCGCGCTCCTTCATGGAATCGGTGCGCGTGACCATTCCTTATCTGGAGGCGCGCTCGGTGGGCGGGGCGGTCATGACGCTGGGCCACCTGGTGTTTGCAGTGCACTTCGTCACCATGGCGTTGCGCTATGGCCGCAAGCGGGTGGGCCCGGCCTTGTTCCATAAACGATCCGCCGATCCCATGGCGACGCCTGTGGCGGTGGAGGCCTGATCATGGAAAACGAATACAAACTGCTGAGCGGCGCCATGGTGACCCTGGCCCTGGCGACAGCCACCCTCGTTGTCGTTCCATACATGCAGCTGTCCGACACGCAGCCTTCCGAAGGGTTGAAGCCTTATACCTCGGCGCAGTTGCGCGGCCGGCAGCAGTACATCGACAACGGCTGCGTCTACTGCCACACCCAGCAGCCACGCGCGCAGTCGCAGGCGCCCGATTTCAAACGGGGCTGGGGCCGCGCGCCGGTGGCGGGCGACTATTACTACGACCATCCCCATCTGCTGGGCACCATGCGCACCGGTCCGGACCTGCTGAATATCGGCGCGCGGCAGCCCAGCGCCGACTGGAACCTGGGCCATCTGTACCAGCCCCGCGCCTACACGCCGGGCAGCATCATGCCGTCCTATCCCTATTTGTTCGAGGTCAAGGACAAGGCCGACAAGGGCGACAAGGTGGTGAACCTGCCGCCGGGCTATGCGCCGGTGGGGCAGGTGGTCGTGGCGCGCCCCGAGGCGTTGGACCTGGTGGAATACCTGCTGGCGCTGGATCGCACGTATCCGGTCAAGCCGCCTCCCGAGGCCGCCCGATAGCCGCCATCCCGGCCGCGTAAAAGGGCCGGGGCGCAGAACGAGTCGTTGGAGAACAGGATGTCAGACACTTCCAAGAAAATCGAAGCCCAGCAGCGGGAGATGCCGGAGCCTTATGAAGGCAACCGGCCCATTCCCTGGCTGGTCATCATCATCGTTGCCGGTATCTTTGCATGGGCCATCGGCTACATCGGCTTCACGCATCAGACCAATCCGCCGTCCTACGGCGATCGCCGCACGGCGGCGGATTTCAAGGTGGCGGCGAGCGCAGCGGGCGGAAAGGTGGATGGAGCCCAGATCTATACCGCGCAATGCCTGGCCTGTCACCAGGCCGGCGGCCAGGGGCTGCCCGGCGTATTCCCGCCATTGGCAGGTTCGGAATGGGTCAATGGCAAGGCCACACTGGCGGTGCAGATCGTCCTGCATGGCATTACGGGCGACCTGACGGTGGGCGGCACGCATTACAACGGCCAGATGCCCACGTTCAAGGACAAACTGGACGACGCGCAGATCGCCGCGGTGGTCAGCCATATACGCGGCAGCTTCGGCAACTTGGCGGGGCCCGTCGATGCGGCCACGGTCAAGGCCGAGCGTGAGGCGACGGCCGCTCATACCCAGCCCTGGAACGGCGATGCCGAGCTGGAGGCGCTGAAATAGGCGGCGCCGCATGAAACTGCTTCTGGCCGTGCTGGTGGTCGCGATGCTGGGCATCGGCGCCCTGTGGGCCCAGACCGACGGCTTTACCGCGCTGACCACCGAAGCGGCGCGGCGCGCCGACATTGCGCGGCATCCCAGGGCGCTGCCCGACGCGGCGCTGCTGACCCGTTCCGGCGAGCGTGTTTCGCTTGAAGATGATCTGCGCAACGATGGACGCGTGGCGGTCGTCAACTTCATGTATACGCGGTGTTTCTCGATTTGCCTGGCCATGGGGGGCGAATTCCAGCAGCTTCAGGAGGCCATCCGGCAGCGCGGACTGGCGGACCGCGTCCGCATCGTCAGCCTTAGTTTCGACCCCGCCGATACGCCTGGCGACCTGTCCCGGTACGCGGCCCGCATGCGGGCGGACCCGGGCATCTGGCAGTTTGCCGCCATGGCCGATGCGGACCAACGCAGGGCGCTGCTGGATGCCTTCGGCATCGTGGTGGTGCCGGCCCCCCTGGGCCAGTATGAACATAATGCCGCCTACCATGTCGTGACGCCCGAGGGGCGGCTGGCGCGCATCGTGGATATCGGCGATGCCGCCGGCTTGCTGGACGATGTGTCGGCCAGGGTGACGGGCGAAAGGGCGGCGCGATGAAGGCCGGGTACTGGGCGGCGCTCAGCGCGGCGGCCTTGCTGCTTGCCGCCGCGTTCGAGGCTCTCCTGACGCGCAGCATGAGCCTGCACATGCTGCTGCACATTCCCCTCATTCTGCTTTCGGGCATTCTGGCCGCCTGCGCTGTTGCTGCCGGCCGCGTCGGAGCGGCCATCCGGGTTTCCGGCTTGCGCGCGCATTATGCGAAATATAATGAGTACGGCATAGCCGGCCTGCTGCTGTGCAGTTTTGTCGCGGCGTACTGGATGATACCCAGGTCGTTGGACCAGGTTCTGGTCTCGGCGCCGGCTAATGGCCTGAAATACCTGGGCCTGTTTATTGCGGGGATGGCGCTGTGCGATTCCTTGCGCCGGGCCAATAGCGTCATAATCCTGTTTTTCCTGGGGAATTTTTCCTGGATGACGGCCATTGCCGGATTGCTGTATCAGGACAACCCGCAGCGGCTCTGCAATTTTTATTTGCTGGGCGACCAGGAAATCGCGGGCAGGGGGCTGGTGGCCGTTGCGGTGCTGGTGCCCGTGGCGTGGCTGTTGGCCGAACGCCGCCGCATCCGGCGATTCTTGCAGCAGTAATTCATATGGAGCACGATAGAAGACGATGGACAAGCCAAGCACATTGCCGACCCCTTCGGGTTTTTCGCGCCGCATGAGCGTGCTGGACCGGATTTTCTCCGAACTGGGGCGCGCTGTTCAGGTGCTGGATGGCTCGGTTCATGCAGGGCGGCCCAACCCCGCCGGCAAGCCGCCGCTGTCGGCCGACGAGTCGGCTGCTTTGTCGCAGGCCGAGCAGAAACACGCGGCCGGCCTGATGCGGGTAAACCATGTGGGTGAAATATGCGCGCAGGCCCTGTATCGTGGGCAGGCCCTGTTTTGCCGCGATGCATCAATCCGCCAAGTCCTGCATCGGGCGGCTGCGGAGGAGGTGGACCATCTTGTGTGGTGCCGCGATCGCCTGCACGAGCTCCAAAGCCGTCCCAGCCTGTTGAACCCGCTCTGGTATGCGGGCTCGTTTTCGCTGGGCGTGCTGGCCAGCCGGGCGGGCGTAGGCAAGAACCTGGGCTTCATGGCCGAGACGGAAAAGCAGGTCGAGCAGCATCTGGATCGGCATTTGAGCGACCTGCCTGCCGCGGATACGCGTTCACGCGACATCGTTACGCAGATGCGCGACGACGAGATCAGCCACCGCAATACGGCCGAGACGCACGGTGCCCATAAATTGCCCAAGCCCGTCCAGCTGGCCATGAAGGCAATGTCCAAAGTGATGACGACCACCGCCTATCGGCTCTAGGGCTGGCCAATTTGTAACAGACTGCGAGGGCAAGGGTTAACAAAGGGTTAACACTTAATTACTCCTTCCGGGTTTCAGCTGTGGCATAGTATGAAAAAAGCCACAAAGTAGCGATTTACAGTTTTTCCGCATTTTTATCTTGCATCGCACAAAAAAACGCTATATACTTTAGTTATCGGATGTCGAAACGTGATTGCAGAGGGAAAACCCCAATCACCCGGTCTCAAGCCCAGTGCTTTAGCAGCCCGACATGCCAAGGTTGTCTCCTCCACCCTCCTCCTTTGGTGGATTTAGCCCGAGATCTCACGATCTCGGGCTTTTTTTTATGTTTTTTCGTGTGTGCCACATGGCGGATAGGCAGGATCGCGGGATCATGCTTATATTTCTTGTTGCAGCTGTTACGAGCAAAACCAGTGTCTGGTTACAAATTGGCCCGATAATGTTGTAGTTTCCACCGTCAATAGGGATTTCGTGATTTCTCCTCAAGCCTGGGAATCGTTCACCTGGTTCTACATCTGTATCGTGGCGTTCATGGTGGGCGGACTGATTGTCGCCTCCGAACGCTGGCACGGGATGTTCACCGGCGATTCCGACATGAACAAGCCGCAAGCCACCCACTCGCGCGCCGCTCCGCGTGTCGGCGGGCTGGCCGTGCTGGCCGGCAGCCTGGCGGGCCTGCTTGTGCTGGGCCCCAGCAATATGACGCTGACCTGGCTGTGGCCGGTGTTGTTCATCGCGGCGATGCCGGTGTTCGTGGCGGGCCTGCTGGAAGACATCACCAAGGACGTCGGTTCCGGAAAGCGCCTGTTGGCGGCTTTTGCATCCGCCGCCATTGCCTGGTGGCTATTGGGCGGCGTTTCGCGCGTGGGCCTGTCCTGGGCCGACTGGATACTTTCATTCTGGCCGGTGTCCTTGCTGTTCACCATGATCGCGGTGGGGGGCTGCACGCATGCCTTGAACATCGTCGACGGCATGAACGGGCTGGCGGGCATGATCGCAACCCTGATGGCCTTGTCGCTGGCGCTGGTCGCCCTGCAAGTGCAGGATATTCCCATCTTCCTGATTTCCGCCGCGCTGGCGTCGGCCACCCTAGGCTTTCTGGTCTGGAATTTTCCTTTCGGCCGCGTCTTCCTGGGCGATGGCGGAGCCTATTTCCTGGGCTTCATGCTGGCCGAACTGGCGGTCCAGCTTGTGGTGCGCAACCCCAGCGTTTCGCCTTTCTATGCGCTGGCCGTGCTGTTCTACCCGGTCTTCGAAACCCTGTTTTCAATCTGGCGCCGCCGTTTCAAGCGCGGCACGCCCGTCGACCAGCCCGATGCGCTGCACCTGCACCAGTTGGTTTTCCGGCGCCTGGTCCGGGCCACGTTCAGCCGCGACCGGCGTCATTCGGTGCCGGCCCTGTGCAATGCCATGACTTCGCCCTACTTGTGGGTGCTGGCCCTGATCGGCCTCGTGCCCGCGACGATCTGGTGGGACAATGCCTGGGCCCTGTGCATCAGCCTGCTGGTTTTTTCCCTGGTCTACCTGTGGCTGTATTCCCGCCTGGTTTCGTGGCGGCGCCCCGCGTGGTTGTTATTGCCTTCGCTCGGGCGCGATAATCGTCGCAAGTAGTGCCGGCCCATAAATTACTTTCTTCTTTTTTAACGCGCAGCGTGGGAGATTCAACTTGCAAATTCAAGATGTGAAACTTGCGGTAGTCGGTTTGGGCTACGTTGGCCTGCCTCTGGCAGTCGAGTTCGGCAAGAAGCGGTCGGTGTTGGGCTTCGATATCAATGCGCGCCGCATTGCAGAGCTGAAGGAAGGCCGCGACCACACGCTCGAGGTGGAGTCCAAAGAGCTGGCCGAGGCCGGCCAACTGCAATTCACCCACGAAGCCGAGCACCTGGCGCAGGCCAATGTGTTCATCGTGACCGTGCCGACCCCCATCGACGAATACAAGCAGCCCGACCTGACGCCCCTGATACGCGCCAGCGAGACCATAGGCAAGGTGCTCAAGCGCGGCGATATCGTGATCTACGAATCGACCGTCTATCCGGGTGCGACCGAGGAAGTCTGCGTGCCGGTCCTCGAGCGTGTTTCGGGCCTGCGTTTCAATGAGGATTTCTTCGCCGGCTACAGTCCCGAGCGCATCAATCCGGGCGACAAGTCGCACCGTGTGTCCACCATCAAGAAAGTCACGTCGGGCTCCACGCCGGAAGTGGCCGACCTGATCGACGAGCTGTACGGCCAGATCATCGTGGCCGGCACGCACAAGGCGCCGTCGATACGCGTGGCCGAGGCGGCCAAGGTCATCGAGAACACCCAGCGGGACGTGAACATCGCGCTGATCAACGAGCTGGCGCTCATCTTCAACAAGATGGACATCGACACCCAGGCCGTGCTCGAGGCAGCCGGCACCAAATGGAATTTCCTGCCCTTCCGCCCCGGCCTGGTCGGCGGCCACTGCATAGGCGTGGATCCCTATTACCTGACCCACAAGGCGCAAGCCATCGGCTATCACCCGGAGATCATCCTGGCGGGCCGGCGGCTGAACGACTCCATGGGCGGCTATGTCGTATCGCAGCTGGTCAAGACGATGACAAAACGGCGCATACAGGTGCAGGGGTCCAAGGTGCTGGTCATGGGCCTGACCTTCAAGGAAAACTGCCCCGACCTGCGCAATACCCGTGTCGTGGACATCGTGCGCGAGCTGGGCGAATACAACATCGACGTCGATGTCTACGATCCGTGGGTGGATGCCGGCGAAGCCATGCATGAGTACGGCATCACGCCTATCGATAGCCCGCAAGCCGGCTCCTACGACGGCATTATTTTGGCGGTGTCGCATGAACAGTTCGTGGCCATGGGGTGCCAGGCCATACGCGCCCTGGGCAAGCCCGAGCATGTGCTGTACGACCTGAAGTACGTGCTGGACGCCCACGAGTCCGATCTGCGGCTGTAAGGAAGGGGGATTTATGACTACACGCTATCAGGAAGTAACGGCCAGTTTGCAGTCCCAGCCCAAGACGTGGCTGATCACGGGTTGCGCCGGCTTCATCGGTTCCAACCTTCTGGAAACCTTGCTGCTCATGGGCCAGAAGGTGGTGGGGCTGGATAATTTCGCGACCGGGCATCAATACAATCTGGACGAGGTCCGGAAAACGGTCGAGCCGGCCCAGTGGGCCAACTTCACTTTCCACGAAGGCGACATCCGCGATCTGGACACCTGCCGCAAGGCGGCCTCGGGCGTGGACTACGTCCTGCATCAGGCGGCGCTGGGTTCCGTGCCTCGTTCGCTGAAGGACCCGATCACCACCAACGGCGTGAATATCGACGGTTTCCTGAACATGCTGGTCGCCGCGCGCGATGAGCAGGTGCAATCCTTCGTGTATGCGGCGTCCAGCTCCACTTACGGCGACCACGAGGCCCTTCCCAAGGTCGAGGACCGCATAGGACGGCCGCTGTCGCCCTACGCCGTCACCAAATACGTCAACGAACTGTATGCCGACGTGTTTGCGCGCGCCTACGGCTTCGGCAGCATCGGGCTGCGCTACTTCAATGTCTTCGGCAAGCGCCAGGATCCCAATGGCGCCTATGCCGCCGTGATCCCCAAGTGGATCGCCGCCATGATACGCGGCGAAGACGTGACGGTGAACGGCGATGGCGAAACCAGCCGCGACTTCTGCTTCATCGATAATGTGGTCCAGGCCAACATCCTGGCGGCGCTGGCCCAGCCGGACGGTGTGAACCAGGTGTACAACGTGGCCTATAACGCCCGTACCAGCCTGAACGAGCTCTTCAACTACCTGGCCCAGGCCCTGGGCAACAACGGCATTGCGTACGACAAGCAGCCGGTCTATGCCGACTTCCGCGCGGGCGACGTGCGGCATTCCCAGGCGGACATCAGCAAGGCCAGGCAATTGCTGGGGTACGAGCCCATGCACAACATCGTGCAGGGGCTCGAGGTGTCCATGCCCTGGTATACGCAATTCTTGCGTTGATTTGAAAACCCTGGCGCGGCGGCTTTCCAGTCTGCACTCCGATCACAAGCGCATTGCACAGGGTGCGATGCGCGTGGCCTTTTTCCTCTTGCTGGGCAAGGCGGCGGGCGCGTTCAAGGAAATGGCGGTGGCCTACCGCTACGGCATCAGCGCCGCGGTGGATGCCTACCAGTTCACCATGACCATGGCGAACTGGCTGCCGATCACCATCGTGGGCGCGCTCTCGGTCGTGCTGATCCCGGTGCTGGTGCGCACACGCCGCGAAGCGCGCGCCGGCCGGGCACGCTTCCTGGGCGAACTCCAGGGCTGGATCATTGCGGCGGGCACGGTGCTGGCCGTCGCCATTTATGTGGCCTGGCCCTGGGTGCTCGACCTGGCGGGGCGGAGGCTGTCGCCCGATGCCGGCCGGATGAGCAGGGAGCTGACCCTGGCCTTCGCGCCGGCGGCCCTGCTGACCCTGATGACCGGCATCAGCGCCGCGCGGCTGCGCGCGCACGAGCGGCACATCAATACCCTGCTGGACAGCGTGCCGGCGGTGGTCATATTGATCTGGGTCCTTTTGGCCGCCACGGTGGACGACATAGGGCCTTTATTATGGGGAACGCTGGTCGGCTACCTGATCCAGTCGGCATGGCTGCTCTGGCTGGCGGCCAGGGCGGACGGCATGTGGGGGCGGCCGCGCCTGAGCCTGGCTTCGCCGCACTGGCCGGAGCTGGTCAAGGCGGCAGGCATCATGCTGGTGGGGCAGGTGGCCATGAGCTTCGTGGGGCCTATCGACCAGTACACCGCGGCCAATCTGGGCAGCAATGCCAACGCGACGCTGGGCTACGCCAGCCGTTTGCTGTCCCTGCTTCTGGGGGTGGGCGCGGCTTCGGTGGGGCGAGCGGCCTTGCCGGTCCTGGCCGACATCCACAGCCGCGGAGACCGGGCCAGGGCGCGCTCCACCGCGCTGAAATGGTCGGTGCTGATGGTGGCGGCGGGTGCGCTGGTCACCTTGGCGGGCTGGGTGCTGGCCCCCTGGGGCGTGGCGCTGCTGTTCGAGCGTGGGGCATTCACGGCGCAAAATACCGAGGCCGTGGCGCAGGTGCTGCGCTGGGGCCTGCTGCAGCTGCCTTTTTATTTCGGGGTTCTGATATTGGTGCAACTGCTGGCCAGCCAGAATCGCTATCGCATCATGGCCGCCATCGCGGTGGCCAACTTTGCCATCAAGGCCGTCATGAATCCGCTGCTGGCTCCGCACATGGGGCCGTCCGGCATCATGCTGGCGACCAGCATCATGTACGCTTTGTCGTACGCGTGCTATGCGGCCGTGGCCTTGCGGCCGCCGGCCGCGCCGGCGGCATCCGCTCCGCTTTAGAAACACAGGTATTGCATTGAGTCATTCTTTCCATCCGCCTCATCTCATGATCGTCATCCACTCCCTGAGCGGGGGCGGGGCCGAACGGGTTGCGGCCGACCTGAGCGCCCATTGGGTCCAACGGGGCTACAAGGTCACCGTGGTCACGCAGGCGGACGCCAGCACCGATGCCTATCCCTTGCATCCCGAGGTAAGCCGCCACGCGCTGGGCACCGCGGCGCCCAGCACGGGGCGCCTGTCCGCCGTGCTGGCCAATCTGCGGCGCGTCTGGAGCCTGCGCCGGCTGATAAAGCGGGAGCATCCAACGGTCGTGCTGGGCATGATGACGACGGCCTCTGTGCTGGCGATCGCGGCGGCGCGCGGGCAGCCTTGCCGCGTGATCGCCACGGAACACACGCATCCGCCTTCGCAAGAGCTTCCCGCGATGTGGGAGCGGCTGCGCCGCTGGGCATATCCCCAGGCCAGCGCAGTGGTGGCCTTGACGTCGGGCACGGCCGCCTGGCTGGAAAAGCACGTGCCCGGATCGCGCCTTGCGGTCATTCCGAATGCCGTGCGCTGGCCGCTGGAAAGCACCGAGCCCGTGGTCGAGCCGCCGCCTCGCCATGGCCGCTACCGCGTGCTGGCCGTCGGGCGCCTGCATCCCCATAAAGGCTTCGACATTCTGATCCGGTCCTTTCAGGAGCTTGCGGCTCATTTTCCCGAGTGGGACCTCATCATCCTGGGCGAGGGCGACTGCCGCGCGGACTTGCAGGGCCAGATCGATGCGGCGGGCCTGGGCGAACGCATCAGCATGCCGGGCAGGGTAGGCAACGTGACCGACTGGTACATGCAGTCCGATCTGTATGTGCTCAGTTCGCGGGTGGAAGGCCTGTCCAATACCTTGCTGGAAGCCATGGCCAGCGGGCTGGCGCCCGTGGCCTTCGACTGCGAGACCGGCCCGCGCGAAATCGTGCGCAATGGCATCGATGGTGTCCTGGTCAGCCCCGCGGACGACAGCGAGGCGCTGGCGGCCCACCTGTCCGACTTGATGGCTCATCCGGAAAAGCGCGAGGCCTATGCCCGGCGAGCCGTCGATGTGCGAGATCGTTTTTCCACTCCCCGCATCATGGCATTGTGGGGCAATTTGTTTGAGGGGCATTGACGCCGCCCGGCATCCGGAGGCGTAAGCGAGCGGACTATGTGTGGAATCGTAGGCATTTGGGGCGCATTGCCGGACAAGCGGGCGCTGATCGGCGGCGGTTGCCGCCGCATGCATCATCGCGGACCGGACAGCGAGGGCTATTGGGAGGACGAGGGCGCCGGACTGGCTCTGGGGCACGTCCGCCTGGCCATACTCGACCTGACTCCCGCCGGCCATCAGCCCATGGTGTCGGCCTGCGGGCGGTTCGTGCTGATATTGAACGGCGAAATCTACAATCATATGGAGTTGCGCACGCGGCTGGAGGCGCAGGAGAAGGCGCCGGCCTGGCGCGGCCATTCCGATACCGAGACCGTTCTGGCCGCCTTCGCGGCATGGGGTATTCAGGAGACTCTGGAATCGGCCGTCGGCATGTTCGCCATGGCATTGTGGGACCGCCAGGAGCGTGAACTGACGCTGATGCGCGACCGCATGGGCGAAAAGCCCTTGTACCTTGGATTCGCGGGAGGCAATTTTGTGTTTGCCTCCGAGTTGAAGGCGCTGGACGGAGTTCCCGGCTTCGGCCGGGAGTTGGACCGCAGGGCCTTGTCGCTGCTGCTGCGCCATAACTATATCCCCGCTCCCTACAGCATCTACAGCGGTATCGGAAAGCTGGAGCCGGGTTCATGGCTGACGCTGTCCGGGTCCCACTTGCATCAGGCGGCCCTTCCCGCCGCGCGCCGGTACTGGTCCGTCCAGGAGGCAAGGCGCGAGGCCTTGGAGAGACCCTTGTCTTTCGACTCGGACGAGAAGGCCGTGGATGCGCTGGACGAAGTGCTGGCTACGGCCGTCAAGGGGCAGATGATCTCGGACGTGGCCCTGGGGGCCTTCCTGTCGGGCGGCATCGATTCATCGGTGGTGTCGGCGCTGATGCAAAAGGCCAGCAGCCAGGCGGTCAGGACTTTCTCCATCGGCTTCGACGACCCCGCCTTCAACGAGGCCGAGCATGCCAAGGCCGTTGCCGCCCACCTGGGAACCTCGCATACCGAGCTGTACGTCAGCGCCCAGGATGCGCTGGCGGTAGTGCCGGATCTGGCAGCCATGTACGACGAGCCCTTTGCCGATTCGTCGCAGATACCCACCGTGCTGGTTGCGCGCATGGCGCGCCGGCATGTCACCGTGGCGCTCTCGGGCGACGGCGGGGATGAACTGTTCGGCGGCTATTCCCGCTATTTCCGGGCGCAGCGCTGGTGGGACAAGCGCCAGGCCGTGCCCGCCATGCTGCGCGGCCCGATGGCGCTGGCGGCCCGCGCCGGGGCGGGCATGATGCCCATGGGTCGCGGGCGCGATCAAGTGCTGAAGCTTTCCGAAGTGCTGGGGGCCGGGCACGCGGGGCTCTTCTACCGGCAGTTCGTGTCGTACTGGAAGCAGCCGGCCGAGGCGCTGATAGGCGCCGATCTGCCGCAGACGCCGTTCGACGCGCCGCCGCGGGACGCCCTGTTCGAGCATATGATGCTGCTGGATGCGCAGACCTACCTGCCCGACGATATCCTGGTGAAAGTCGACAGGGCGGCCATGGCCGCCAGCCTGGAAACCCGTGTACCCATGCTGGATCATCGTGTGTTCGAGTTTGCGCAAAGCCTGCCTCTGGGCTACAAAGTCCGGGACGGCAAAGGGAAGTGGCTGCTGCGTCAACTGCTGTACCGCTATGTGCCGCGCGAACTGGTGGACCGTCCCAAGAAAGGCTTTTCCGTGCCGGTGGCGGCATGGCTGCGGGGCCCCTTGAAGGATTGGGGGGCCGCCTTGCTGGATCCCGCGCGTTTGCGCGCCGATGGACTCTTTCACGCCGCGCCCATCGTGCGCAAATGGGAGGAGCATCAGCGCGGAACGCATGACTGGGGCACGCATTTGTGGAGCATTTTGATGACGCAGGCCTGGCTGGATGGAAACAAGACCAATACCGCGAAGGGGTAGCCATGAAGATACTGTTCTTTGTCAGTTCCATGCATGCGGGCGGGGCGGAGCGCGTAGCCGCCACGCTGGCTAGCGGCTGGGCGCGGCGCGGCGACCTGGTCACGCTGGCGCCCACCTACACGAAGAAGGGCAATTGCTTCTACAGTTTGAATCCGGCCGTCCGGCTGGTCTGGCTGGCCGACCGCATGGGCTGGCTGGGACGTACGCTGTTTCCATCGATCAGCAAATGGTTCGCCGTCCGGCGGCTGGTCCGTGAAACCAATCCCGACGTCATTATTTCCTTCCTGACCAATGTGAATGTCGTGGTCCTGTTCGCCACGCGCGGATTGGGCGTGCCGGTCATCGTCTGCGAGCGCACCAACCCCGCGTTCAGCAGCAGCGCGGGCGCTTTCCTGCAGCGCTTGCGGCGCGTCAGCTACCCATGGGCGGACGCCGTGGTGCTGCAATCGCAGGACAGCCTGGCCGCATTCACGCAGATGGTCCCCGGGGCCAAAAAACTGGAGGTCGTGCCCAACCCGTTGCCGCCCGATTTGCGCGACCTCAATCTGGCCCCGGCGGCGTCCGCATCGGACCGGCGCCTTGTCCTGGCCATGGGCAGGCTGGTGCCGTTCAAGCGCTTCGATGCCTTGATTCAGGCGTTCGCGGCGCTGGCCGGCGATTATCCCGACTGGGATCTGGCCATATGGGGCGACGGGCCTCAGCGCGATGAACTGACGCAGCAAATACAGGAAACCGGCCTGGCTGGGCGCATCTCGCTGCCGGGGCGGACGGAGCAGCCCTGGCAGGAAATGGCCAAGGCGGATATTTTCGTGTTGACCTCCGAGGTCGAAGGCTTTCCCAATGTGCTGCTGGAAGCCATGGCGCTGGGGCGGGCCTGCGTCACGGTGGATTGCCCCAGCGGTCCCCGGGAGCTCAGCCAGGATGGCAAGTACGCTTTGCTGACGCCCCTGGGCGATCAGCCGGCCCTGTGCCGCGCCATGGCACAGCTCATGGACGATTCCACCCTGCGCGATGTCATGGGACGGCATGCGGCCGCCTCGGTGCAAGAGCGCTACGGCCTGTCCGAGATCCTGCTGCGCTGGGACGAGGTCATCGCCAGGGCCATGCCGTCAGCCGTGGAAGAAAGCAAGGTGGCTGGATGAGCGCAGGGCGGGACGACAAGCAGGAAGCACCCTTGCAGGTGGTCCACATTATTTCGGGCCTGGGCCTGGGCGGGGCGGAAACGGTCCTGCATCGCCTGCTTTCCGCCCCGACCCAGCCGGATCGCCATCAGGTGATCTCCATGGGCGGCCCCGGCGTGTTCGGGCCCCGGCTGCTCGAGGCCGGCATACCGGTCCACACGCTGCATATGGACAGCCCGGCCGGCATGCTCAAGGGCGCTTGGCGCATGTACCGGCTCTTGCGCGAATTGAATCCCGATGTGGTCCAGACCTGGATGTACCATGCGGACTTGATCGGCGGCATCGTGGCGCGCCTGGCGGGCATCAAGGCCGTGTCCTGGGGCATACGCAATTCGGGCGCCGATCTCCATAAAAGCAGCGTGTCCGCCCGCTTGTTTTCATGGCTGTGCGCCCGCTTGTCGGGCTGGGTGCCGGCGGTCATTGTCTCCTGCGCCGAGAACGCCGCGCGGCGCCACCGCCAATGGGGCTATCGCGCCGACCGGATGCTGGTCATTCCCAATGGCTACGATCTTTCGCGCTGGCGCGGCGATGCGCAGGCGCGCATGGCCGTCAGGGAGGAGTGGGGCGTGCCCGCCGATGTCCCCGTGATCGGAAGCGTGGCGCGCTGGAATCCGCTCAAGGACCATGCCAACCTGCTGGCCGCATTCGCGCTCAGCGTCCGCCGCCACCCGGCCATGCGCTGCGTCCTAATCGGCCACGGCATGGAAGAGTCCAATCCTGAATTGATGCGGCTTCTGGATGGCCATGGCCTGCGCGGCAAGGTGATCCTGATGGGGCGCCGCGACGATGTGCCGCGCTTGATGAACGGGCTGGACGTGCACGTGCTGTCCAGCCGCGCCGAAGGCTTTCCCAATGTGGTGGCCGAGGCCATGGCCACCGGAGTCGCTTGCGTGGCGACCGACGTAGGCGATGCTGCCGTCATTCTGGGCGCCGCGGGCTGGCTGGCGCCCGCGCAGGATGCGGCCGCTTTGTCGGCGGCCATCGACCAGGCGGCGCAGGCGCTGGGCACGGCGGAGCACGCCGACCGCGTGGCGCAAGGCCGGGAACGCGTCGGCAGCCTGTTCAGCCTGGAGGCCATGGTCGATGCCTACCACGTGGTGTGGCGCCGGCTGGCGGACGATTTTCCCCGCCGCGCTGGGGCCAGCGGCCTGTTGCGGGACGGCCGGGAGGCGCCGGAACAGGGCGGGGCGGCCCGCCGCCTGCTGTTCGTGGTGAACAACCCTGCTTTCTTCCTGTCGCACCGCCTGCCGCTGGCGTTGCGCGCCAAGGAGGAAGGCTACGAAGTGCACGTGGCGACCATGAACGGCCCCTCGGTTGCGCGTATCGTCGAACTGGGCCTTGCGCATCATGCGATACCCATGTCGCGCAGCGGAAAGAATCCGGTTCAGGAAATCAGCAGCCTTTACGCGTTATGGGCCTTGTTTCGCCGTCTGCGGCCGCAGCTTGTCCATGCCGTCACCATCAAGCCAGTCCTGTATGGAGGCATCGCCGCCAGGCTGGCCGGCGTGCCGGCGTACGTCGCCGCCATTTCCGGCCTGGGCTTCATCTTCACGCGGCCGTCTCGGGGAGTCGATTTTCTGCGCATGGCCGCCACCGTGCTGTATCGCCTGGCGCTGGGCCATCCCAACAGCCGCGTGATTTTCCAGAATGCGAATGATCGCGACGTCTTGCGCAAGGCCGGCGTGGTCCGTATGGAGCAGGTCGTGCTGATTCGAGGCTCGGGCGTGGACCTCGATGAGTTCCAGGCCCGGCCGGAACCCGAGGGGCCGCCCGTCGCCATCATGGCGGCGCGCCTGCTGCGCGACAAGGGAGTGCTGGAGTTCGTCGACGCCGCGCGCGCGGCGGCGTCCGATCCCAGCGGCCTGCGCTGGGTGCTGGCGGGCAGCCCCGATCCCGGCAATCCGGCCAGCATAAGCATGGAGCAGTTCGAACGCTGGCGGCAGGAAGGGGTGGTGCAGTGCCTGGGCGAGCGATCCGATATCGCCGACCTGTACGGCCAGGCCCATATCGCCGTGCTTCCTTCTTATCGCGAGGGCTTGCCCAAGTCGCTGGTCGAGGCGGCGGCCTGCGGCCGCGCCGTGGTCACCACCGATGTGCCGGGCTGCCGCGACGCGATCGAGCCAGACTTGTCCGGCCTGCTGGTGCCTGCGCGCGATGCCGGGGCGCTGTCGCAGGCCGTGCTGCGCCTGGCCCGGGACGGCGACCTGCGGCGCAAGATGGGAATCGAAGGCCGGCGGCTGGCCGAACGCGAGTTCGACATCCGCAAGGTGGCGCAGGCCCACCTGGATATCTACGAAACGCTGTTGGCTGACCGCTGATTCGTTAGCCGGATGGCCGGCGCAGCGGCAACGGCAATCAAAAAGGCAGGACGATGTCGGGCGCCAGGGCGGTCAGCGCCTGGCGGAACTCGTCCATGATGCGCTCGAGGTCTTCGGCGGTATCGCCCTCGAAGCGCAGGACGATGACCGGCGTGGTGTTGGAGGCGCGCGCCAGGCCGAAGCCGTCGGCATACTCGGCGCGGACTCCGTCTATGGTGCTGATATTGGTGGCGCTGGGGAACTGGCCTTCTTCCTGCAGGCGCGCGATCAGGGCGTGGGGCTGGCCTTCCTGCATTTCCAGCTTGATTTCGGGCGTGGAGATATCTTTGGGCAGGGCTTCCAGCACGGTCCAGGGGCGATCATGGGCGGACAGGATTTCCAGCAGGCGCGCTCCGGCGTACAGGCCGTCGTCGAAACCGAACCAGCGCTCCTTGAAGAAGATGTGGCCGCTCATTTCGCCGGCCAGCGGGGCGCCGGTTTCGGCCAGCTTGGCCTTGATCATGGAATGGCCGGTTTGCCACATCAGCGGCTTGCCGCCGGCCTGCTTGATGGCGCGTGCGACGTGGCGGCTGCATTTGACGTCGAAGATGATGGTGGAGCCGGGCTGGCGCTGCAGGACGTCTTGCGCGTACAGGATCAATTGGCGGTCGGGCCAGATGATTTCGCCCGAAGGCGTGACCACGCCCAGCCTGTCGGCATCGCCATCGAAGGCCAGGCCCAATTCGCAGCCGCTTTCCTTTACGTGCCGGATCAGGTCTTCCAGGTTGTGGGGGTCGGCCGGGTCGGGGTGGTGGTTGGGGAAACGGCCGTCGACCTCGCAGTACAGCTCGTCGACCTCGCAGCCCAGCGCCCGGAACAGGCGCGCCGCCACGGCGCCGCCCACGCCGTTGCCGCAATCGATGGCGATTTTCATGGGACGCGCAAGCGTGATGGTGCTGCGGATATGCTCGACATAGGCGTCCAGAAGATCCAGCTCGCGCCGGGTTCCGGGTGCGATGGCGTCGACGGGTTCGGGCGCGGCCATGATCTGCGCCAGCTTCTGGATGTCGGCGCCGTACAGTGTCTTGCCGTCCATCATCATCTTGAAGCCGTTGTAGTCGGGCGGATTGTGACTGCCGGTGATCGCGACGCCCGAGCCGGTATGCTGCGTGTAGGCGGCAAAGTAGACGACGGGGGTGGGCACCATGCCCAGGTCCAGGGTGTCGATGCCGCCTTGCATCAGTCCGTTCTGCAGTCCCTGCGCAAGCTCGGGGCTGCTCAGCCTGCCGTCGTAGCCGACCACCAGTGTGCCGACCCCTTCGGCGCGCGCGCGTTGCGCCAGCGCCAGGCCCAGCTGGTGAGCGAACTCGGCGTTCAATTGACCGGGCACGGTGCCGCGGATATCGTAGGCTTTGAATACGGCGGCGGGTAGCGGTGCTTGGCGGGTCACGGTGTATCCTTGAATGGCTTGTCCAATGGCTATGATTATCCCGGATTATGCCGGGCCCTGCTGAAAGAAGGGGATTGCCCGGTAAGGATATGTAAGGCCATTAAAATAATGGCCGCAGACGATTTTTGTTTCTTGAAAGAAGGCGCGCAATGAGTCGATTAGACGAACTGGTTCAGATGCTGGGCTCCCAGTATGTATTGACGGGCGGCGATGCCGAACCTTATGTGGTCGATTGGCGCGGCCGCTATAGCGGCACGGCCCTGGCCGTCGTCAAACCCGGGTCCACGCAGGAAGTGGCCGAGGTCGTGCGCTGGTGTGTCGCGCACAAGGTGCCCATGGTGCCACAAGGCGGCAATACGGGCTTGTGCGGCGGCGCCACGCCGGACGCCAGCGGCGCGGCGCTGGTCATTTCGCTGACACGCCTGAATGCGATACGCGCCATCGATACCGATAACGACACCATGGTGGTGGAAGCCGGCTGCATCCTGCAGGCGGTCCAGCAGGCCGCGCGCGACGCCGACCGCCTGTTTCCCCTTAGCCTGGCCGCCGAAGGCAGTTGCACGCTGGGCGGCAACCTGGCCACGAACGCGGGGGGCACGCAGGTCCTGCGCTATGGCAATGCGCGCGAGCTGGTCCTGGGCCTGGAGGTCGTCACGGCCGACGGCGATATCTGGCACGGCCTGCGCGGCCTGCGCAAGGACAACACCGGCTACGATCTGCGCAATCTGTATATAGGCAGCGAGGGCACCCTGGGCATCATCACGGCGGCCACGGTTAAGCTTTATCCCGTGCCGGTGGCCCAGTGCACCGCCCTGCTGGCGCTGGACTCGGTCGAGGACGCGGTGGCCGTCCTGTCGGCGGCGCGCAAGGGTTTCGGCGCGGCCCTGACGGGGTTCGAGCTGATCGCGGGCAACTGCCTGCAAGGCGTCACCCAGTGCTATCCGCAGCAGCGCATTCCCTTCGAGGGCGAATCGGCCGCCAAGCCCTGGTACGCCTTGCTGGAGCTGTCCGACAGCGAAAGCGCGGAGCATGCCCGCGAGCGCTTCGAAGCCATCGTCGGCGATACGATCGAGGCGGGTCTGGTGCAGGATGCCGTCATCGCCGAAAACATCAGCCAAAGCAAGGCCTTGTGGCACCTGCGCGAAAGCATACCCCTGGCCGAGAAGGCATTCGGCAAGAGCATCAAGCATGATGTGTCGATTCCGGTTTCGCTGATCGCCGAATTCGTGGAAACCACCAACGCCGCCCTGCAGCAGCATTTTCCCGGCATAGAGCATGTGATCTTCGGCCATCTGGGCGACGGCAACCTGCACTACAACGTGGCGCGCGGCCAGGCCTACACCGAAGACCAGCTCCTGGCCATGCAGTACGACATCTACGAACTGGTGCACGATAGCGTGCATCGATTCGGCGGTTCGATCAGCGCCGAGCACGGCGTGGGCCAGCTCAAGCGCGATGCCCTGCCCAAGTACAAGGATCCGGTCGAGCTTGCCCTTATGCGCCGGATCAAGCAGGTGCTGGACCCTCACCAGCTGATGAATCCCGGCAAGGTGCTGGTGCCCTGATGCGCGCCCGAGCCGCGGCCACGCGCTGAGTTCCTGCCGCCATGAACGCGCCGAAACCCAGGGTGTTGCTGGTGGAGAACGACTTCACCGTGGCGCAGAACCTGTACGGCTATCTTGAACTCAAGGGCTTCGCGCCGGACGCGGCCTACGACGGCCATGGCGCGCTGGGGCTGCTGGAAGCCGGCGAGTTCGATGCCGTCATCCTGGATATCGGCCTGCCGGGGCTGGATGGCTACGGCGTACTGCAGGCGATCCGCCGCGGCCGCCATGCGGGCCTGCCCGTCCTGATGTTGACGGCCCGCGGCCAGCTGGAGGACAAGCTGGCCGCTTTTGAACTGGGCGCCGACGATTACCTGGTCAAGCCCTTCGCGCTGGCCGAGGTCGAGGCGCGCTTGAGGGTCATGCTCAGGCATGCGTCGGGCGTCCATCGGGAAGCCGTCCCGGCGTTCGCCGGCATCGCCTACGACGCGGATACGCAATCCCTGCGGGTGCATGGCAAGGCCGTCCGCCTGACACGCAAGTCGCTGATCATCCTTGAACTGCTGCTGCGCCATGCGGGCGCGCTGGTGCCGCGCCGGCGGCTCGAGCAAGCGCTGTGGCCGGATGAGCCGCCCTCGGACGAGGCGCTGCGCAGCCAGATGCATTTATTGCGCAAGGCCTTGCAGGAGGCCGGCTACGACGGCATCGAGACGGTGCACGGCCAGGGATGGAAATTGAACGATCCGGGCGGCGCTCCATGATGGCGCGCTATTCCCTGATGCAGCGCGTTACCTGGGCGCTGACGGGGTCGGCCACTCTTTTCGTGGTCGTGTTGTGCGCGGTGTTCTATCTTTCCTTCGATCAGATGGAGGACGATCTGGTCAATGCCGTCCTGGCGACCGAAGTGGAGCACATGCTCGGCCGGCTCGAACAGGGCCAGGCCATACCCACCCAGCAAAGCCAGACCGAGCTGGGGGCGCAGTTGCAGACCTGGCTGATCGACGGCCGCGGCGACGAAGCCCTGCTGCCCGCGCCCTTGCGCGGCATCGGCCTGGGCACGCATGTGCTCGGCCCGGGGGATCAGACCTGGCACGTGCTGGTTGCGCAAGCCCCGAAGGGCACCCTGTACGTGCTCTACGACGCCACGGCCCACGAGGCGCGGGTGCATGAGTTCGGCTGGATCGTCCTGATCCTGGGGGCGGTATGCATCGCGGCGGTCTTTGCCCTGTCCAGGTGGCTGGCCGGCCTGGTGGTGGGGCCGCTGCTGGACCTGGCCGACCATCTTTCCAACTGGGCTCCGGGCGCGCCCGACATTTCCGTGCGGCGCGACGACGAGGTGGGGCGCCTGATCGAGACGTTCAATCGGGTGCAGGGCCGTGTCGAAGAATCCCTGGCCTTCGAGCGCGAGTTCGCCTTCAACCTGAGCCATGAAATCCGCGGCGCGCTGGCGGCGCTGCGGACCGATGCGGAGATGCTGCTCCTTGACGATGCAATGGCTTCCACCAGCCGCCGGCGCCTGGAGCGCATGGTTGCGCAGGCCGATCTGATGGCCGGCAGCATCGCCAGCGCCGAGAGCCTGTCGCGCGATCTGCCGGCCGTGGACAAGGAGATCGACCTGCGCGAGTGCCTGGACGAGGCCTGGCTGGCCTTCGAGGCGGAGGCGCGGCGGCGCGGACTGGACTTCGCCAACGAGATTCCAGCCGGCATGAGGCGGGTGCTCGATCCCTATGCCTTCCTGACCGTGGTGCGCAACCTGATGCGCAACGCGGCCGAGCACGCGGCGCCGGCCACGCTGCGCGCGTCATGCCTGGACGACCACACCCTGGCGTTTTCGGACGACGGCCCGGGCATTCCCTCCGATGCCCTGCCTTTGCTTTTCGAGCGCTATTTCAGCACGCGCCGCAAGGACGCCATGGCCGATGGCCAGGCGCCCGATACGGCCGGAATCGAGGGGTCGCGCCGAGGCCTGGGCCTGGCCATCGCCCGCCAGATGTGCAAGCGCAAGCATTGGACCTTGACGGTCGAGTCCAGCGTAGCGGGACCCGGCAGGGGCACGACCTTCATCTTGCGGCTGGGCGACGGGCCGGCTGCCCGGCCTTACTGAGCCCGGCTGACCGGCCGTTCAGGCATTCGACGTTTATTTCACGCGGGCGGCTGTATCGTGTGGCCTTTCCGGCGTCCTGCGCCTGGCGTGGAGCCAGGAGGCCGCACACGCCCTGTTCGGGATGGATTCATGAGCCAGCCGGCGAGCATGCATTATCAAAAACCCTTCTTTTATGTATTGACCCAGGTGTTGGGCTTGAGCCTGCTCATGGGATGGCTGGCGTATACGGTGCAGCACTCGCCGCTGGACCTGGGCTTGACACGGTATTTCTACGATGCGTCCGGCCACGGCTTTCCCTGGCGGCATCAGCCTTTCGTGTACGCCATGGGCAAGTTCGTGGTGTGGCTGGTGCCGATAGGCGGTGCCTTGTTCTGCGGCGCGGCTGCCGCGCTCAGCTACCGGATCAAGGCGCTTGCGCCGGCCCGCAGCGTCCTGTGGGCGCTGTTTGCCGTGTTCTGCCTGGTTCCGCTGCTGGCCGGCGGGCTGAAGCACTACACCGCCTTGCCGCGCCCATTCGCCCTGGCCATGTTCGGCGGCTACGTGCAGTTGCCGCCGGGCTTCTGGGCGGCGGCCGGGGAGCCGGGCGGCGGGGCCCTGCCCAGCGTGCATGCGGCCACCGGCTTCTCCGTGCTGGCCCTGTATTTTGCGGGATGGGCCCTGGGCAGCCGCCGCATGCGCTGGCTGGGACTGGCGGGCGGCCTGGCGTTGGGCGGACTCTTCGGCGGATTGCGCATCATGCAGGGAGCGCATTTCCTCAGCCAGGTCATGTGGTCGCTGGCCTTTGTATGGTGCGTATGCAGCGTGCTGTTCTATCCGCTTATCGTCACGTCCCATCGCGGTGCGCCGGACGGCGTCCATGGTCATCGCCTGGACGATATCTGGAGGCATCTGTCCATCGTCCAGGTGCGCCGGCGCAATACCTTGACCGTATACGGCGTATTGCTGGTCTGCCTGCTGCCTTTCCTGTCCTCGACCTGGCCGGCCGAGTCGTGGATGCATCAGGGGGTGGAATGGACGGGCCTTGGACTGATCCTGCTGGCGATCGCGGGCCGGTGCTGGTGCATTCTGTACCTGGGCGGGCACAAGGGCGCCGAATTGATCGATCAGGGGCCGTATTCGATCAGCCGCAATCCCTTGTACCTGTTCTCGATGCTGGCGGTGGCGGGCATAGGCGCCCAGTCGGGCAGCCTGTTGCTGGGTCCCATCCTGACGCTGTTCGTGTATGCCGTGTTCAACAATGTGATTGCCGAAGAAGAGCGCTTGCTGAGCAAGGCGTTCGGGCAAGGCTATGCCGACTACTGCGCACGGGTTCCGCGCTTCGGGCCGCGCCTATCGGGGTGGAAGAGCCAGGAGCAGGTGCTGATTTCGGTGTCGGGCCTGGGGCGCACGATACGCGATGCCGTACCCTATCTGCTGGCGCTGCCCCTGTTCGAACTGATCGAATGGGGGCAGGGGACGGGATGGTTTCCCGTGTTGATACGCCTGCCGTGAATCGGACGTTCGAGAACGGCGGCCTTGCGGGCCGCCGTATCCATTGTGCCGCGGCCGTCGATCAGCTTCGGGCCGGCAGGACGGTGCCTGCGCATTCGCCCAGACTGATGGCGGGGTAGCCGGACTTCTGGCAGACGGCGCGCAGGATCACCTGGTCGTGGTCCTGCAAAAAGACGCGCTCTTCACCCCAGGGCAGCTTGACGGGATGCTTGCCGCCCTGGTTCAGTTCCAGCAGCGAGCCTTCCTGGCCCTTGCCGGGGCCCGACAGCGTGCCCGTGCCCAGCAGGTCGCCGGCTTGCAGATTGCAGCCGTTGACCGTGTGGTGGGCCAGCAACTGGGCCACGTTCCAATAGGCTTCCTTGAAATTGCTGCGCGACAGCAGGGCCGGGTCGGCCTTGTCGGCGCGCGACTTCTGCGTGGTCAGCAAGACCTCCAGGGCGATGTCGAAGGCGCCGGCCGCCTGGTTCTGCCCGGAACTGAGGTAGGGCAGGGGCTGCGGATCGGCGGCGTCGCGCTCGAAGGCCACGCGGAAGGGCGCCAATGCCTCGAGAGTGACGATCCAGGGCGAGATCGTGCTGGCGAAGTTCTTGGCCAGGAAGGGACCCAGGGGCTGGTACTCCCAAGCCTGGAGGTCTCGCGCGGACCAGTCATTCAGTATGCAAAGGCCGAACACATGCGACTCGGCCTCGCCGATGCCGATGCGTTCGCCCTGGGCGTTGCCCTGTCCGACGAAAATGCCCAGCTCCAGTTCGTAGTCCAGCCGCTGGCAAGGGCCGAAGCCGGGCGTGCCATTCTCCTGCGTGGGACGCGTCTGGCCGACGGGGCGTGGAAAGGCCTGGCCCGAAACGCCGATGCTGGATGCGCGTCCGTGGTAGCCGATGGGCACCCATTTGTAGTTGGGCAGCAGGGGATTGTCGGGGCGGAACTGCTTGCCCACCGATGTGGCATGGTGCAGAGAGATATAGAAATCGGTGTAGTCGCCGATGCGGGCGGGCAGGCCCATTTCCACGCCGGACACATCGGCCAGCAGGGGCTCCAGCACGCCTTGCAGCGCCGCGCCGCTGCGCAGGGCGCGCGACAGCTCCAGGCGCAGGGCCGACCAGTGGGCCTGGCCCAGGCTCATGAGTCCGTTCAAGGTATTGGACTTGCAGGCGGCCAGGGCTTCACCCGCGGCGCCGGTCCAGGATGCGGCGTGGGCCAGCGCGGCGAGATCCAGCACCTTATCGCCGATGGCGACGCCGGGGCGGAAATCCTGCGTCGTGCCCGCGGGGCGGAAAACGCCGAAGGGCAGGTTCTGGATGGGGAAGCCGTTGTCCTTGACGTTGGCGGACGCGACCCAGCTTTGCAGCGCCGGGTCATGGGTTTCGTTCAGATAAGACATGCTTGAATCCTGTGATGCGAGTGTGCTGTCCCGGCCCTAGGGCTTGCTGGGGTCGAAATGCTTCTGGATGCCGGACCAGGCGTCATCGTAATCCGTTTGCAGCGTTGGCGAGGAAAGGGCCGCGGCGGTGGGGCGGATGACGCGTCGCGTCTCGAACATGAATGCCATGGTGTCGCGGATGCGGGTCGGCTCGCTCAGGTCGGCCGCGGAGGCTTTCTCGAAGGTCTCGGCATCGGGACCGTGCGGGCTCATGCAGTTGTGCAGGCTGGCGCCGCCGGGCGAGAAGCCGTCGGCCTTGGCATCGTAGACGCCCTGGATCAGGCCCATGAATTCGCCGGCGATGTTGCGGTGGAACCAGGGCGGCCTGAAGGTGTTTTCCATGGCCAGGACGCGGGGCGGGAAGATGGCGAAGTCCATATTGGCCGCTCCCGGCGTGTCCGAAGGCGAGGTCAGCACGGTGAAAATGCAGGGGTCGGGGTGGTCGTAGCTGATGGAGCCTATGGTATTGAACAGGCGCAGGTCGTATTTGTAGGGCGCGTTGCTGCCGTGCCATGCGACCACGTCCAGCGGCGAATGGCCCAGCGTCGTGCGCCAGAAGCCGCCGGTGAACTTGGCGATCAGTTCGCACTCGCCCTCGCGGTCTTCGTACCAGGCGACGGGAATCTTGAAGTCGCGCGCATTGGCCAGGCCGTTGGACCCGATGGGACCCAGTTCGGGCAGGCGCAGGGTGGCGCCGAAGTTCTCCAGCATATAGCCGCGCGCCGACGAGTCCGGCAATTCGACGCGGAAGCGAACGCCCCGGGGAATGACTGCGATCTCGCAGGGTTCGACATCGATCAGGCCCAGCTCGGTGGCCAGGCGCAGGCGGCCTTGCTGCGGAACGATCAACATCTCGCCGTCGGCGTTGTAGAAGTAGCGGTCCTTCATGGACCGGTTGGCGGCATACAAATGGATGCCGACGCCGCTCAGGTCGTCGCTGTGGCCGTTGCCGGCCCAGGTTTGCATGCCTTCGATGAAATCCGTGGGCTCGGCGGGGATGTCCACGGGATTCCAGCGCAGGCGGTTGGGCGTGACGGGCCCGTCGCCGTAGCGGCTGGTCCACCGTTTTGCGCCGTCGAACGGTTCGAACGCCTTCTGCAGCGCCGCCGGACGGATGCGGTAAAGCCAGGAACGGCGGCTTTCGGCGCGCGGCACGGTGAATGCGGTGCCGGACAGCTGCTCGGCATACAGGCCGTAAGGGCAGGTTTGCGGCGAGTTGCGGCCCTGGGGCAGTGCGCCGGGCAGCGCCTCGGTGGAACAGTTGTTGCCGAAGCCGGTCTGATATTGCAGTGTGCTCATGGCGGGAATTCCTGAAAAATGTCAGTCGGCGGACTGCACGGTGTTGCGGGCTGTTTCCAGAGCCTGGGCAAGCACGCCCAGATCGCCGATGTGGTTGGACAGCAGCAGGACCAGCGCGGCGTTCATGGCGTGGCTTTGCTCTGTGCTCAAGTCGCGGTGCGCCTCGATGAGCTGTTCATAGAAGTCGTCGGGCGCGGAAAAATTGGATTGCGTATTCAATCGGTTCATGGCCTGGCCTCCATGGGCGAGCACGTTGCGCGCCGTAAGGCGTTGCGGATGGACGGCGCATCCGCCTCGCGCCAGCGGGCGGCGATATGCTGGTCGGGCCGGATCAGGTAGCAGGCGCCCTGGACGGCGTCGTAGCGCCGGGCCAGCGTCATTTGCCTGTCCACCACGCAGGCGTATCCGTCGGGGGCGCGCTGCGCCAGGGCGGGCGATAGCACCAGCAGCAGCTTCAGGCCCAGGGGATCGTCTTGCAGGCCGGCCAGTTCGCGCAAGGCATCGGCGTCGGGAATGCCGGTATTGCAGAACAGGGCCAGCACGAATCGGCCCGACAGCTGTCCCAGCCACCAGTCCAGCTGTCCGTCTATCGTGATGGGCCCGTCGGGGGCCACGCCTCCCAGCGGCGGCGCGCCGGAAAAATCGGCGGTATCGGGCGTATTCAGGCTGGATGCGGTGTACGACGTCGGCATGGAAAGCCGGCCGCTGTTGACCAGCTTGCGCGCAAAATCGTGATGCTGCGCCAGCTTCAGGACGGTGTTCCTGAACAGCAGGCTGATCTCGCTTTTGGGTGTGATGAAATCCGTGGAGCGCGACGAGTTCAGTATGTTCTCGTCGGCCGCCTGCTCGCGTTCGGCCGCATAGCTGTCGATAAGGGTTTCGGGCGCCAGCCCCTGGCTGACCAGGGCCAGTTTCCAGCCCAGGTTGTCGGCATCCTGCACGCCGCTGTTGGCGCCGCGCGCGCCGAAGGGTGATACCCTGTGCGCGGCGTCGCCGGCAAAGACGATGCGTCCATGGCGGAAGCTGTCCATGCGTTCGCAGGCGAAGGTGTAGATGCTGACCCATTCCAGCTCGAACCGGGTGTCCTTGCCCAGCAGCGCCTGGATGCGGGGGATGACGTTTTCAGGCTTGACCTCTTGCACCGGGTCGGCGTCCCAGCCCAGCTGGAAGTCGATGCGCCAGACATTGTCGGGCTGGCTGTGCAGCAGCACCGATTGCCCGGGATGGAAGGGCGGATCGAACCAGAACCAGCGTTCGGTGGGGAAGTCGGCCTGCATGCGGACGTCGGCGATCAGGAAGCGGTCGCGAAAAACGCGCCCGTGGCTTTCCTGGCCTATCATTTTCCGCAGCGGTGAGCGCGCCCCGTCGCAGGCCACCAGCCAGTCCGCCGCCAGCGTGTAGGGGCCGTCGGGCGTGTCCACCGTAAGGGCGACATGGTCATCGCGCTGTTCGACGGCGACGGCCTTGTTCTTCCAGCGCAGTTCTATATTGGGATGACCGGCCGCCTGTTCGTACAGGAAACCTTCGCAATAGTATTGCTGCAGGTTGATGAAGGCCGGCCGACGGTGGCCCTGCTCGGGCAGCAAGTCGAAACGCCAGACTTCGTCGCCCTTGAAATAGACCCGGCCGACATTCCATGAAATGCCTTTTTGCACCATGCGTTCGCCCACGCCCAGGCGATCCCACACGTCCAGCGTGCGCTTGGCGAAGCAGATGGCGCGCGAGCCCGTGGACAGCCGGTAGTCGTCGTCGATGACGACGACCTTCAGGCCCCGCTGCGCGAGGTCCAGAGCCATGGACAGGCCGACCGGACCCGCGCCCACGACGGCAACCGCATGCCGCGCCGTGTCGGGCGCGCTGCGCGGCGCATAATCGAATTCCAGGGCCTGGTAGTCGATGTCTCCCACCCCTTGCTCCTCGTCCATGTGCGGTGGCGGCCTGTTTACTGGCCTTCGAGCTGCTTCCACATTTCGATATCGCGTTCCGCCGTCCAGATGCGCGGATCGTCGTAGCCCGTGGCTTCGTCGTAGGCGCGCGAGACGTCGAAGGGCATGCAGTGGTCGAAGATGACCCAGTCGGCATAGCGCGGCTTCATGAAATCGTAGGTTTCGCGGTAGATGGCCTTCAGGTCCTTGCCCTCGGCCACGCCGGTATTCACGCAGGTGTACAGGTCCGTCAGGAAGGCGCGCGTGCCGGCCAGGCCCTTGCGCACTTCGTCGGCCGACTTCAGGGCGGGGCCGCGTCCGGGCACCATTTTTTCGGCATTGAATTCGGCCAGCGTGTCCAGGGTGTGCGGCCATTCGCGGAAGTAGCAGTCGCCCGCGTAAGGGGTGGACTGATACTCGACCAGGTCGCCGGCGAACAGGATGCGCTGCTCGGGCAGCCAGGCGATGGTGTCGCCCTTGGTGTGGCCGCGCCCCACTTGCAAGATCTGGACTTCCAGATTGCCCAGGTTGACCGTCATTTCGCCGTCGAAGGTGATGGTGGGCCAGGTCAGGCCGGGAGGCACGGATTCCACGTTGCGGAACAGGCGTGGGAAACGACCGATCTCGCTGGCCTTGTCCTGTTCGCCGCGCTCGACGATGAGGTCATAGGTGTCGCGGCTGGCGATGATTTCCTGCGCGTTGTAGGCCGATGCGCCCAGCACCCGCACGGCATGGTAGTGCGACAGCAAAATGTACTTGATGGGCTTGTCTGTCACTTCGCGAACGCGGCGGATGACGTCTTGCGCCATCACGGGCGTGGCCTGGGTGTCGATCACCATGACGGATTCATCGCCGACGATGATGCCGGTATTGGGATCGCCTTCGGCCGTGTAGGCGTAGGCGTTGTCGGATAGCTTTTCGAATGAAACGACCTTGTCGTCGAGGTCGGCGTGGGACGCGAACTGTTTGCTCATGGGTAGATCTCCGTTGATGGGCAGAATATATCGTATTGTTTGTTTATATGCAATGTATTCGTTATAGACGAATTTAGTTCATCGGCGCTGGCATTTTGGGCAGAAATAGCTGGCGCGCTGGCCCTGGACGATGCGCCGTATGGGGGTCGAGCATTCAATGCAGGCTTGTCCGGCTTTTTCGTACACCGCCGCGTGCATCTCGAAGTAAGCGCCCGGCTGGCCGGTGGCATTGACGTAGTCGCGCAAGGTGCTGCCGCCCGATTCCAGTGCTTCGCTCAGCGTCTGCCTGACCGCGGCGGCCAGCGCCGCGCAGCGGGCGCGCGATACGGTGCCCGCGGGTGTGCGGGGGTTGATGCGGGCCCGGAACAGCGCTTCCGAGGCGTAGATATTTCCCACCCCTACGACGATATGCCCCGCCAGCAGCGCCTGTTTGATGGACAGCGTCTTGCCCCGCAGCTTGCCGTACAGATAATCGGGCGTGAACCGTTCGTCGAAGGGCTCGATGCCCAGGGTGGCCAGCAGCGGATGGGCGGCAATGGGGCCGTCGGCGGCATCGTGCCACAGCACGGCACCGAAGCGGCGCGGGTCGTGCAGAAGGAAGCGGGCATGGCCGAAGATCCATTCGGCATGGTCATGCTTGCGCCGTGGCTCGTTCTGCGGCGTCCGCCGCAGCGAGCCGGACATGCCCAGGTGAATGATCTGTGTGCCATGATCGAAATTGATCAGCAGGTACTTGCCGCGGCGTTCGCAGGCCAGCACCGTCCGGCCGCTGATCCTGTCGGGCAGATCGGCGGGAATGGGCCAGCGCATGCGCGGCTCGTGGACCACAAAGCGCTCGAGCACGTGGCCGGGCATAATCGTCGCTATTCCGCGACGCGTCGTTTCGACTTCTGGCAGTTCAGGCATGAGGGGGTGATAACATCTTTAAATCTGACTGTGTAATTTTGCCATCTGACGCTTATTCCGGGCGCAGCGGCGATGGTCCTCTTGAATGAAACTTTCGATTCCCTTGGTGTTTACGGTATTGGCGCCTGTTCTTGCGCAGTGGGCTGTCCCCGCGCATTCCGCCCCGGCCGACGAACCCGCCGGCCAGGTCGAGCAGATCCGTCTACGCGCCGGCGAACTGCCCGCAGTCAAGCTTACCGCCGATATCCTTTACAGGATACTCACTTCCGAAGTCGCCGCCACACGCGGGCGCTACGATGTGGCGGGCCAGACGCTGCTTGCCCTGGCGCGGGAAACCTCCGATCCCAGGCTGGCCAAGCGCGCCTTCCAGCTTTCCATCGCCGATCGCAACATGGCGCAGGCGCTCAGCGCCGCGCGCGAATGGGCGCTGCTTTCCCCCCGTGATCCGGAAGCCGTGGCCTCGTCGCTGGCGCTGGCCGCCTCCAATGGCCAGACCTCGGGCCTGGCGTCCGCCTTGTGGGCGCGCATCGAAAAAGCCCAGGACAAAGAGCAGGCCGTGGCGCAGGCGTCGGCCATCGTCGCCAAGATGGCCGACAAGCGCCTGGCCCTGGATGTGCTGGAGCAGGCCCTGCATCCCTCCGTCCGCTCCTTGCCGGTGGCGCATCTGGCGCTGGCCGATGCCGCCTGGGCGGCCTCGGAACCGGCCAGGGCGCTCGAAGAAGCCAGGCAGGCTCAGGCCATGGAGCCCGACTCCGATGCCGCCGCCCAGCGCGTGCTGGAGTATGGCCTGAAAGTGGATCCGGTTGCCGCCATAAACAGCACACGCGCCTACCTGGCCAAGCATCCAGGCAGCCGCAAGCTGCAGCTCATGCTGGTCAGCCGGCTTGCGGACCGCCATGAGTTCGACGCGGCGATCGCGCAAATCCAGACCATGCGCCGCCAGGCTCCCGAAGATTTCGACCTGCTGTACAACGAGGCCCAGGTCAATGTGCGCGCCGAGCGCTATACCCAGGCGCAAGCATTGCTGCGTGAATACATCAATGTGCAGACCCAGCGCCGCCAGTCCATCAGCGACAAGGCCACCAGCGCGGCGGCCGATGCATCCGATGCGCGCCTGCTGCTGGTGCAGATCGCCGAGAAGCAGGATCGCATCGACGACGCCATTGCCGAACTGGACCTGATCGACGATCCGTCGCTGCGCTTCCAGGCGCAGGTCCACAAGGCGGTGCTGCAAGCCAGGCAGGGCCGGCTGGACAAGGCGCGCCAGACCATAGACGCGCTGAAGCCCCAGGACAACCACGAGCGCTCCGTGGTGGCGCTGACCCTGGCCTCCATCTATCGCGAGGCGGGCCGCACGGACACGGCGGTCGAGGTCCTGGTCAAGGCCGATAAAGAAATCCCCGACAGCGCCGAGGTCAAGTACGACCTGGCCATGCTCTACGAGCGGCAAGGGAAGATGGACGAGTTCGAGGCGCTGATGAGGCGTGTCATCGAGCTGGACCCGAACAACGCCAATGCGTACAACTCGTTGGGCTACACCTATGCGGACCAGAACCGTCGGCTGGACGAAGCGCAGGACCTGCTGGAGCGCGCCCTGGAACTCGACCCCGACAACCCCTACATCCTGGACAGCGTCGGCTGGTACCTGTTCCGCACGGGCGACAACGAGGCGGCCATCGAATACCTGGAACGCTCCTATAGGCAATTGCCCACGGCCGACGTGGCGGCCCATCTGGGCGAGGTGTTGTGGGTCAGCAAACGGGGCGAAGAGGCCAAGCGCATCTGGCGCGAAGGCCGGGACCAGGATCCTGAAAACGAAACCCTGGTGAAGACCTTGCAGCGGCTGGGAGTGGACCTGAAATGAGGCAAGCGCTGTTGCGGCGATACAGGGCATGGTGCGTCGCCGGCCTGGCGGCTCTTTTGCTGACCGCCTGCGCGACGCCGCGGAAAATCGGCGGCGATGCGTCCGGCCCCGCGTTCGAACGCGCGGGGCGCTTCGCCGTCAGCGTGAATTATTTCGACGGCAGGCACGACGCCGTGCAGGGCGGGTTCGCCTGGCGCGACCAGGGCAATGCACTGACCCTGGACCTGGCCAACCCGCTGGGCAATACGCTGGCGCGGGTCGACGTCGAGCCGGGGCTGGCCACGCTCACGCGCAGCAATGGCGAGCGTGAACAGGCGGCTCACCCCGATGCGCTGGTCGAGCAGGTGCTGGGCAGCCCCATTCCGGTGGCGGGCCTGCGCGACTGGCTGCAGGGACGGGTCGGCGGCGCCGGCGTGTCCGACCTGCAAAAGAACGAGCGCGGCCAGGTCGGCGCGTTCACCCAGGATGGCTGGCGCGTGCAGCTTTCACGCTACGACGGCCAGGGACCTGCCTTGTTGCAGATGAACCGCAACGACCCCGATCGCCGCATCAGCGTGCGGCTGGTGGTCGACGAATAAATGGCCTTGTACGATGTGCCGGCGCCGGCCAAAATCAATCTTTTCCTGCACGTAACGGGCCGCCGCGACGACGGCTACCATCTGTTGCAGACGGCCTTCCGTTTCATCGATTTGTGCGACACGCTGAGCTTTGATCTGCGCCGCGACGGGCATGTCATGCGCGAGGGCGAAGGCCTGGCCGGCCTGGCCCAGGAAGACGACCTGGTGGTGCGTGCAGCCCGGGCGCTGCAAAAGGCCACAGGCACGCAGCTGGGTGCGCAAATCCGCTATCGCAAGACCATACCGTCCGGCGGCGGCCTGGGCGGCGGCTCCAGCGATGCCGCCTCGACCTTGATCGCCCTGAACCGCTTGTGGCAGACCGGCCTGGGCCGCCAGGACCTCATGAGGCTGGCACTGCCGCTGGGCGCGGATGTTCCCGTCTTCATATACGGTCAGCCGGCGTTCGCCGAAGGGGTAGGCGAAATCCTGTCCCCGCTGACGCTGCCCGAGCGTGCCTATCTTGTGGCGCAGCCGCCGCAAAGCGTCCCCACCTCGGGGATATTTTCTTCGCCCGATTTGACAAGGAATTCACCTTCGGTCAAAATATCGGTCTTTGCTGATTGGCAAAAAAACAATGCGCCCGATAACGGTTTTTTTGAGAACGGTTTTTTTGGGCGCAATGATCTTGAGCCAGTCGTTTTTGCGAAGTATCCGCGTGTCGGGGCCGTACACAACTGGCTTCTTCAACAAGGGTTGAGCGCAAGAATGAGCGGTTCGGGTTCTTGTTTTTTTGCAGAGTTTGTAACGCTGGAACAAGCACTCGTGTGCCAGCGGCAAATTATCGGTAAAATATCTTGTCGCGAAAGCGACGACGCAGCGGCCATTCAAAATGCCTGGGCTTGCCCGGGGCTGATGGATCATCCGCTACGAAGCTGGATAAGCAGTTGAAATTGGGGAATCGCCAAGCTGGTTAAGGCACTGGATTTTGATTCCAGCATGCGAAGGTTCGAATCCTTCTTCCCCAGCCACTTTTTCAAGCCAACAGGCTTGCAGTTAACGTAAAGCTGTTGAGTCGGCCCCAAACGGCGGTGCTGGTCAACAGCTTTGTTGTTTAACGCTACGCAATCTACCCTCCGCCATGGCACACGACAGATTCATGATTTTTACCGGCACGGCTAACACTCGTTTAGCGGTCGATGTTGCAAATCACCTTGACATGTCGCTCGGAAAAATGACCGTCGGTCGTTTCTCGGATGGTGAGGTCATGGTGGAAATCAATGAGAATGTGCGTGGCAAAGACGTTTTCGTGCTGCAGCCCACCTGCGCGCCGACCAACGACAACCTGATGGAAATCATGGTCATGGTCGATGCCCTGCGCCGTGCCTCGGCCGGCAAGATCACCGCCGCCATCCCTTATTTCGGCTACGCACGCCAAGACCGACGCCCGCGCTCCGCGCGGGTTTCCATTTCGGCCAAGGTGGTTGCCAACATGCTGCAGGTGGTCGGCGTGGACCGCGTCATGACCATGGACCTGCACGCTGACCAGATCCAGGGCTTCTTCGATATTCCGGTCGACAACATCTATGCCGGCCCCATATTGCTGGGCGACATCTGGCGCCGCAACTATCAGAACCTGGTCGTGGTGTCGCCCGATATCGGCGGCGTGGTGCGCGCCCGTGCGCTGGCCAAGCAGCTGGAAGCCGACCTGGCCATTATCGACAAGCGCCGTCCCCGCGCCAACGTGTCGGAAGTCATGAACATCATTGGCGAAGTCGATGGCCGCACCTGTATCATCATGGACGACATGGTCGATACCGCCGGCACGCTGTGCAAGGCCGCCCAGGCGCTGAAAGAGCGCGGCGCCGGCGCCGTCTACGCCTATTGCACGCATCCCGTCCTGTCCGGCGGCGCCGTGCAGCGCATCGTCGAATCCGAGCTGGACGAGCTTGTCGTCACCGACACCATCCCGCTTTCGGAAGCGGCGCGCGACTGCGGCAAGATACGCCAGCTGTCCTGCGCATCGCTGCTGGGCGAAACCATATTACGTATTTCCAACGCCGAATCGGTCAGTTCCCTGTTCGTCGATTAAGCATACCGTTGCCCGCTGGTCGCGGCGGGCAACAGTCGTTCGCGGCGCATGATGGCGCCGCGTTTACCAACAGGACCTGCGCCTCCCGCGAGGGTAGTGCAAGTCCAAAGCAATCTGGAGTTATCCATGAAATTCAACGCCACTTCGCGTAGCGATAAGGGTACGAGTGCGAGCCGCCGCCTGCGCCACGCTGGCCGTGTGCCCGCCATTGTGTACGGCGGCACCGCCGATCCGCTGAGCATCGAGCTCGACCACAACGAAATCTACCATGCCCTGCGCAAGGAAGAGTTCCACGCCTCCATCCTGGATATGGAGCTCGATGGCAAGAAAGGCGATCAGGTCCTGCTGCGTGCCGTGCAATGGCACCCCTACAAGCAGCAAGTCCTGCACGTCGATTTCCAGCGCGTCGATGCCTCGCAGGCCATCACGACCAAGGTCCCCCTGCACTTCGTCAACGGCGAAATTTCGCCCGCGGTCAAGGTCAGCGGCCAGATCATCAGCCACGTCGTGACCGAGCTCGAAGTCACGTGCCTGCCCGCCAACCTGCCCAAGTTCATCGAAGTGGACCTGGCCCAACTGACCGGCGGCGCCAATGTGTACCTGTCGGACATCACCCTGCCCAAGGGCGTGACCCACACGGTTCACGGCGCTGAAAGCGACCTGGTGCTGGCTGCCGCCCTGGCTCAGCGCGGCGCTGCCGACAGCGGCGATGCGGCCGCCGGCGAAGCCGACGCTTCCGCCGCGGAGTAAGGCCCGCAGCGGACGGATGTCCGTTCATCACTGACGGACCCGTCCCGGACCAACCCCTGCCTGGCCTTCAGCCGGCAGGGGTTTTTCTTGTGTAGACTCTGGACTATGACTCAACCTCCCGTGCGCCTGATCATAGGCTTGGGCAACCCCGGCCCCGAATACGAAACCACACGCCACAATGCCGGCTTCTGGCTGGCCGACCACCTGGCCGACGACCTGAAGGCCAGCTTCACGCTGGAAAAAGCGTTCTCCGCCTGGGTGGCCAAGGCGCGTTTCGACGGCGAGGCGGTCATCATCGCCAAGCCGTCCACCTATATGAACCGTTCGGGGCAGGCGGCCGGCGCCCTGATGCGGTTCTACAAGCTGGTTCCCGAACAGGTCCTGGTGCTGCACGACGAGCTCGATCTTCTGCCCGGCAACGTCAAGCTGAAGCGCGGTGGCGGCCATGCCGGCCATAACGGACTGCGCGACATCCAGGCGGCTTTTTCCAGCCCGGATTTCTGGCGCCTCAGGCTGGGCATCGGCCATCCGCGCACGCTTGGGCTGGCGCAGCAAGTGGCCGCCTTCGTGCTGAATCCGCCGCGGCGCGAGGAACTGAAAGAGATAGAAGCCGTCATAGACCGTTGCCGCGCCGTCGCGCCCGCATTGCTGCGCGGCGAGTTCACGCAGGCCACCAGCCAATTGCACGAGGCCAATCGTGGCTGATGCCGCAGCGGCCGCCAGGCCCCGCATTTGCGGCCCACGCTTTCGCGACGAATTGCGCGACTTTTTCCGTTTCATTTTCAAACCCCGTTTCGGCCCCCGGCTGCCCGGCCGGCATGCCGTCAGCGGCTGGTGGGAAGACTGGTTTCCGGCCCTGTCCGCGGGGCGCCTGCTGAAATGGGCGTTCTTCCTGTGGGCCGTCAACCTGGTTTTTCTGGGACCGATTGCCGTGGCCGCCGCCGGAGCGGGGGGCGCCACACACCGGCTGGACCTGAACAATGTGCCCTGGCTGCAGGCCCTGCTATGGGCACCCATTGTCGAAGAACTGGTCTTTCGCTACAGCCTGCGCCGCCTGGGCCAGGCCTGGTGGCTGCTGCCCGCCGCCGTGGCCGCCATGCTCATGGGAGGGCGCTGGCCCGGCATCCTGCTGCTCACCGGCATACTGCTTGTGTGCTGGCTGCCCTATATGGCGGCACTGCCCTATACCCGCAGGCCGCTGCCCTGGCGCTATCGCTGGATGTACCGGCGCTGTTTCCCCTGGGTCTTTCACCTGTCGTCCCTGCTGTTCGCCGCCGTGCATCTGTACAACTTCAACCTGCATCACACACCGCTGTGGCTGCTGCCCCTGCTGGTCCTGCCCCAGTGGCTGACCGGACTGGTCCTGGGCTGGCTGCGCGTCCGGCGCGGCATAGGCGCGTCGATGCTGCTGCATTGCATGTTCAACGGCGGTCCTTTGCTGGTGGTGTGGCTGATATTGAGTTATGCCCCCGAACTGGCGGCGTAAGCCGCCGGCTCCGGAGCGGCCCGCTTGCGGACCGGCGAACTTCATGCCAGGTCGATCGCCCAAACCACTACAATAGCGGCTTCTTCCCGTTTTTATCTTTATATCTCAGGACACTCATGGCTTTGCAATGTGGCATCGTTGGCCTGCCCAACGTCGGAAAATCAACCCTGTTCAATGCCTTGACCAAGGCAGGCATTGCCGCCGAGAACTATCCCTTCTGCACCATCGAGCCTAACGTGGGCGTCGTCGAAGTCCCGGACAGCCGCCTGGCGGCGCTGGCCGGAATCGTCAAGCCCGAGCGCATCCTGCCCGCCGTGGTCGAATTCGTCGACATCGCCGGCCTGGTGGCGGGCGCATCCAAGGGCGAAGGCCTGGGCAACCAGTTCCTGGCCAACATCCGTGAAACCGACGCCATCGTGCACGTGGTGCGCTGCTTCGACGACGAGAACGTCATCCACGTGGCCGGCCGCATCGACCCCGTTTCCGACATCGAAGTCATCAACACCGAACTGGCCCTGGCCGACTTGGCCACCGCCGAAAAAGCCTTGCAGCGCAACCAGAAGACCGCGCGCGCCGGCGACAAGGAAGCCATCAAGATGGTGGCCCTGCTGGAAAAAATCATCCCCGTCCTGAACGAGGCGCGGCCCGTGCGCTCGCTGGGACTGGACGACGACGACCTGGCCCTGATCAAGCAGTTCTGCTTCATCACCGCCAAGCGCTGCATGTACGTGGCCAACGTCAAGGAAGACGGCTTCGAGAACAACGAGCACCTGGCCGCCGTGCAGAAGTACGCCGAGGCCGAGAACGCCCCCGTCGTGGCCGTGTGCGCCGCCGTCGAAGCGGAGATCGCCGAGCTGGACGACGAAGACAAAAGCGTGTTTCTGGCCGACATGGGCATGGACGAGCCCGGCCTGAACCGCGTCATCCGCGCGGCCTACAACTTGTTGGGCCTGCAGACTTACTTCACCGCCGGCGTCAAGGAAGTGCGCGCCTGGACCATACACATCGGCGACACCGCGCCCAAGGCCGCCGGCGTCATCCACACCGACTTCGAGCGCGGCTTCATCCGTGCGCAGACGATCGCGTTCGAGGACTTCATTGCCTGCAAGGGCGAGCAGGGCGCCAAGGAAGCCGGCAAGATGCGCGCGGAAGGGAAAGAGTATGTGGTGAAGGACGGGGATGTGTTGAATTTCCTGTTTAATGTTTGATTCGCTTGCCGGCCCGGGCGTGAGCCGGGACGTGATTTGGCTAATGCTGCAGGTGATGAAATCAGAGAAATTGGTCGAATCAACCGGTAAAGTCCGTGGGGCGAAGTTGCTTCCTACCGCCTGAACGTTGGGTACTGTAGAAAAAGAGGCCGGTATCCAGCTAAGCCGCCAACCATGATGGATACTGAAGTGACAAGTACTGAAAAGAAGATCGAGCGCTTTATCAGCACGCTCGAAGCTATGGGTAGTTCCGCGGAAAATCAGCGGCTGCGGGAAGCATTGGGATGGCAAGAATCCACTTATGACAGTATCAAGCAGCAATTGCTTGAGGAAAGCCGGATCGTTCCCGGCCAAGGTCGCGGCGGCTCAGTCGCCCTGGCCACAACAACCTATACGGCAAACAAAGAATCAGCGACGTCGTTGGAGGTACGCGAAGTCTCCGTGCCATACCTGAAGACAAAGATGAAAGCAGATTCGTCATCGCGGGACGGAGCGACTGCTACCCCTGCTGCCAAGACGCTTGCCCCGCGCAACGGTGTCATCAAGAAATCCGATCTCTACAGCTCCATCTGGGCCTCCTGCGACGAACTGCGCGGCGGCATGGACGCCAGTCAGTACAAGGACTACGTGCTGTTCATGCTGTTCATCAAGTACATCAGCGACAAGTACGGCAACAGCGACGATTTCGCCCCGCCCGTGGTCATCCCGCCCGGTGCCTCGTTCAAGGACATGGTGGCGCTCAAGGGCAAGGACGATATTGGTGACAAAATCAACATCCAGGTCATCCAGAAGCTGATCGACGCCAACACTAAGCTGGCACGCAGCGACTTCCCTGACTTCAACGACCCCAATAAGCTCGGCGAAGGCTCAGCCATGGTCGAACGGCTGGGCAACCTGATCGCCATCTTCGAAAAGCCCGAGCTGAACTTCGCCAACAATCGCGCCGACAACGATGATTTGCTCGGCGATGCCTACGAATACCTGATGCGCCACTTCGCGCAGGATTCCGGCAAGAGCAAGGGCCAGTTCTATACCCCGGCCGAAGTCAGCCGCATCATTGCCCAGGTGATTGGCATCTCGCACGCCAGCACCAAGGCTTCCACCACTGCGTATGACCCGACATGCGGTTCCGGCTCGCTGCTGCTGAAAGTAGCCGCTGAGGTAGGCCGGCAGATCACCCTGGAAGGGCAGGAAAAGGACGTGGCCACCGCCGGCCTGGCGCGGATGAATATGATCCTGCACGGCTTCCCCAGTGCCACCATCCTCAGCGGCGACACACTGGTAAACCCCAAGTTCAAGGATGGCGAACAACTGCGTGCCTACGACTACGTAGTCGCCAATCCGCCGTTTTCCGACAAGAAATGGTCCACCGGCCTCAACCCGGCCAACGACCCGTACCACCGTTTCACCTGGGGCGAGCCGCCCGCCAAGCAGGGCGACTACGCCTACCTGCTGCATATCATCCGCAGCATGAAGGCCACCACCGGCAAGGGTGCCATCATCCTGCCGCACGGCGTGCTGTTCCGCGGCAATGCGGAAGCCCACATCCGCAGGCAACTGGTGCACTCGGGCATCCTCAAGGGCATCATCGGCCTGCCTGCCAACCTGTTCTACGGCACCGGCATTCCCGCCTGCATCCTGGTGCTGGACAAGGAAAACGCCAGCGCCCGCAAGGGAATCTTCATGATCGACGCCAGCAAAGGCTTCGTCAAGGACGGCCCCAAGAACCGCCTGCGCGAGCAGGACATCCACCGCATTGTCGATACCTTCCGCCGTAGCGCGGACGAGCCGCGCTACGCTCGCATGGTGCCGCTGGACGAAATCGCCAGCGAAAAGAACGACTACAACCTCAACCTGCCGCGCTACATCGACAGCAGTGAGCCGGAAGACCTGCACGACATTAATGCCCACCTCAACGGTGGCATCCCCGAGCGCGACATCGACGCCTTCGCAGCCGACTGGCAGGAAATGCCCGCACTGCGCCATGCGCTGTTCGAGGCCGAGCGTCCCGGTTATGCGCGGCTGCGCCAGCCGATGGCCGAAGTGCGTTCCATCATCCTCGCCCACCCGCAGTTCCAGCAATTCCGTAGCAAGGTGGAAACCCTGTTCGGCAAATGGCAGCAGGCCGTCATGCCGCTGCTCACCGGCATCCAGCCCGGCGACAAACCCAAGGCGCTGGTCGCGCAGGTCTCCGAAACCCTGCTCACCACCTTCCACGCCGCGCCGTTGCTCGATCCCTACGACATTTACCAGCACCTGATGGACTACTGGGCCGAAACCATGCAGGACGACGCCTACCTGATCGTTGCCGACGGCTGGATGGCGCTGCCTCGGCGTATTATGGAAACCGACAAGAAGGGCAAGATCAAGGACAAGGGCTGGACCTGCGACCTTCTGCCCAAGCCATACATCGTCGCCCGCTACTTCGCCGACGAGCAAGCTGAACTGGACGCGAAACAGGCCGAGCTTGAAAGCATTGCTAGCCAGATCGCCGAACTGGAAGAAGAACACGGCGGCGAAGACGGCGCCTTCGCAGGCTTTGACAAGATCAACGCCGGGCCGGTGAAAGATCGCCTCACCGAAATCGGTGATGACGCCGACAGCGCCGACGAACGCACCGTGCTCAAGCAGTGGCAGCAACTCAGCACCCGCGAAGCCGCACTGAAGAAAACCGTCAAAACGCTGGAGGCGGAACTCGACCAGCAAGCCCACGACCATTACGTCACCCTCAGCGAAATCGAGGTCAAAACGCTGGTGGTACGAGACAAGTGGCTGGCCCGCTTGCAGGCCAACGTGCAGCAGGAGCTGGATCGCATCTCGCAAACCCTCGCCCAGCGCATCCGCGAACTGGCCGAACGCTACGGCACCCCGCTGCCCAAGTTGGAAGACGAGGTGGCAGCCCTCAGTGTCAAGGTGGGAGCACACCTGAAGAAGATGGGGGCGACATGGAAGTGACGCCGGGGTATAAGCAGACGGAAGTGGGGGTGATCCCGGAGGATTGGGGCATTAGGACAGTCTTTGAAATTGCTGGATATCAAAAGGCACGATTTGATGATGGAGACTGGATCGAAGCGGAGCATATTTCTGATGGCGGATACAGAATTGTTCAGACGGGCAACATTGGAATGGGAAAGTTCGTAGAAAAGGATGCCAAGAAATATATCTATGAGTCATCTTTCGAAAAACTGAAGTGCAAGGAATTGATTCCAGGCGATATTCTGATATGTCGTTTGGCAGAGCCGGCTGGTCGTGCTTGCATCCTTCCAAATCTCGCAGAAACAAAAGTCGTTACGGCAGTAGATGTGACTATCTTTCGGCCAGCTGAGATAGTCGCCGATCGTAGTTACCTTGTTCAGTATTTTTCCACACCTCAGTGGTTTGAATCGGTTTTGGAGCAAGTCGGAGGGACAACCCATAAACGTATATCGCGTAGTGCACTAGGGAACATCAAGGTTCCATGTCCCAACGACCTAGATGAACAACGCACCATCGCCGCGGCCCTCAACGACATGGACGCACTGCTGGACGGACTGGATCGCCTGATCGCCAAAAAGCGTGCAATCAAACAGGCCACGATGCAGCAACTTCTCACCGGCCAAACCCGCCTGCCGGGGTTTAATCGGGATTGGGAGGTGAAGCGGTTGGGAGATCATTTGACCTTCCTGAAGAACGGTGTGAATTCACGTGCCGAGCTTTCTTGGGGTGATGATGTTCTATACTTGCATTACGGCGACATCCACGGATCTTCGCGAGTGATGCTTGACCCTGCCAGCGTAGAAATGCCTAGCCTCCCACGCGTCAAGGCGAGTCGCTTGGATCGCCTGCAAAATGGCGACCTCATTTTTGCTGACGCATCTGAGGATATGGATGGTATTGGCAAATCGGTTGAAATCCAAAATGCGACGGGCATTAATCTGGTTTCGGGATTGCATACCATCGTAATTAGATTTGACAAGAGTGTGCTGGCAGATGGTTTCAAAGCCTATATCCAGTTCATCCCAAAGTTCCACGATCACCTTCGGCAACTTGCCGCCGGCACAAAGGTGTATGCGACGAATCGAGCACATATCGCCAGCGCTGAATTGAGGCTTCCTAGTATTGATGAGCAGCAGGCTATCTCCTCTTTGCTCATCGACATGGAAGCCGAAATCACAGCCCTCGAAACTCGCCACATCAAAACCCGCGCCCTCAAGCAGGCCATGATGCAGGAACTGCTGACCGGCAGGACGCGGCTGGTCAAGTCTACCGAAAAGCCTGACGAGGAAGCGGCGGCACAAACGGAAGGACGCAAGGCAAATGTCCATTTCCTGAGAAGCGTACTGGCTGCTGAAATCATCGACCAGTTGCACGAGCAACCGACCTTCGGTCATGTCAAGTTCGAGAAGATGATGTTCCTCGCCGAGCATCTGTGTGAGGTTGATATTGGCTCCACCTATCACCGCAAGGCCGCCGGCCCCTATGACAATCGGGCGCTGCGCTCGATAGACAGCCAATTACAGAAGCAGCAATGGTTCGAGGCGCGGAAGCAAGAAGGGCGTTACCAATACGTACCGCTGGCGAAGCGCGGCGGCCACAAGCCGTACTTTGATCGGCATTTCTCTGGAATCGTCGAGACCTTTGAGAAAATTCTGAGTACCTTCAAAACTGCCAAATCGGAGCAATGCGAAATCGTCGCTACCTTGCTGGTGGCATGGAGCGATCTGCTGCGTGAAAAAGGAGCCGTCTCCGATGAAATGATCGTGCATGAGGTGCTGTACAACTGGCACGAAGCAAAGCAGCGGATATCTGAAGATCGCTGGCTGAAGGCTCTACGCTGGATGCGAGAAAAAGGTTTTGTGCCCAAAGGAGTGACATTGCCATGACCGACAAGCCAGTCTCCCTGACTTCAGCCCCGCAAGGCTACGCCGACTGGCTGGCCGACCTGAAGGGACGCATCCACTCCGCGCAGCAGCGTGCGGCATTGGCGGTCAATCGGGAACTGGTGAGCCTGTACTGGCAGATCGGCTGCGACATTCTGGCGCGGCAGGCCGAGCAGGGTTGGGGCGCAAAGGTGATCGATCGACTGGCGCATGACCTGCGCACGGCGTTCCCGGAGATGAAAGGTTTTTCGCCGCGCAACCTCAAGTACATGCGTGCGTTTGCCGAGGCCTGGCCGGACGCCGAAATTGTGCAGCAGGCTGCTGCACAATTGCCCTGGGGGCACAACCTGGTATTGCTGGATCGCCTGAAAGCGCCAACGGAGCGCCTGGCCTATGCCCGCGCGGCGATCGAACATGGCTGGTCGCGGAATGTGTTGAACATCCACATCGAAACCCGCCTGCTGGAGCGCACGGGCAAAGCCGTTACCAACTTCGATCAGCGCCTGCCTGCACCACAATCTGATCTGGCCAACGAGTCACTGAAAGATCCTTACCGCTTCGATTTTCTCGGCCTGGGCGAGGAAGCTCAGGAACGCGAAATTGAGAAGGCGCTGGTACAACACGTCACCGATTTCCTGCTGGAGCTGGGTGCGGGTTTCGCCTTCGTTGGCCGACAGGTGTTGCTGGACGTGGGCGGCGAGGAGTTTTTCATCGACTTGTTGTTCTACCACCTCAAGCTGCGCTGTTACGTGGTGATCGAACTGAAGGCCGGCAAGTTCAAGCCCGAGCACCTGGGGCAACTGGGCTTTTACCTGACGGCGGTGGATCGGCAGGTGAAGTACGCGCAGGACAACCCGAGCATCGGCCTGCTGCTGTGCAAGAGTAAGAACAAGGTGGTGGCCGAGTACGCCTTGGGCGATAAGTCGCAGCCCATGGGTATTGCCGAATACAAGCTGGTGGAATCCCTGCCGCAAGAGTTGCAAACCAGCCTGCCGACGATCGAACAGATCGAGTGGGAGCTGGGCAAGCCTATGGATGATGGCACCGAGGAATGATGCGATGACCCAACCCATGCCGCGCTCCGAGCGCAACAGCCAAAACCGCGTGGCACGGCTGTTCACCACTCCGCTGGCCGATGGCGGCCTGGGCTACGAACACCTGGGCAACTGGAGCAAGCGCGACAAAAACCGCGCCGTCGAGACCGCGCTGTTGCGCGCCAATCTGGCCGTGCGCGGTTATTCGCCCGCCCACATCGGCGCAGCGTTGCAGAAGCTGGAAGTTGCGGTGGATTTCACCGGCATCACGCCCTACCAGGCCAAGCTGCGTACCTACCAGTTGCTGCGCTACGGCGTGCCGGTGCAGATCGCGGCGGGCCAATCGCATGAGACAGTGCAGTTGATCGACTGGGTGCAGCCCGACCGTAATCACTTCGCGTTGGCTGAGGAGGTGACGCTACGGGGCGGGAGCACCCGCCGGCCGGACATCGTTTTGTACATCAATGGCCTGGCGGTGGCGATGATCGAGCTCAAGCGCAGCTCGGTCGATGTGGGCGATGGTATTCGCCAGTTATGCAGCAATCAGGAGGAAACCTTCAATCAGGGCTTCTTCAGCACAGTGCAGTTGCTGCTGGCGGGCAGCGATGCGCAAGGTTTGCGCTACGGCACCACCGGCACACCGGAACAGTTTTTCGTGCAGTGGAAGGATGAACAACCGTCAGCCATGGCAACAGCGGGCGCGTTGCTGGATCTCCCGTTGGTTCAGATATGCGAGAAGGCGCGGTTTCTGGAGTTGATCCGCAACTTCGTGATCTTCGATGCAGGCTTCAAGAAGGTGCCCCGTCAGCACCAGTACCAGGGCATCAAGGCCGCTCAGGAACGCATCGCCAAACGCGAAGGTGGTGTGATTTGGCACACCCAGGGCAGCGGCAAGAGCATCCTGATGGTGTTGTTGGCCAAGTGGTTGCTGGAGCATGATCCGCATGCGCGGGTACTGGTGGTGACCGACCGCGACGAGCTGGACAAACAGATCGAAGGCGTGATGCGCAACGCCGGGGTGATCGGGGAAGGGGCGACTCCACCACGCATTACCTCACGGGCAGACTTCGTGCAGAAACTCAGCGCTACCTCACCGCGCGTGTTGTGCGCTCTAATCCACAAATTCGATGCGGCCGATCTCAAGGGAAAGCCACCACCCATCCATGGGCGTTTCTATGTATTCGTGGATGAGTGCCACCGCACCCAGGGCGGCAACATGAACAAGCAGATGAAGCGCTGGCTGGCCGACGCCATCTTCATCGGCTTCACCGGCACACCGTTGTTACGTAAGGATCGGCAAACCACTCGCGAAGTGTTCGGCACTTATATCCACACCTACAAGTTCCACGAAGCGGTGGCCGACAAGGTGGTGCTGGATTTGAAATACGAGGCCCGTGATGTGCCGCAGCGGCTGACTTCACGCCAGGCCATCGATGCCTGGTTCGAGAAGAAAACGCGCGGACTAAACAACTTCCAGAAATCCATCCTGCGCAAGCGCTGGGCCACGATGGAAGAGCTGATGAGCGCCAAGGAACGCAAGGATCGCATCGTTGCCAACATCATTGAGGATTTCAGCCTCAAGCCTCGTCTGGACAATGATCGCGGAACAGCGATTCTGGTAGCGGCTTCGATCTACGATGCCTGCCATTACTTCCGGTTGTTCCAGAACACGCATTTCGGCCCTCATGTGGGGATCATCACCTCGTATCAGCCGAACCCAACGGCCATCTCGAAGGAATCCCCAGGTAGCGACGAACGCTACAAATACGACACATACAAGCAGCATGTGCTCCGTGCCGGCCAGACCACCAAACAGTACGAAGACGAAACCAAGCGCCGCTTCATCGAGGAACCGGCCAACATGAAGCTGCTGATCGTGGTCAGCAAGCTGCTGACCGGCTTTGATGCGCCCAGTTGCACCTACATCTACTTGGACAACGAACTGCACGACCATAATCTGTTCCAGGCCATCTGCCGTACCAACCGGCTCGACGGTGACGACAAGGACTATGGCCATATCGTCGATTACAAGGAGCTTTTCGGTGACGTGCAGCAGGCCATTGCGGTGTACAGCTCCGACGAGTTGGACATCGATGCGGGCAATGGCGGCGACAACAACGTCCATCTGAAAAATTGGCTGGAGGAAGGTCGCAAGCAACTGGACGAGGCCCGTGAAGCGCTGCATTACCTGTGCGAGCCGGTGCCGCCGCCGCGTGAGCTGGAGCAGTTCATCCACTATTTCTGCGGCCATGCCGGTTATCCGGAGGCTCTGCTGGAAAGCGAGGCGCTGCGTATTGCCTTCTACAAGGCGGTGGCGACCTATCTGCGTGCCTTCGCGGACATCGCCCAGAACCTGACCGAGGCGGGTTACTCAGACAGCGAAGCCGACACTGTGCGGCGGGAAACCGAGTTCTATGCTGAGCTGCGTTCGGCCATCAAGCATTACAGCGGCGAAGAGCTGGACATCAAGCCCTATGAGGCCGACATGCGCCACCTTATCAACACCTATATCCAGGCCGAGCCAGCGCTGGCGTTGGGCGAGTTGGCAGAACTGTCGCTGACCGAACTGATTATCGAGACCAGCATCCACGACGCCATCGCCAGGAAACTCAATGAGAAGGGCAAGCTGTCGAAGGACGCCATTGCGGAAACCATCATCAATAACGTCCGCAAGACCATCATCCGAGATCGCCTGACCGATCCGCGCTTTTATGAGCAGATGTCCAAGCTGCTCGATGACCTGATCCAGCAAAGCCGTGAAGGCACCGAGGCCTACGAATCATTCCTGAGCAAGGCGGAAGACATACTGAAGAAGCACCGCGCGAAACAACATGACATCGATGAGCCTGCCATATTGCACGGCAATGCAGGTGCGCTGGTGATTTATCGCAATCTGCCTGACATCATTTCCGGCGATGTGCTGCCCGATACGGATGGTGTAGTCAAAGAGCCACAGGCCGAATACGGAGACCCGTTGGCCTTGCTGGCACTGAAGATCGATCGTGTGATGCGTGACGAAGCCCCGGCAGGATGGCGTGGCGACGAAGCCAAGGAGCGCATCGTGCAGAATTTCCTACACCCGTTGACCGGACGCAACCGCGAGGCCACGCTCAAACTATTCGATTTGCTGAGAAATCAGCCGGGCTACTGATGGTGCAGACGCACATACGTCTGGGGGAACTGGACATCGCCGTCACGTTCAAGGCCGTGAAGAATGTCCATCTTTCCGTGCATCCGCCCAAGGGTGCGGTGACGCTGGTGGCCCCGATAGGCACGCGGCTAGAAGTTGCTCGTGCCTATGCTGTTTCCAAGCTGCGTTGGATTCGCCAGCAACAGGTGCAATTGCAGGCACAGTCCCGCGAAACTCCTCGCCAGTTCGTTACCAGGGAAAGCCACTACGTTTGGGGACGTCGCTATCTGCTCTTGGTGCTGGAGCGCGATGCCCCGCCCGCGGTGAAGATGGATCACCGTCGCATCACATTGTCTGTGCGCCCCGGCTCCAGTGCAGCCAAGCGCGAATCCATCTATCAACGCTGGCAACGCGGTTTGCTACATCAGGCTATTGCACCCCTGATCGAATACTGGGAGCCACGTATCGGCGTGAAGGTCAATGGCTACTTCCTGCAACGGATGAAAACCAAATGGGGTAGTTGCAATCATCGCCAGGCCCACATTCGGCTCAACACGGAACTGGCCAAGAAGCCTCGTGACTTGCTTGAATATGTGATCGTGCATGAAATGATCCATCTGATCGAACCGACGCATAATGAGCGGTTCATATCGTTGCTGGCCCAACACTATCCCGCTTGGCGGGATGCTCGAGCGGAATTGAATGCGCTGCCACTGGGACAGACTGTTTGAATATTGCTACCGGCCAGGATAAATCGAGACTACATCGACTCGCCCATGCCGTACCGGATCTGCAAACAGGGTAATCGGCGCTTTAAATGGGGTATTCATCAAGCCAATCCCCCATTTAAAGCGCCAATTTCCACGGACCGCCTACTCCTCCGTCTGATAATACGGCTCCATCCTGTCCCTGGATGCCGCGATATGTGTTGCCATGGCGGCCCTGGCCGCCTGCGCGTCGCCTTTTTCCATGGCCTCCATGATGGCCTGGTGTTCCTTGATGGCTTCTTCGGCGACCGCCGAGTGATAGCGCAAGCGGAACAGATTCATGTGGGCATAGAAGCCATGCAGCGTATCCGCAAGAACCTGGTTTCCGCACAAGGAAGCCAGCAGCGAATGGAACTGGCCGTCAAGCAGGGCGAAACGCCCATAATTGGCGTGGGTATCGCCCTTCACCAGGTTCGCCATCTTCTCGCACAGCTCGACAAGCTGCTGCAATCCCTCTTTATTCATGCGCTGGGTGGCAAGAAAGGCCGCCTCGGGCTCCAGCAGCAGGCGCATGGCATAGATATCCCGAAAGTGGGCGCCTGAAGGAATGGGTGCGGCGCTGTAGCCGCTATTGAATTTCTTGACGACCAGCCCTTCGGTTTCCAGCCGGATCAGCGCGGCCCGTATCGGGGTTTGGGATACGCCGAACTGACGCGCCAGCGCATCCACCGATAGCCGCTCCCCCGGCCGCACCCGCAGGGAAATCAGGTGGGAAACCAGGGTCTCGTACACGTCTTCGCTTAACGACGCGCGGTGGATGGGCACTATGTAAGCGGGGTCTGTTTTGTCTCGTAATGGTTTCATGGTTCTCGTTTTCGCCTTATGGGCACGTAGGATTTGATCCCAACGATGTCGGAAATTCAATAGCTATTATTGCGCTTTTGATTGACTCGATTATTTAAGATCGGATATGATATTTGATATTCAATCATAATTATAGCGACAAAAGCCCAAATAAATCGACGGGCGAGCAAGGAGACCCATGCCGACTCTGCAGGAAATCCGGTCAGCCAGCTTGCAGGCGCTGCAACGCGTCGGCGTTCCCCCGCGCCACGCCGAAACCCAGCTTTCCCTGCTTCTGGAAGCCGAGTTGAGCGGGGTGCCGTCTCATGGCCTGTTGCGCCTGCCGCGGATAGTGGAACGCATCGCCAATGGCGTGACGGATCCGCTCGCCTGCGGAACCGGGCATTGGCAGGCCGGCGCATTCTGGCAAGTGGATGGCGCTCAGGGCCTGGGGCCGGTGGTTGCGGTCGAGGCCTTGGACACGATATGCGGGAAGGCGGCTGAAACCGGTGTGGCGATCGCCGCCGTGCGCAACTGCGATCATCTGGGCATGTTGGCCTGGTATGCCAGACACGTGGCCGGACAGGGAAAAATACTGATCGCCTTGACGATCAGCGAGGCGCTGGTTCATCCCTGGGGCGGCCGCCAGGCCTTGCTGGGCACCAATCCCATTGCCATCGGCATTCCGGGCAGCGATGCTCCTTTTGTATTCGACATGGCCACCAGCCGGGTGTCCATGGGAAAGATACATGACCACGCCGGCCGGGGCCTGCCCATTCCGCTTGATTGGGCGCTGGATGCGCAAGGCAATCCCACCGCCGATCCGAATGCGGCCAAATCGGGCGCGATCGCGCCTTTTGGCGGCGCCAAGGGATATGGGCTGGGCCTGGCATTTGAACTGCTGGTGGCAAGCCTTGCCGGTTCGGCCATTGGGCGCGATGTGAAGGGAACGCTGGATTCCACGGAGCCTTGCAATAAAGGCGACATCTTCATCGTGATCGAGCCTCATGCCGATGCCGGAATGATGGTGACACGCTACCTCGATGCCATCCGCCAATCGCCGGCGGCCGATCCGGCCACGCCGGTACGGGTGCCGGGAGACCGGGCCCTGAAAGCTAGGGCCACAGGCCTGGACGGCAACATACCCCTGGCGGCGCGGGTATGGGAAAACATTCAACAACTAGCACAACACGGTCCGGCGCCTTGCCGGACGATTCAGGAGAAGATACATGAGGCTTGATTATGGTGTGACCAGGGCGCCGGCCCGTTTGATATTTGGCCCAGGGCAAAGACGCTCCATCGGTAAGGCCGCCGCCAGCCTGGGCGAGCGGGCGCTGATCTGTACCGATGCGCGCTTTGCCGATCTGCCGGTCATGAAGGAAATCCTTGCGGACCTGGCCAGCCATGGCGTTCAGACCCGGCTTTTCAGCGAGACGCAGGCCGAGCTTCCCCTGGACAACATCCTGGCTTGCGTCGACCAGCATCGGGATTTTGCGCCCCAGGTGCTGATCGGCATCGGCGGCGGCAGCTGCGTCGACCTGGCCAAGCTGGTCAGCCTGCTTCTTGTGCATCCCGGCCCGCTGTCGCTGTACTACGGCGAATTCAAGGTTCCCGGCCCGATACTGCCGGTCATCGCCGTGCCCACGACGTCGGGAACGGGCGCCGAGGTCACGCCGGTTGCGGTGCTGGGCGACTCCGGCCGGACGATGAAGGTGGGTATCTCCAGCCCCGAGCTCATTCCGCATACGGCGATCTGCGATCCCGAGCTGACCGCGACGTGCCCAAGAGGCCTGACGGCGATTTCGGGCGCCGATGCCCTGACGCACGCGATAGAGGCGTTCGCGGCCAAATCGCGGCCGGCGGACCCGGAAATGGCGATGTCCCGCGTGTTTGTGGGCAAGAACGCGCTTAGCGACCATTACGCCTTGACGGCGATCAAGCTGATATTTGCGAACCTGGAGCGCGCTACCAATGCGGGCGACGATATCGACGCCCGCAGCTCGGTCATGCTGGGCGCAACCTACGCCGGCCTGGCCTTCGGCAGCGCGGGCACGTCGGCGGCCCACGCCATTCAGTATCCGATAGGCGCCCAGACCTCGACGGCGCATGGGCTGGGCATCGGCGTGCTGCTGCCCTATACGATGGATTTCAATCTGCCCGCCGCAACAACCGAGTATGCCGAAATAGGCCGGGCCATAGGCGCGGCCTCGGCCACGGATTCCGACCTCGAGGCGGCCGAAAAGGCGATTGCCGCGATCCGCGCTTTGCTGGCAAAAGTCGGCATACCGGTCAGCCTACGCGAAATCGGCATCCAGGACGAGCATCTGGAAAGCATCTCCACGCTTTCCATGGGCGCCGCGCGCCTGGTTGAAAACAATCCGCGCCCGCTGGATCCGGCGTCGATCAAATCCATTCTGACCCAGGCCATGAAGGCCGCTTGAATACTTGCCTGAACAGGAAGACAGGAAAAAACATGACTGACAGCGTATACGACAACAAGCTTTTCATCGGCGGCGCATGGCGCGCGGCAAGCCGCGAACACGCGATCGACGTAGTGAACCCATCGGATGGCAGCCTTCTTCTGAAGGTGGCCAATGCCAGCGCCGACGATGCCATCGCCGCTGTGGATGCGGCTGCGGACGCCGCCGCCGGCTGGGCGGCCACCGCGCCGCGCCGGCGTTCGGAAATTCTTCGCAAATGCTATGAGCTGATGGTCCGCGATGCGGAAAGCCTTGCCCAGCTCATCTCGCTGGAAAACGGGAAGGCGCTGAAAGATGCGCGGGGCGAAGTCGCTTACGCCGCCGAATTCTTCCGCTGGTTTGCCGAAGAGGCGGTCCGCATCAATGGTGACCTGTCCATCGCGCCTTCAGGCGCGAACCGGATTCTGGTTCAGTACCAGCCCATCGGGGTTGCGCTGCTGATAACCCCCTGGAATTTCCCGGCGGCCATGGCCACCCGCAAGATTGCGCCGGCTCTGGCCGCGGGGTGTACGTGCGTGCTCAAGCCCGCCACCGCCACGCCGCTTACGGCCTACGCGGTCGCCAAGATACTGGCTGAAGCGGGGGTTCCCGACGGGGTGGTGAACGTCATCACCTCATCGACGACGTCGGAGGTGGTCGATGCCATGCTGGACGATCCGCGCGTGCGCAAGCTTTCGTTCACGGGCTCCACGGAAGTCGGCCGGGTGCTGCTGCGCAAGGCGGCCGACCAGGTGATCCATAGTTCGATGGAACTGGGCGGCAATGCGCCTTTCGTAGTCTTTGACGATGCGGATCTGGACAAGGCGCTGGAAGGCGCCATGATCGCCAAGATGCGCAATGGCGGCGAAGCCTGCACGGCGGCGAACCGGATCTACGTCCAGCGCGGCGTGGCGGAGGAGTTTGCGCGCCGCCTGACTGAAAAGATGCAAAGCCTGAAGGTGGGGCCGGGCGTGAATGAGGATACCGATTGCGGACCGCTGATCGATGCCGCGGCGGTCAACAAGGTGGCCAAGCTGGTCGACGAGGCGGTGTCGGGCGGGGCCAAGGTCCTGTGCGGCGGCAAGGCGCTGGATCAGGACGGCTGCTTTTATCTGCCCACGGTGCTGACCGACGTCCCGGCGGGGGCGGCGATGGAGCGGGAAGAAATATTCGGGCCGGTCGCGCCGATCTACGTCTTCGATACCGAAGACGAAGCGATAGCCCGCGCCAATGATACCGAATACGGTTTGGTCGCCTATGTCTATACCCGCGATCTGGCGCGCGGCTTGCGGGTATCCGAGAAGCTGGAGGCCGGGATGCTGGCCTTGAACCGGGGCCTGGTCTCGGACCCCGCCGCGCCTTTCGGCGGGACCAAGCAAAGCGGGCTTGGGCGCGAAGGAGCCCACCATGGGATGCTCGAGTTCATGGAAGCCAAATACATAGCAACCGACTGGTGATCCATTTTCCTTGTATGGCTCATCCCCGATGAGCCATGAATAATCAGCTTTGCAGAGGCAGCATGAGTCATGTCCTTTATGAAGGGCCCATCGTTGACGCCCATCAACATTTCTGGGATCCGCAGAACAACCCGCATCCGTGGCTGCGGCCGGAGGTCAACATTCCGTTCCGATACGGCGATTACAACCCGATCAAGCGCCGTTATTTCCCCGAGGACTACCTGGCCGATACCGCCGGCCATAATGTCGTGCAGTCGGTGTATATCGAAACGGAATGGGAGCCGTCCGATCCGACAGGCGAAACGCGGTTTGTGACGGAGCTGGCCGGCGTCGCAGGCTATCCCAATGCGGTTGTTGCACAGGCATGGCTGCATCACGCCAATGCGATTGAAATCCTGCGGGCGCAGGCGGCTTTTCCCTTGGTCCGCAGTGTGCGCCACAAGCCCGGCGGGCCCGAGCGCCCGGAGGACGTGGGCAAGCAGACAACGCTGATGAGCGATCCGGCATGGCGTAGCGGCTATGACCGGCTCGCCGACGTGGGCCTGCATTTCGACCTTCAAACGCCTTGGTGGAACCTGCGCGAGGCGGCCAGGCTTGCCAGGGATTTCCCCGACACCACCATTTTGTTGAATCACACCGGTCTGCCACAGGATCGCAGCGAAGCCGGATTGGCGCAGTGGCGCGAGGCGATGGCCTTGTTCGCGCAATGCCCCAATGTGGCCGTGAAAATATCCGGCATTGGCGTGCGCGGCGTTCCGTGGACGGTGCAGGCCAACGAATGGATCGTCCGACAGGTCATCGATCTGTTCGGCGTGGATCGTGCCATGTTCGCCAGCAATTTCCCGGTCGATGGATTGTGTGCGTCGTTCGACACGATCTTCACCGGATTCAAGACCATAGTGAGCAATCTTCCAGAGGCGGCGCAGGCCAAGCTGTTTCATGACAATGCGCGCCGGTACTATCGGATCGCGTAGCGGCCGTTCGCAGGCCTAGGGAAAACACCGGTATATTCAAGCCCTTTTGAAATCATATCGTATCTAATATCCGTTATACTTTTTTCAAGACGCTGTCTATCGCCGCGCATGCGGCGAAGAACAGCCCACATGATCAGAACCAATAGGGAGACAAACATGCTCGGTTTATTCAAGCATTCCAAACGCAACCTTCTCGCCGTATCGCTGGCTCTTGGCGTCGTCGCCGGCGCAGGCGTAGCCCACGCAAAAGACTGGCCCAGCCGTCCCATCACGGTCATCGTTCCCTATCCCGCCGGCGGCGGCGCCGACATCGGCGCGCGAACCTGGGGAGGGTTGCTGGAGAAGGAACTGGGCGTGCCGGTCAATGTCATCAACCGCGGGGGCGGTGCAGCCATACCCGGGCACACCGCCATTGCCAAGGCCAAGCCCGACGGCTACACCATCGGCGTGGTGACCAACGACATCAGCCTGTACAAGCCGCAGGGCCTGGCCGAGCTCACCTACGCCGACATGCGCCCGCTCGGGCAGGCGACACAAATCGCATCGGCCGTCAACGTCATAAAAGATGCGCCTTACAACACGCTTCAGGATCTGGTCGATGACATCAAGGCCAAGCCGGGCCAGCTGAAGGCGACCGGCGCCGCGCCGGGCGTGAACTGGCACATCTCTTTTCTGGGATTGATGCTGGACCTGGGGATAGACCCGGATACGGTCATCTGGGTGCCGACCCAGGGCGGAACCGCCGGCCACCTGGACGTGGCTTCGGGAAATTCCACGTTTTCCACGGCGTCCATGGCCGAGGCGGCCGCACTGCTGGAATCCGATAAGCTCAAAGCCCTGGCGGTCATGACGCCGGAGCGTCTGCCGCGCTTCCCCAATACGCCCACGCTCAAGGAAGCAGCGGGTTCGAACTGGACCTATTCGGTGTTGCACGGCATAGCCGGTCCCAAGAACCTGCCGGACGATATCGCGAAGAAATTGACGGCTGCCCTGGGCAAGGTGATCCAGAGCGAAGAATTCGGCAAAGCGATGGACGCCCGCGGCATCGACGTGATGTGGCGTGACGATGAAGAGTGGAAGGCCTTGCTGGCGAACGACTTGAAGAGCACTTCCGACATCCTCGCCAAGGTCAAGAAGTAAGGCCCTTGCCCCGTTCAAAAAATATCAGGAAATAGCGTGCGACTTAGCGATACTTTGCTGGGGCTGCTGGCCACAGTCCTGGGGATAGCCATACTGTGGCATATCCAGAGCTTTCCCCAGATTCCCGGCCACTACTATGGGCCTGCCATGTTTCCCGCCATCGTGGCATGGGGCTTCATCCTGTTCGGGGGACTGCTCCTGATACGGGTGGGCCGTCAGGCCGGCTGGCGCCAGGCCCTGCTTTCCTGCCCGGACTGGCGCGGCAACGGCAGGGGGGCGTTCGCCGTCCTTGTCGTCTTGGCCTCCATTCAAGCCTTCATTCATCTGGGTGATGCGATCGGCTTCCCCCTGCTCAGCATCGTCACCATGGGCGTGCTGTTTCTATGGGCGGGCCGGAGCCTCGTTTTCTCCGTCGGCCTGGCGGTGTTCATCACACTATTGCTGGATGCCCTGTTCAGCAAACTGCTCCGGGTGCCGCTGCCAGCCGGCGTCCTTCAACCGTTTTGGTGGTAGCCCATGGATTATTTGCTTCCGGCCTTGGACATGGTGTTTCAAGCCGACATATTGCTGGTGGTATTGCTATCGTCGTTGTTCGGCTTCGTCGTGGGTGTGCTCCCTGGAGTGACGGCGACGATGGCCGTCGCCTTGATGGTTCCGCTTACTTTCGCCTTGAGCCCCCTTGCCGCAATTGCCTCCATTGTGTCGGCGGCGGCCATGGTCATGGCCGCCGGAGACGTTCCCGGGGCTTTGCTGCGCATTCCCGGCACGCCGGCATCCGCCGCCTACGTGGACGACGCCCACAAGCTGACCTTGCAGGGAAGGGCGGGCTATATCATAGGCATCGGGGCGCTGTGTTCGATGCTGGGCGGCGTGTTCGGCTCATCCGTCCTTATCTTCGCCGCGCCGATGCTGGCGAACGTGGCCCTGAAATTCAGCGTATTCGAATTCTTCTGGCTTAGCGCATTGGGCCTGAGCTGCGCGATCTTCGTGGCGGGAGACGACACGATCAAGGGCGGCCTGGCTCTGCTTATAGGATTGGGAATCTCCTGCGTCGGCATGGAGTATTCCTCGGGCCATCCCCGGTTCACCTTCGGCAATGCCGATCTGCTCGAGGGCGTCTCTTTTATTCCGGCATTGATAGGCATGTTTGCCCTGCCCGAAATCATCCGATCCTTCCTGCGTACCGGAAAAGCCGCCAATGCGCAGGGCACCCGGGCAGTGGACGAGTGGCGCAATGTGTTCTCGTCGGTGTGGGGCTATGGCAGAGTCGTGCTGCGCAGCTGCAGCCTGGGTTCCTTCGTCGGCATGTTGCCCGGCGCCAGCGCGGACATTGCCTCATGGATCTCGACCGCCATTACCCGGCGCTTTTCACGGACGCCGGAAAAATGGGGCAAAGGCCACATAGAAGGCGTGATCGCCGGTTCCAGCGCAAACAACGCGGCCTTGAGCAGCGCATGGATTCCCGCCTTGGTATTTGCCATACCTGGGGATACCATCACGGCAATCGCCATCGGCGTGCTTTACCTGAAAGGAATGAACCCGGGGCCGGCGGTCTTCATCAACAATGCGGATCTGGTCTACGCCGTGTTCATTGTCTTCTTCCTGGCCAATCTATTGCTGCTGCCATTCGGCTGGTTTGCCATACGCATTGCCAAGGTCGTGCTGCGGATACCGCAGAGGCTCATCATGCCGGCACTGCTGATTCTTGCCGTGGTGGGGTCGTTTGCCATCAATAACGATGCTTCCGGAATCGCCGTGATGTTCTGGGTCGGAATCATGGCCTACATACTGGAGGAATGTGGAGTTCCCATAGCGCCGGTGGTGCTGGGAATCGTGCTGGGAGCAATTGTGGAGCGCAACTTGATGCAGTCGCTGATCAGCACGCAAGGCGGCTTGACCGGGTTCTTCGAGCGTCCCTTGTCCGCGATCCTGGGCATCGTCACCTTGCTGGTTTGGTGCTTCCCCTTGTTGCGCCGGCTGTTCCGGAAGGGGACTGCGCGGGCAATGGCTTAAGCGGGCCGGCATGCGGCGGCGGCCGCGCAGCGTGGCCGCCGGTTGAAGGAATCGGCGGCCACGGGTCGACTGTCGCTGCGTAATGCTAAATCGGAGTAAACATGGCGCCCAGAATTCCACCATTGAACCCTTTGCGCACGTTTGAGGTGGCGGCCCGGCATCTCAGCTTCATACGTGCCGCCGATGAACTGTCGGTCACAGCGGCCGCCGTCAGTCACCAGATACGCGTGCTCGAAGGAAGCCTTGGAGTCAAGCTGTTCTCGCGCAATAACGGCGTACTGGCCCTTACGGATATCGGCCAGGCCTATCTGCCCGCGATCCAGCAGGCCTTCCGGCAAGTGCTGGACGCCACCGACCTTCTGCACAGGCATAAGGATATTTCGGTGCTGAAGATCAACGCGTCCCCCACCTTCTCGGTGAAGTGGCTGCTGCCCCGGCTCGAGGGCTTCTTCCATAGGTATCCGGACATCGACCTGAAGCTCTCCACGTCCAATCACCTGATCGACTTCTCAAGGGAAGACCTGGATCTCGTCATCCGGTACGGACATGGGAATTACCCCGGGATGCGGTCCGAACGCTGCTTTTCAGTGGAAGCGGTGCCGGTCTGCTGCCCCAGGCTGCTGGCCGAAAGGGGAGCGCCGGGCAAGCCCGCAGACTTGCAGCATTATCCTTTGCTGCACGATGGCAGCGATCATACCCATCCCAATTGGCGAAGCTGGTTCGAGCATGTCGGCTGCCACGATGTGGATACCTCGCGCGGCCCCACCTTCTGGCCCAGCCATCTGGTCATCGATGCGGCCATCGACGGCCTGGGGGTTGCCTTGATCAAGCGCGCATGGATCGAGCAGGACCTGGCCGAAGGCCGTCTGGTGCAATTGTTCGATACCAGCCTGCCGGTCAGCTATGCGTACTACATCAGCTATCCCGAGGCCCGCTCGGCGTCTCCCGCCATACGCAGTTTCGTCGATTGGGTTCAATCGCAGGCCGGACAGGCGGCATGCAACTCCGAAGCGGCCGCTTGACGGCCGCTCCTTGAGCTACTTTTGAAACGCGCCTTTCTCGGCAAGCTGCTCGAACTGTTCCGGATCGAGGCCTGACTCGAGCAGGACTTCGCGGGTGTGCTGGCCCAGCAGGGGAGGCGCATGGCGCACTTTCTGGGGTGTCCGGCTGAGCTTGACGGGAAAGCCCAATGTATTGATGCTGCCTTCGACCGGATGCTCTATCGGCAACACCATTTGCCGCGCTTGCGCCTGCTCATTCGTCGTGGCCTCCTGGTAGTTCAAAATGGGGGCGGCCGGCACACCCGCCTCCAGAATGATGTCCACCCATTCCTCGGCGGTTTTGGCCGAGAATATGGATTCCAGGCTTTCGATGAGCGGCGCCAGGTTCTTGATGCGGTCGGCGTTCGTTGCATAGCGCGGATCGTCCAGCAAGGCATCGCCGCCTATGGCGCGGCACAAGGCGGTCCACAGCTTCTGGTTGGCGGCGCCAATGACGAAGTACCTGTCGCTGGCCTTGACGGCCTGGTAGGGCGCGCTCATGCGGTTTGCGCTTCCGATGGGTGTCGGCAGGGTATTGGTGCCCCAGTACTCCGTGGTTTCCCAGACCGACAAGCCCAGCGCCGTCTCGAACAGCGATGCATCGACGTACTGGCCCAGGCCGCTGCTTTGCCGGCCCATCAAGGCACTGAGTATCCCGTATACACAGAACAGTCCCGCGCCCAGGTCGGCAAGCGGTATGCTGGACTTGACGGGCAAGCCGCCGGGGTGGCCCATGACGCTCATCACGCCGGACGTGGCCTGTGCTATCAGGTCCAGGCCGGGGCGCAATGTCCACGGCCCTGTCTGGCCAAAGCCCGAGATGCTGGCATACACCAGTCGCGGATTGATTTCCTTAAGCGTCTCATAGTCGATCTTCAGGCGCTTGGCGACGCCCGGCCGGTTGTTTTCGACCAGCACATCCGCCGTCTTGACCAGGGCGTAGAACGCCTCCAGGCCCGCTTCCGACTTGAGATTGATCTCGACGCTGCGCTTGTTCCGGTTCAGCGCCAGAAAGCCGCCGCTGTCTTCGCCCTTGAGCTTGAACCCCATCGCCTTGCGGGTCTGGTCGCCGACGCCTGGAGGTTCTATTTTGATGACGTCCGCGCCCATATCGCCAAGCAGCATGCAGCAGAAAGGGCCGGCCATGATCTGGCTGACATCGAGGACGCGTATGTTGGAAAGAGGTAGATCCATAGTGACTCGTGTGGGAATTGATTGGGAATCGGGCGGCTCAGCGGCCCTTGAATTGTGGTTTTTCTTTGTTCAGGAATGCCTGGTAGCCGATCTGGAAGTCTTCGGTATCGAAGCAGGCATAGGATTCCTTCCATTCCTCCGGGGTAATCTCCGCGGGGTCCAGCAGGCGGCGGCTGAACTTCTTGTGCCACCTGTTCACCAGCGGGGCGCGCTCCGCGATGGTGTTGGCAATATCCATGACGGCGCCTTCAAGCGCCTCATCCGGGTAGATGCGATTGATAAGCCGCTTGTCCTGGGCTTCTTCGGCATCGAACACCCGGCCTTCCAGGACGATCTCCATGGCGATGGCCGTGCCCACGACACGGACCAGACCGCGCATTTCCCCGTAGGACAGGACCAGTCCCAGCTTGTTCACGGGCACGCCGAAACGGCCTGACGCATTGCTGTAGCGCAGATCGCAAACCGAAGCGAGCTCCAGTCCGCCCCCGACGCATACGCCGGTGATCATGGCGATGGTGGGATGCCGGCAAGTGGCCAGCGCATCCATGGCGGATTGCGTTACCACCCCGTAGGCGGCTGCCTGCTCCGCATTCTGGCGCCGTGTCGTGAATTCCGAAATGTCGGCGCCCGACGAGAATGCACGGCCTCCGGCGCCGCTGAGCACGATGCAGCGTACGTCATCATCGTCCGACAGCGCGCGCAGCGCCTGGTCAAGCTGTATCCAGCCGTCGTAGTCAAGCGCGTTCATTTTGTCAGGACGGTTTAGCAAGACCGTGGCAACGTGATCTTTCTTTGCTACCTGGATACTGTTCGTCATGTGTTCCTATCCTACGTCTGGGTTGATCGGCAAGTGCAAACGAATCCGGTGTCCGACGGGGCGGACGGAGACGTGGTGCTTGCGTGGGCTTGATGTTGTCGGGAAACGCCGGGAAACGGCACGGGGCATGCCTTCGGACCGCCGTGTCCCTTGAGTGAAAACAGTCTACAAGAGCCCCCATAGCGAATCAAACGACATTTTCTTGTGCATATGAGCAAAAAAACTAGCCTGTGAAAGGGTCTGCCGATCTGCTTTTCGGCGATACCTTTTCTTGTCCTCGACGAAAGAAAAAATCATTTGGCCGGCATTCATCCCACTTGTACACTCAGCAGTCATGCCATCTCTTCATTGGCATTGAATAACCAGCTAAATAGAAAACCCAGGAGACAATTCGATGATCAGGAACGTTGCTTTTTACCGGGGACTGCTGCGCGGCGGCATGGCGCTGGCGCTGGCCTTTGCGGCACCCGCCATGGCTGCCGGCGACTACCCGAGCAAGCCCATACGCATCATGGTGGGCGCCTCGGCCGGGGGCGGCACAGACATTCTGGCCAGAATGTTCGCCGACAAATTCAGCCAGGCGCTGAAGCAGTCGGTGATCGTGGAGAACCGCCCCGGCGCCTCCCAGACCATTGCGGCGGATGCCACCGCGCGCGCAGCGGCGGACGGCCATACGCTGCTTGCCGCCACGAACACCAATCAGGCCATTGCCCCGCACATGCTCAAGCTGGCTTATGACCCGCTCAAGGACATCAACGCGGTAGGCCTGATTGCCAAGGTGCCGCACGTTCTGGTGGTGGGCAAGGATTCGCCGTACAAGTCGGTGAAGGATGTCATCGAGGCCATGAAAGCCAATCCGGGCCAACTGACGTATGGCTCCTCGGGTATCGGCAGCACGCAGCACATTGCTGGAGTGGCTTTTGGGTTGGCGGTGGGCGCCGAAGCGACGCATGTGCCTTATAAGGGCAGCTCGCAAGCGCATATAGACATCATCTCGGGCGAAGTGTCCATGATGTTCGACACCAGCTCTTCCTCCATGGCCCAGATTCGCAGCGGCGGATTGCGCGCCCTGGCCGTTCTTTCACCCAAGCGCTCCGAGCAATTGCCCGACGTCCCGACATTGGCTGAAAGCGGGGTGACGGGGGCCGATATGTACACGTGGTACGGCATGTTCGTCACCGGCGGCACCGATCCCAAAATCATAGAGCTGCTCAACAAGACCTTGAATCAGACGCTGGCCATGCCGGATGTGCGTGAGCGTTTGCTGGGCCTGGGGGGCGAGATAACGCCGATAAGCGCGGCGGAAATGGCCGAGATGAATCGCGAGGAATTCGAGCGGTTTGGAAAGCTGATCAAAAAGGCGAACCTGCAGCCGCAATAGGCGGGGCGCTGGCCGGAAGCGTCCGATCGGACCGATTCGGGACGGCGAACGCAAAGGGCCACCGAGATATCCAGCAACGACGCACAAAGCGGCGGCCGGCAGGCCGCCGCTTTGTGCGTTATCGTCCCGCTATGAAGTATTGCGTCCGTGGAGCCCGTGTTGGAACTGTTGCGTTTGAGCTTGCTGTTCGCCGTTACGGCCCTGGCCGAAATCATCGGCTGTTATCTGCCCTGGCTGGTGCTTCGCCAGGGAAAGAGCCTGTACCTGCTTGTTCCCGCCTTTATTTCGCTGGCCTTGTTCGCCTGGCTGCTGACCTTGCACCCCACCGCCGCGGGCAGGACCTACGCGGCCTATGGCGGCATGTATATCGCGATGGCCCTGCTGTGGCTGCGATTCGTCGATGGCGTTGCATTGACACGCTGGGACGTGGCGGGGGCGGCCATTGCGCTGCTCGGCATGGCCGTCATCGCCTTGCAGCCTCCGGCGCATTGAGAGTAAGGGCTCGCGGCCTGTCTATCGCGGCTGTCGCGCTACCGCGGGCAGCACGAAGGCCTGCCGGGACGCGGGCAGCGTCATGGATACGCTGCTGGCCGCCAGCAGCAGCGCCCCCGCGCTGCCGAATGCGATCCAGTGCGTGCCGAAGGTTTCGTAGCCCCAGCCGCCCAGCCACGAACTGATCATGCCGCCGACCTGGTGGCCCAGGTAGGTCCAGCCGTAAAGAATGCCGACCAGGCGCACGCCGTAAAGATCGGCCAGAATGGCGGAGGACAGGGCGATGCTGCCGGCCCACACGATGCCGCCTATGGTGGCGGCGGCGTAGAGTTCCCATTGCGTGCCCACCATCACCAGCGCGAAAAAGCCCAGGCCGCGGATCAGATAGATCGCGGAAAGAATGTTCTTGCGCGGCACCATGTCCGACAGGCGGCCCAGCACCAGGGTGCTGAATATGGCGGCGAAGCCGATCAGGCCGATGCCGAAGGAACCGGTCATCGCGTCGAAGCCATGGTCCATCAGCATGGGTACGCCGTGGGTGCCCAGCAGGTTCATGCTGTACCCGCAGGCGAACAGGCCGAAGGCGATCTTCCAGAACTGGACGGTGTGCAGGGCATCGCGGACTTTAAGATCGGCGGAGGGCAGGGGCCGGATCGCCGCCTGTCCGATCGCGGGCGATGCGCAGTTGGCGGCGGCGAGCGCCGATGGAGCGGCCGTTGATGCCGTTGATGCAGCGGCGCCCGCTGCCGCGGGGCCGGCATCCGCTTCGGGCGGCGCATCTTCGCGGATGATGAACAGCGCGATGGGGACGGTGACCACGGCCAGCACGGCGGCGAAGCTCAGTATGGTCTCGCGCCAGCCCAGCCATTCGATGGACAGGCCCAGCACGGGCGTCAGGATGGCGATGCCGGCCATGGAGCCGGTGGACAGAAAGAACAGCGCCATGCCGCGCCGCCGCACGAACCAGCGGCTCAGCACAGGGGTCATGGTGACGGGACTGATGAAAGACAGGCCCAGGGACAGCAGCACCCCGAAGGCCAGCAGGAAGCTTATGGGGCCGCTGGCGACGACGGTCCAGGCGATGGCGGCCACGACCAGGACGGTGCCCAGCAGCAGCACGAAGCGCGTTCCGCGGGTATTGACCAGATGCCCCGCGATGGGCATGCCTATGCCGTAGAACAGCATGCCGATGGCGACGATGCCGGCCAGCAGGCTACGGCTGAACCCCAGGTCGTGCGCGATGGGCAGGAAGAATGGGCCTATGCCCATGCGCAGGCCCACCGTCAATAGCGTAAGCGTTGCGGCCGCGGCAACGATGGTCCATCCGAAATACCAATTACCGATACGTCCGAGCGCCAAGACCGCCTCCTGTTTTTTTCACATTCTACCTAAGAGACAGACAGGCTGGCGTAACGGTCGTAGATGGCCTGGGTGATGTCCAGCTGCATGCTGTCGCGCCGCACGATCATGCCGATATCGCGCGAGGGCGAGCCCAGCTCGGCGGGCAAAGGGAGTATGCGCAGGCCGCTCACGGTTTCCCAGTCCAGCGTATGCAGCAGCGGCAGCACGGTGACCCCCACGTCCTGCTGCACCAGGCTGAGCAGTTGCTCGATGGCGTTCAGTTCCAGGAAGTCGTCGGGAACGATGCCCATTTTTTGCAGCACGCGGTCTATCTGCCTGCCGGTGTGCTGGCTGCGGTCGAAGCGCAGAAAAGGATGCTGGGTCAGGATTTCCCTGGGGTCGTCGCTGCGGACGGACGGGGGCGCGATGATGCGCAGCGGTTCGCGGTAGAGCAGGGACCACGTCGTGCCGGCGGGCCGCTTGACGGTTCCGACGACGAAGGCGGCGTCGATGTCGCCCCGTTCCACCTTCTGGGTCAGCTCGCTGGATTTTCCCGAGACCAGGCGTATGCCCAGCTCTTTGTGCTCGTTCTTGAACTGGGACACGATTTTGGCCAGGATGCTCATGCTGGAGACGATGGAGCCTATGGCCAGTTCGCCCATGAAGTGTCCGGTGGGCGGCTTCGGCAGCCGGATGCGGTCGTACAGTTCCAGCAGGCGGTTCACCTCCGGCAGCAATTCGCGCCCCGCCTGGTTCAGCAGGGCCAGCCGCCCGCTGCGGTCGAACAGTTCGCGGCCGAACTCTTTTTCCAGCGTCCGCATCTGCAGGCTGACGGCGGCCTGGGTCAGCCCCACGTGCTCGGCGGCCTCGGAAAACGAGCCCAGCCGGGCGATGGCGACGAAGGTGCGCAGGAAGCGTAGTGAACTCATAAGAAAAACTTGAAAGACAAATATAAAACTAAATTGATCTAATGAGAGAATGATAGTAGCTTAGGCGGTTTGAGCAACATCTTTATTTGGCAACACATCCTCCTCCGACATGAAAAACTTCAACTGGTCCAATCCCTATCCGTCCATTCGTACGCCGGTCTTCGCGCGCAATGTGGTGTCCACGTCCCATCCGCTGGCCGCCCAGGCCGGATTGCGCATGATGCTGAAAGGGGGGAATGCGGTCGACGCGGCCATTGCGGCCGCCGCGGCGATCACGCTGGTCGAGCCGGTGTCCTGCGGCATAGGCGGCGATTGCTTCGCCATCTTGTGGGACGGCAAGAAGCTGCACGGCCTGAATTCATCGGGCGTGGCGCCGGCCGCCTGGAATGTGGAGTATTTCAAGCGCAAGTACGGCACCGACTCCAATGGCCTGGCCAGGCAGCCCAAGCGCGGCTGGGACGCCGTTTCGGTGCCGGGCGTGGTGGCGGGCTGGGCTGCCCTGCACGGCAAATTCGGCAAACTTCCGTTCGAAACCCTGTTCGAGCCGGCAATCGAGATCGCCGAGCGCGGCTATGTGGTGCCGCCCGTGGTGGCCGGCAAGTGGGCCAAAGCGGCTGAAGAGCTGAAGGACCAGCCGGGTTATGCCGATGCCTTCATGCCCGAAGGCCGCGCGCCGCGCACCGGCGAGCTGTTCCGCTTGAAGGGGGCGGCCAACACCCTCAGGCGTATTGCGCAAAGCCATGGCGGCGATTTCTACGAAGGCGAACTGGCCGAGAAGATCGCCGCCTTCAGCCGCGAGTGCGGCGCCGCCATGACGCTGGACGACCTGCGCGGCTACAAGCCCGAATGGGTGGAGCCCATTTCCAAGAATTATCACGGCTACACCCTGAACGAGATTCCTCCCAACGGGCAGGGCATCGCGGCGCTGATCGCGCTGGGCATCTGCGAGCGTTTCGACTTGCGCAATATTCCGGTCGATTCGATCCGTTCCCAGCACATCCAGATCGAGGCCATGAAGCTGGCCTTCGCCGATCTATACCGCTATGTGTCCGATCCGCGCAGCATGCCGGTGACGCCCGAGCAAATGCTGGACGACAACTACCTGGATGGCCGCGCCAAGCTCATACGCCTGGACCAGGCCTCCTTCCCCGAGGCGGGCCGTCCCCATGCCGGCGGCACCATCTACCTGAGCGCCGCCGACGAAAGCGGCATGATGATTTCCTTCATCCAGTCGAACTACATGGGCTTCGGGTCCGGCGTGGTGGTGCCCGATACGGGCATCAGCCTGCAGAACCGCGGCGTGGGCTTTTCGATGGACCCGAAATCGCCCAATGTGGTCGAGGGTGGCAAGAGGCCTTTCCACACCATCATCCCCGGCTTCCTGACCCGGGACGGCAAGCCGGTCATGAGCTTCGGCGTGATGGGCGGCGACATGCAGCCGCAGGGCCATTTGCAGACCGTGGTGCGCATGATCGATTACGACCAGCAGCCGCAGGCCGCCTGCTGCGCGCCGCGCTGGAAGGTGAACCGCGACTTCACGCTGGATATCGAGCACACCATGGATGCCTCGCTTACCCAGGGCTTGATCGGACTGGGACACAAGCTGCACTCGGTGAACGACCCCTACATGGATTTCGGTGCGGGCCAGTTCATCTGGCGCATATCCGAAGACGACAATGAGCAAGGGTATGTGGCGGCCAGCGACGGCCGCAGGGATGGCCAGGCGGTAGGTTTCTAATCAATAAGGGTAAAGAGGAGACAAGACATGAAAAAAATAGCCTTACTCGCGGGCGGCCTGCTGATGGGCATGGCCGCCGTCGGCCACGCGCAGGATCTGCGCATCGGCATGCAGGACGATCCGGACACGCTGGATCCGCATCGCTCGCGCACCTATGCGGCGCGCATCGTTTTCACCTCGCTGTGCGACAAGCTGGTGGATATCGACAGCAAGCTGCAATTCGTGCCCAAGCTGGCCAAGTCCTGGTCCTGGAACGACGACAACACCGCGCTGACCTTCAAGCTGCGCGAAGACGCCGTTTTCCATGACGGCAGCAAGTTCGACGCGCAGGCCGCCAAGGCCAACCTGGACAGGGCCCTGACCCTGCCCGAAAGCCAGCGCAAGAGCGAGCTGGCATCGGTCAGCAAGGTTGAGGCGCCCGATGCGTATACGCTGGTCATCAACGTAAAGCAGCCCGATGCGCCCCTGCTGGCGCAGCTGTCGGACCGGGCCGGCATGATGCTGTCCCCCAAGAGCTTCGCGGGCGAGGACAGCGCCTCGGCCGTGGGCCGCAATCCGGTGTGCTCCGGGCCGTACAAGTTCGTGGAGCGCGTCCAGAATGACCGCATCGTCCTGGAAAAATTCGACAAATACTATGGCGCCAAGGATTACGCCTTCGACAAGGTCACCTTCTTTGCCATACCCGACTCCACGGTGCGCCTGTCCAACCTGAAATCGGGCGGCATAGATATTCTCGAGCGGGCCAATCCCAGCGATGTTCCCGCCATCAAGCAGGACGCGGGGCTGGTATTCAAGCCGGTCACCGGACTGGGTTTCCGCCAGTTCATGTTCAACGTGAACAATGGGGAGGGCGCCAAGAACAATCCCTTCAGCAACAAGCTGGTGCGCCAGGCCTTCCAACTGACGATAGACCGCGCCGCCATCGGCGAAGTGATCGGGGGCGGCATCTTCCCGCCGGCGCAGCAGCCTTTTCCGCTGGCCAGCCCCTACCACAGCGACAAGTTTCCCGTGGTCAAGCCCGATATCGCCAAGGCCAAGGCCTTGCTGAAAGAGGCGGGCATGGAAACCGTGCAGGCCCAGCTCACCTTCGCGAACAACACCATCGAGGCCTCCACGGCCGAAATGGTGCAGGCCATGGCCGGACAGGCGGGCTTCCAGCTCAGCTTGCGCCCCACCGAGTACGCGGCCATGCTGGCCGAATCGGCCAAGGGCAACTTCCAGGTGGACATGCGCGGCTGGTCGGGCCGGGTCGACCCCGATGGCAATATCTTCTCGTTCGTGACCTGCAAGGGCACGCTGAATGACAGCAAATACTGCAATCCCAAGGTCGACGAAATCTTGCGCAAGGCGCGCACGATTTCCGACCAGGAAAAGCGCAAAGCCGTCTACGACGAGGCGCAGACGATATTGCAGGACGAATTGCCCAGCATGTATATTTATTATCAGCCGTGGCCTTTCGTCGTGCAGAAGAAGGTTCAGGGCTTCGAGCCTTTCCCGGACGGCATGATCCGGCTTCAGGGGGTGTCCTTCTCCAAGGGGTGATTCTCCGCACACCGCCCCGGGCCCGGCCCCTGGCCGCCGCCCCGGGGCGGGCGCATCGTTTCACGCAAGCCAGGATTCCATTGCATGCTCAAGCTTATTTTGCGCCGTGTCATCGTAGCCATACCCACGCTGATACTGGTGTCGATCGTGATATTCGGTTTGCAGAAGATACTGCCGGGCGACCCGGTGCTGGCCATGGCCGGCGAAGAGCGTGATCCCGCCGTGCTGGATTTCCTGCGCGAGAAATACCGCCTGAACGATCCCCTTCCGGTCCAGTATGTCGCCTGGATCAAAGAGGTCGGCCAGGGAAATCTGGGCGTATCGCTGCGCACCGACATTCCCGTCACGACGCTGGTGTCGCAGAAGCTGCCCGTCACCATACAGCTGGCCATCATGGCCATGTTCTTCGCCATCCTGGTCGGAATACCGCTGGGCATCCTGGCGGCGGTCCGAAAGGGAACGCGGGTGGAGTTCGGCGCCAATCTGTTTGCCTTGTCGGGCATGTCCATACCCAACTTCTGGCTGGGCATCATATTGATCATGATCGTTTCGGTGCAGTTCAGGCTGCTGCCGGCCTCGGGCTATGTGCCGCCGGGCCGCGATTTCTGGCTGTCGATGAAAACCATGCTGATGCCGGCGCTGGTGCTGTCCACGGCCATCGCCGCCTACCTGATGCGCCATACCCGTTCCGCCATGCTCGAGGCGCTCAGCGCCGATTACGTGCGCACCGCACGCGCCAAGGGGGCGTCCGAGCGCATCGTGGTGCTGCGCCATGCGCTGCGCAATGCGCTGATGCCCATCGTCACCCTGGTGACCATTCTGTTCGGTGAGCTGCTGGCGGGCGCGGTGCTCACCGAGCAGATTTTCGGCATACCGGGCTTCGGCAAGCTGCTGGTCGATGCGGTCTTCAACCGCGACTATGCGGTGGTGCAGGGCGTGGTGCTGTGCATCGCGGTCGGCTTCATCGTGCTGACCCTGCTGGCCGACGTGCTGTACATCCTGATCAATCCGCGCCTGAGGTATTCATGAGTTCCCATGCCCCCGCCGCCGCGCAGGGCGCGTTCGAACGTCGCCGCAGCCGATCCTGGTCCAAATTCAAGCGCAGCCCCTCGGCCATGCTGGGCGCGGCCATCGTCGTGTTCTTCGTGCTGGTGGCGGTGTTCGCCCCGCTGATCGTGGGCTTCGACCCGGCGCAGGTCAGTTTCACCGCCATACGCAAGGCGCCCTCGGCCATGCACTGGTTCGGCACCGACGAACTGGGCCGCGACATTCTAAGCCGGATGGTCTATGGCGCGCGCGCTTCGCTGCTGGCGGGCATGTGCTCCGTCTTGATCGCCCTGGGGGTGGGCGTGCCGTTCGGCCTGCTGGCCGGCTATTTCGGCGGGCTGGTCGACGGCTGCATTTCGCGCGCCACCGAGGCGCTGCTGTCCATTCCCTTCCTGATACTGGCCATCGCCCTGGCCGCTTTCCTTGGGCCCAGCCTGGTCAACGCGATGATCGCCATCGGGGTGTCGGCGGCGCCGCTGTTCATCCGGCTGGCGCGCGGGCAGGTGCTGGCGATCAAGAACGAAGACTATGTGCAAAGCACCCGCTCGCTGGGCGCGTCGAACACGCGCATCATCCTGCGCCATATCCTGCCCAACGTCATGCCGGCGCTCATCGTGCAGGCCACCATCATGATTGCCAGCGCCATCATCGCCGAGGCCAGCCTGTCCTTCCTGGGCCTGGGCCTGCAGCCGCCCAATCCCTCCTGGGGATCCATGCTGAACACCGCCAAGAATTTCATGACCCAGGCGCCGTGGATGTCCATCTTCCCCGGCTCGGCCATCTTCCTGGTGGTTTTCGGGTTCAACCTTCTGGGTGACGGGCTGCGCGATGCGCTGGACCCGCGGCAAGAGCATTAGGGCCTGTCTAGCCATGCACGCAATGAATGAACAAGATGTCATACGGGTAAGCGGCCTGACGGTTGCATTTACGACGCCGGAGCGCTCCGTCGAGGCGGTGCGCGACCTGTCTTTCCATGTGGGCAGGGGCGAGACCCTGGCCATCGTGGGCGAATCGGGGTCGGGCAAGTCGGTCACCTCGCTGTCGCTGATGCGGCTGGTCGAGTTCGGCAACGGCCGCATCGTGCGGGGCGACATCCTGCTGCGCCGCCGCGATGGCAGCGTGCTGGACCTGGCCGCCGCGACCGAAGCCCAGATGCGCACGGTGCGCGGCGCCGACATCGCCATGATCTTCCAGGAGCCCATGACCTCGCTCAACCCCAGCTTCACGGCGGGCGACCAGATCGCCGAGGCGCTGCAATTGCACCAGGGCATGGACCGCGCCGCGGCACTGGCCGAGACCCTGCGGCTGCTGGAGGTCGTGCGCATTCCCGATGCGAAGGCGGTGCGCGGGCGCTATCCCCACCAGCTTTCCGGCGGCATGCGCCAGCGCATCATGATTGCCATGGCGCTGTCGTGCCGGCCGCAGGTTCTGATTGCCGACGAGCCCACCACGGCGCTGGACGTCACGATACAGGCGCAGATCCTGCAGCTGATCCGCCAATTGCAGCAGGACATGGACATGGGCGTGATCTTCATCACGCACGATATGGGCGTGGTGGCCGAAGTGGCCGACCGGGTCATGGTGATGCACCGGGGCGACAAGGTCGAGGAGAACGATTCCGATGCGCTCTTCGGCGATCCGCGGCATCCGTATACACGCGCCCTGCTCTCGGCGGTGCCCAGGCTGGGTTCCATGAAAGGCAGCGACCAGCCGGCGCCCTTTGCCTTGCTGGACATGGCGCAGAAGGGTGGCGCTCCGATGCAGGCCGCCCCGCAGGCCCGCACGGCGCGCTACGACCAGGACCCGCTGCTGAAAGTGGACAAGATGACCACCCGTTTCGACATCGCCACCGGGGTGTTCGGCCGGGTCAGCCATCGGGTGCATGCCGTGGAGCAGGTCAGTTTCGACCTGTACCCGGGCGAGACCCTGGCGGTGGTGGGCGAATCGGGCTGCGGCAAGACCACCACGGGGCGCTCGCTGGCGCAGCTGGAGCGCATACGGGGCGGCAAGGTCACCTTCCAGGGCCAGGACATCAGCCTGTTGCGCGGCAACGAAATGCAGGCCTTGCGCCGGCACATACAGTTCATCTTCCAGGATCCCTTCGCCTCGCTGGATCCGCGCGTGACGATAGGGTATTCCATCATGGAGCCGCTGCTCATCCATGGCGTGGCCAAGGGGCGCGAAGCCGAGCGGCGCGTCGCCTGGCTCATGGAGAAATGCGGACTTGCGCCCGAGATGATAGACCGCTATCCGCATGAATTTTCCGGCGGGCAGCGCCAGCGGATCTGCATCGCGCGCGCCCTGGCGCTGAATCCCAAGATCATCATCGCCGACGAGTCGGTGTCGGCGCTGGACGTTTCCATACAGGCGCAGATCGTCAATCTGCTGCTCGACCTTCAGCGCGAGCTGGGCCTGGCGATATTGTTCATTTCGCACGATATGGCGGTGGTCGAACGCATCAGCCATCGCGTGGTGGTGATGTACCTGGGCCAGGTGGTCGAAATAGGTCCGCGCCGCGCCGTGTTCGAGAACCCGCAGCATCCCTATACGAAGAAGCTGATGGCGGCCGTTCCAGTGGCCGACCCCAGCTACCGCCACAGGCAGCATTCGCTGCTGGTCGACGAAATCCCCAGCGTGGTGCGCCATGTCAGCGACGCGCCGCAGGTTCAGCCGCTGGTCCAGGTGGGCGAGGGCCATTTCGTCGCCCGCCATGCCGTCGGTGTCTATTGAAGTGCTGGCTTATTTCGGAGAATGATCATGCACAAGACGATGTTCAAGCTGGCTCTGGCCGCAAGCCTGGTTCTCTCGGGTGCCGCCGCGGCGCAGACGACGCTGCGGATAGGGCTGCAGGACGATCCGGACCAGCTCGATCCCGCGCGCGCCCGCACCTTCGTCGGCCGCATCGTGTTCGCTTCGCTGTGCGACAAGCTGGTCGACATCACTCCCAAGCTGGAGTTCGTGCCGCAACTGGCCACGGCCTGGGAATGGCAGGACAGCAAGACGCTCAAGATGACCTTGCGCGACAAGGTGGTGTATCACGATGGCACGCCCATGGACGCGGCGTCGGTGAAGGCCAACCTGGATCGGGCCAAGACCCTGCCCGACAGCAACCGCAAGAGCGAGCTGGCAACGCTGGAGCGGGTCGAGGCGCCCGATCCGTCCACGATCATCCTGCATTTATCGGAGCCCGACGCCTCCTTCCTGTCGCAGCTCTCGGATCGCGCGGGCATGATGCAGTCGCCGGCCAGCTTCGACAAGGATCCGGGCAAGAATCCGGTCTGCTCCGGCCCCTACCGATTCAAGGAACGGGTCCAGAACGATCACATCACGCTGGAAAAATTTCCCCAGTATTGGGATGCCGCCAACTACCATTTCGATGCGGTCCGCTTCAGCCCCGTGCCCGATTCAACGGTGCGCCTGAACAATATGCGATCCGGCGGGCTGGACATCATAGAGCGTGTCGCGCCCAGCGATGTCGAGACCGTGAAGAGCGATCCCAAGCTGGCCTTCATGCCGATAACGGGCCTGGGCTTCCAGGCCATCTCGATCAATTTCGCCAACGGCCCGCGCGCCGACAATCCCTTCGCGAAAGACGCGCGTGTGCGCCAGGCTTTCGATCTGGCGCTAGACAAGGACGCCATCAACCAGGTTGTCGGCATGGGCCTGTACCAGCCGGCCTTCCAGCCTTTCCCGCCGGCCAGCTTCGCCTACGACAAAAGCATGGAGCGCAAGGGCCGCGACGTCGAAAAGGCGAAGGCGCTGCTGAAGGCGGCGGGCCATGACCGCGTCAAGGTCGAGATCTCCTTCGGCAACAACACCATCATGCAGCAGGTCTTCGAGCTGATCCAGGCCATGGGCAGCGAGGCGGGCTTCGACATCACATTGCGGCCCATGGAGTTCGCGGCCCTGCAATCGACCATGGCCCGCGGCGATTTCGAGCTCGCACAGGCCGGCTGGTCGGGCCGGGTCGACCCCAGCGGCAATATATTCCAGTACGTTGCCTGCAAGGGCAGCCTGAACGATGGGAAATTCTGCGACCAGGCCATGAACGACCTGCTGATGGAAGCCCGCCAGGAGCTGGACACAGGCAAGCGCAAGCAGCTGTATTCCCAATTCCTCCAGCAGATGCAGGAGAAGCGGCCCATCGTCTACACCTTTTACCTGCCCTGGACCTTCGGCCTGCAGAAGCGGGTGCAGGGCTTCGTGCCCTATCCCGATGGCCTCATCCGCCTGAAAGGCGTTACCCTGGCCAAACAATAGGAATAGGCGGTTTCTCACCATGTTCACGACCCGTCCAGAAATTACCGGCACCTTCGGTGTCGTGACTTCCACGCACTGGCTGGCCACCGCGGTGGGCATGGCCATGCTGGAGCGCGGCGGCAATGCCTTCGACGCCTGCGTGGCCAGCGCCTTTACGCTGCACGTGGTCGAGCCCCACCTGGTGGGGCCGGCCGGCGAAGTGCCGGGTATTTTCCATTCCGTGCGCACGGGCAAGGTCCAGGTGCTGTGCGGGCAGGGCGCAACCCCCGCGGGCGCGACACTCGAGCATTACCGGTCGCAGGGCCTGGAGCTCATCCCGGGCAACGGCCTGCTGGCGACGGTGATTCCGGGCGCTTTCGACGCCTGGATGATACTGCTGCGCGACCATGGCAGCATGTCGCTGCGGGACGTGCTGGAGCCCGCCATCCATTACGCGCGCAACGGCCACCCTCTGTTGCCGCGGGTATCCAACACCATTGCCGGCCTGAAAGAATTTTTTGAAACCCAGTGGCCCACCTCGGCGCAGGTATACCTGCCCAAGGGGGCGGTGCCGCAGGCCGGCCGATTGTTTTGCAACCCGGCGCTGGCCCAGGCCTGGGAGCGCGTGCTGGCCGAGGCGGAAAGCGCCGGCGGCGATCGTGAACGGCAGATCGAGGCGGCCCGCAAGGCCTTCTACCAGGGCTTTGTGGCCGAGGCGATCGATCGCTTCGTATCGGGCAACGAGGTCATGGACGAAAGCGGCACGCCGCACAAGGGCGTCCTGAACGGGCAGGATCTGGCGGGCTGGTCCGCCGGCTACGAAGAGCCGCTGCTGCATGGCTATGGCGGTGCAACCGTGGCCAAGACGCAGCCCTGGAGCCAGGGGCCGGTTTTTCTCCAGACCCTGGCCTTGCTGGAACACACCGACATCGCCCGCTTGAAACATGGCGATCCGCGCTTCATCCATCTGCTGGTCGAGGCCATGAAACTGGCGTTCGCCGACCGCGAGGCCTATTACGGCGATCCTGCTTTCGTCGACGTACCCATGCAGGCGCTGCTCTCCCGGGAGTACAACCGCGAGCGCAGCGGGCTGATCGGCGAGCAGGCCTCCAACGAGCTGCGGCCGGGTCTCGTGCCGGGTTTCGAGGCCCAGGTGGCGCGGGTCGAGGCCGTCCTGGACCGCCTGTCCCGCCATAACGACGGCAGCCTGCTTTCCGCCATGGACCGCGCCAACCCGCTGTTGTCCGCCAAGCGGGGCGACACCACCCATATCGACGCCATAGACCGCTGGGGCAATATGATTACCGTCACGCCGTCGGGCGGATGGTTCCAGTCTTCGCCGGTGATCCCGGAACTGGGTTTCGGGCTGAACACCCGCGCGCAGATGTTCTGGCTGGAAGAGGGCATGCCCGGCACATTGGCCTCCGGCAAGCGCCCGCGCACCACGCTGAGCCCGACCATGCTGCTGCGCGACGGCCGGCCCTATATGATCTTCGGCACGCCCGGCGGGGACCAGCAGGAGCAATGGCAACTGATTCTTTTCCTGCGCCATCTGCATCAGGGCATGAACCTGCAGGAGGCCATCGACGCTCCCATGTTCCATACGCAGCATTTTCCCAGTTCCTTCTATCCGCGCGGCCGCAAGCCGGGCAACATCACCATCGAGACGGCGGTGGGGGCGCAGGTACTGGATGACTTGCGCCGCCGGGGGCATCGGCTTGAAGAGTCGCCGGACTGGAGCATAGGCCGGCTGACGGCGGCATCGCGCGATGCGGATGGCCTGCTGCACGCGGCGGCTTCGCCGCGGCTGATCCAGGCCTACGCCGCGGGGCGCTGATTCCGCCCCGCATCCCGCTGTTTCACAATGCGCAAATCCCTTTGCCCGGAATGGACACGGGGGCATTCAGTCCTAAAATAGTCCACAATAACCGTTTATCGTTGCTTCCCCGGGATTATTAATGACTCGCATTGTCCTCTTTGAAAACATCCACCCCAGCGCCAAGGAAATATTCACCTCCGCGGGCCTGGACGATGTCGTGACGCATGCGTCGGCGCTCCAGCCCGACGCTTTGCGCGAAGCCCTGCGCGGCGCGCAACTGGTCGGCATCCGTTCACGCACCCACCTCGATGCCGCCTTGCTGGCGGACATGCCCGACTTGCGCGCCATTGGATGTTTCTGCATAGGCACCAATCAGGTGGACCTGGAAACGGCCATGATGCGCGGCATTCCGGTCTTCAATGCGCCGTTCTCCAATACGCGCTCGGTTGCCGAACTGGTGCTGGGCGAGGCCATCCTGCTGCTGCGCCGCATCCCTGAAAAGAACGACAGGGTGCATCAGGGGCATTGGGACAAGTCCGCCGAAGGCGCCTTCGAGGCGCGCGGCAAGACGCTGGGCATCATCGGCTACGGCAACATCGGTTCGCAGGTCGGCACCCTGGCTGAAGCGGCCGGCATGCGCGTCATCTTCCACGACGTCGAAGCAAAACTGCCGCTGGGCAACGCAAGGGCCAGTGCCTCGCTGAAGAAGCTGCTGGGGCAGTCCGACATCGTCACCCTGCACGTTCCGGGGGGAAAATCCACCCAGAACATCATGGATGCACAGGCCATTGCGGCCATGAAGCCGGGCGCGATACTCATCAATGCATCGCGGGGCACGGTCGTGGACATCGACGCCTTGCACGCGGCGCTGCTTTCGGGGCATCTGTCCGGCGCCGCGCTCGACGTCTTCCCCGTCGAGCCGAAAAGCGTCAACGAGCCCCTGGCCAGCCCTTTGATCGGCATGCGCAACGTCATTCTTACGCCTCACATCGGCGGCAGCACCCAGGAATCGCAAGAGAATATCGGCCGCGAAGTGGCCGAAAAGCTGGTTCGCTTCGTGTTGAGCGGCACGACCAAGGGCGCCGTGAACTTCCCGGAAATTCCCTACCAGGAAGCGGCCGGCACCGCCCGCATCCTGCACGTGCACCGCAACCTGCCGGGCGCCATGGGCACGCTCAGCAACCTGATGGCCGAGCACGGCCTGAATATCGTCAGCCAGCAATTGCAGACGCGCGGGCAGATCGGTTATGTTATTTCCGATGTCGAAGGCAAGGTCGACGATACCGTCATGTCGGTATTGCGCGCGCACCCCATAACGGTGCGCTGCAACCTGGCCTGACTTGCCCGGCGGCCGGCGCGGCCGCCTTCATCCGTGTTTGACCAGGCCCAGTGACTTCCTACAACAACCCCTCCAACAGCAAGGATGGGAGCCCGACCCGCGCCGATTACGAAGCGCTGGCCTTGTTCCGCTTTACCTTGCGCCGCTTCAGCGCCTTCAGCGAAGCGGCGGCGGCCGCCGCGGGGCTCATGCCGCAGCAACACCAGGCGCTGCTGGTGATCAAGGCCATGAGCGCCGATGCCGCGCCCAGTGTGGGGGATATCGCCGAGCAGTTGTTGATCCGCCACCACAGCGCGGTGGAATTGGTCAACCGCCTGGTGCGCATGGAACTGGTGTATCGATTCCGGGACCCCGACGATCGGCGCCGCGTGCGGGTCATGCTGACGCCGCTGGCCGACGAAAAACTGGCGGCTCTGTCCAATGTTCATCTTGAAGAGTTGCGCGCGGTTCGGCCTTTGCTGACCAAGCTGCTGCGTCATTTCAGCAGCTAGAGTATTTTTGATTTAAATACAAGCATAATATGGACTTTTCCCATCGTCATCGACGGGGTGGTTATGCATGCTTGTTCGCGTGAATCCCTTGTTCATTTGAACTGCTGCTTGCTTCTTCTGACGTGCGGCGGGGCTCGGGTGGCAGGCCCGCTCCACGTGACCGGTTCGGCGCCGTCGCGCCGAACACCGCTTCGTCTTGCTCGTCCGCCCGTCCGGGCTGCCTTCGCGTACGACTGGCTCGGCCCCGCAAGTCGCCCGGCCCGCCACCCGAGCCCCGCCGCACTGCGACAATGAGGCATGTTTCACTGTTGGCACGATGGCCCCTTTGGGTTGGAATGGCAGCGCGCAGTCGGGTTTGAGCAAGCCAGGTTTCGTATACCTGCGATTCCTCCGTGTCCTATTCAGGATGCTTGTAGCCCAGCCATCGGCTCTTATACGCGGGTATACCTCACTATCCATTTCGTAAGAAGTGCGAAGCCCCATGCCTTGGCAACCCCCCTATGCGGCAAGCCTGGTTGTCTGCGTCGGCGGTGGCTGGCCTCACTCACCGAGGGTATCCGTAATGTTGTGTTCGGGCCTATGAGCGTCTTGAAAGAGGCAGACCCTGGCACACGAGCACCAGAAGGCGCCAAGAGGCATTCCCAAGGGCACCTTACCTGCCGCCCTCATCAAGCAACGCCACGAGGATCACAGTCCGAAGCCCCAGGCGGCCCGGCTGGCGGGCCGCGCCAGGGCGAGCGCACAACGTCTTTCTAACTGAAGATCACGAAACGCAAAAAGGCCAAGCACCCAAGATGCCCCAACAGCCAGGCACTATTCCAAGATGCAGCGGACGGGGTGGGGGTGAAGGCCGGCGGGCTCTTCGGGGCCGAGCGCGTCGTAGGCGAAGGCAGCCCGCATGGGCGGACGAGCAAGACGATGCGATGTTCGGCGCGCGGGGCGCCGAACCGGCCACGCGGGCCCAACGGCCTTCACCCCCACCCCGCCCGCGTGTACGAGAGCAAGTTTGGCGCAGAGGTAGCGTTCGTGGCACCTGTCCGACGCAGCGCTTCGAAACATGTAAACACCTGAACCGAAAATGCTCTAGTGTCTTGTTGATGCCCTTTTCCCTTAGCTGATCTCGGCCCGCTCCACGAAGTGCATGGTGGACGTGGCGCTCTGCGCCGGCTCGGGCAGTATGTCGGCCAGCGAATAGCGGTCCAGATGCTGCATGAACTGCTGCAGGGCGCCGTCGATGATGGCCGTCAGGCCGCAATGGCCGCTCAGGGTGCAGGCGTTTCCGGCCACGAAGCATTCCACCAGCGCCAGGTCGTTTTCGGTATCGCGCACCACCGCACCCAGGTTGATTTCATGCGGAGGGCGTGCCAGGCGCATGCCTCCATTCTTGCCGCGCACGGTCTCCAGCCAGCCGCGCTGCGCAAGCCTGTGCGTGATCTTCATGAGGTGCGGCTCGGAAATGCCGTAGGACTGCGCGATTTCGGCGATCGTGCACAGACGGTCGGGATGCCTGCCCACGTACATCAGCAGGCGCATCGCGTAATCGGTCATGGTAGTCAGGCGCATGGATTACCCCGGCGTGTGGCGTGGACGGATCAGCATGGGCACGAACCGCCACAGGTAAAGGGCCATGCATGCCATCCAGCTCAGGGCCGCCGCGCGCAGCAGCCACAGGCTGCCGCTGCTTGGCCACAGGGCGCCCAGGCGCAGTACGACGGCGGCGATCATCAGGTAGTAGCTGGCCAGCATGCTGCCGTCCAGGGCCAGAGGGCGGCCCAGGTGGCCCAGCGCCGTCCGGGTCACCATGCCGATGATCAGCACCGCGAATCCGCCCATGCCGATGATATGCACATGCACCGCTGCGCGAGCCAGGACGCCGGTGGCCAGGCCGCTGGTGTGCCAGGCCGCGAACAGCAGTCCCAGGCCCATGGCGGCATAACCAAGATAGAGTATCCAGAGCATGGGCTTGTGCAGCACCGCCAGCGGCTTCCAGCGCAGCACCTGCCACAGGCTGACCGCGCCGACCAGGGCCAGCGCGGCCGCCATGGGCAAAGCCAGACCGGCCAGGCCCAGGGCAATGGCGATCACGCTGACGACCAATTGGGCTTGGCCGCTGCGAACCTGCATGGGCAAGGCAAGGCCGGGCACCATGCGCATGGAAAAGAAAGGGATGACCCGGCGCCCGATGAGCAGGGCGATGACGGCCATGCAGATCATGCCCAGGTCGAAACGCTGCATGAGCAGGATGTAATTGCCGTCCAGGGCGGCGCGCAGGTACAGCACGTTGGCCGCTCCCAGGCCCAGCACCAGCAGCGGTACGCCGTAGTTGCGCCGGCTTTTACCCTTGACCATGACCCGCATCAGGCATGCCGCGCTGATCACGAAAAAGGCAAGCTCGCTGGCGCAGGCAATGTGGGTGCCGATTTCGCCGCCGAACAGATAGCCGATGCGCGCGATCAGCCATAGCGCGACGATGGCTCCCAGGCCTGCGCCTTTAAGCGGGTTGAATCCGGTCCAGGTGGCGCTGGCGGTCAGCAGGAAAGCGACGGCGATGGTGGCGATGAAGCCCCAGAGCATCTCATGGGCATGCCACGCCACCCCGCCCAGCGTCTGCCCGATGAATTGCGGCGCGAAGATCCAGATGAGCAGGGAAATCAGAGCCCAGCCGCAACCTGCGATATACAGCGGCCTGAAGCCCAGGCTCAGGAAAGCCTTCATGTCGGGCCCGGCGGCGCCTGACCTGTTTTCCTGTATGTGCAGCAGTTCAGCCATGGACAAGCTCCGTGGGCATGCGATTGGGTTCATTGTTCATCTGGTATCCGAACCACAGGCTGCGTGCGATGCGGTGAGCGAATTCCTCGGCGCGTTCGGCGAAGGGGCGGTTCGGGAGTTCTTGCGCCGTTTCGTGAAACAGCGCCAGCCATTGGGTGAACATGTCGGCATTCAGGCCGGGCAGGGCGATGTGCTTGGGCATGGGCGTGCCGCTATAAGACCCGGTGCTCAGCAGCAGCGAGGACCAGAACCGGACCATGATGCCCAGGTGCGTGTCCCAGTCGTGAATATGTTGATTGAAGACCGGGCCCAGCAGCGCATCGGCCCGTACGCGGTCGTAGAACCCGTAAACCAGCGTTTTTATTTCTTCTTCGGTACAGAGTTCGGATCGGGTCATAAGGAAGCGTATCCTGCCGGGCAAGGCATGAATGGACCGGCGCTCAATGCACACGGCTCAGTAAAGATTTATTTAAAAGTAATCTTATAAAAATTCGTCACGATCGTCAATGTCAGGGTATATAGCACTAACGGCAAACCGAGGTTTTACGCTATTATTTGCGCTTGCTGCATTTTGTAATATTTATTCGACGCGAATTTCACGCGGCCCGTGTTTTGATTCGGTCACGAATTTACTACGTCTTTTGTCCATGCCCCATCCAACCACGCTCACCTGCGTGATTCCCTGCCTGAATGAGGAAGCCAATCTAAACGTATTGTTGCCTCAGCTTATAGCGGTCCTGGACTCCTTGGCCATCACCTACGAAATCCTGGTGGTGGACGACGGCAGCACCGACGGGACGCCCGCCACCATGCAAGACTGGGCATCCCGGCATTCCGAAATCCTGTACGTGCAGCTTTCCCGGAATTTCGGCAAGGAAGCCGCCTTGACCGCCGGTCTGGAGACCGCGCTCGGCCAGGTTGTGGTCTGCATGGATGCAGATTTACAACACCCCCCCGCGCTGATTCCGAAAATGCTGGAACGCTGGCAGGAGGGGGCCGAGATGGTTTATGCGGTGCGCGCCACACGCCATGACGAATCCTTGTTCAAGCGCATGGGCACACGGTTCTTCTACAAGCTGATGCGTACGTCGGGCGGGCTGCAGGTGCCCGAGAACGCGGGCGATTTCCGGCTGATGGATCGTATGGTGGTCGACGCGCTGCTGCGCCTGCCCGAACGCAACCGGTTCATGAAGGGGCTGTTCGCCTGGGTGGGCTTCAAGGCCGAACCCATGCTGTATTCGCCTCCCGAGCGCCTGTATGGCAAATCCACGTTCAAGCCGTTCAAGCTGTTCCGTTTTGCCATCGATGGCATCACGGCATTCACCACCTGGCCTTTGCGCATGCTGAGCCTGGTGGGAATCTGCCTGTCCTTGCTGTCGTTCGCCTACGGCCTGTTCATCGTCGTCACCTACTGGATGTTCGGCGATCCTGTTCAGGGCTGGGCCTCGCTGATCACCGTTGTCCTTTTCTTTGCCGGCGTCCAGCTCATTTCCGTGGGCGTGCTGGGGGAATACATCGCGCGCATTTTCGGCGAGGTCAAGCACCGTCCGGTCTACCTGGTCCGCCAGCAATGCGGCAAAGGCCTGGCGCGAAGCACAGCGCCTTTGCCCGCCGACGCGCCGGCCCGGGCCCGCTAGCCGGCATGTCGTCCACGTCTTTCTTTACCGCCGTCCTTACCCTCTAGAGCAGTTTTCCACTCGATCATGCAAACTCAAGAAGCGACACTGCCGGGGCAGGCCCGGCCGGAACACCATACGGGCGGGTTGTTACAGTCAGTGTCCAATATGCTCAATGTGCAATCGACCTGGGTGGTTTGCGCCATTGCCTTTGTATGGCTCGGCGCCACCACAGGCTTGTATCCATTGCTGCTTCCCGATGAGGGCCGCTACGTCGGCGTTGCCTGGAACATGCTCAGCGCGAATCAATACACCGTGCCGCGCCTGGACGGTCTGCCCTTTTTCCACAAACCGCCGCTGTTTTACTGGCTGACGGCCCTCTCGCTCAACGTCTTCGGCGTGAACGAGTGGTCGGCCCGCCTGGCTTCCGTCGCCGGCGCGACCATGACCGTAACCTTGCTGTTCTGGTTCCTGAAGGCCCAGGTCAACCAGCGGGTGGCCGTGCTGGCGGCCTTCATACTGATGTCGGCGCCCTTGCTGTTCGGGGCATCCCACTACGCCAACCTGGACATGACGGTTGCGGGCATCATCACGGCAACCGTCATTGCCGGTGCCACCGCCGTGTTCCGCCTGGAGCAAGGCCAGGCCTACCGCGCTTCCCTGGCGCTTGCCTATGCGCTGGCCGCCGCGGGCTTCCTGGCCAAGGGCTTGATAGGGGTGGTGCTGCCCGGCGGCATCGTGTTCTTCTGGCTGCTTGGACGCCGGCGCTTCGATACGATGCTGCGCATGCTATGGCTGCCCGGCATCGCGGTCTTCCTGCTGCTGGCCGTGCCTTGGATGATCGCCATGCAGCAGCGCTATCCCGGCTTCTTGGACTACTACATCGTTTATCAGCACTTCGAGCGTTTTCTCGAGAAGGGATTCAACAATGCCCGGCCCTTCTGGTTCTATGGGCCCGTGTTGCTGGGCCTGACATTGCCCTGGTCCGTGCATTTGTGGCGGCTGGCCAACAGGGCCTACTGGAAAAATCCCCGGCATGCCGCCTTGCGGGGCTTGATGCTGTCCTGGCTGCTGGTCGTGCTGATCTTCTTCTCGCTGCCCAATTCCAAGCTGGTCGGCTACATCCTGCCCGCGCTGGCCCCCCTGGCATACTTCATTGCCGAGACCTTCGCCGCCCGCCTGGAGGCGAACGATGGGCGACGCGCCTTGAAGGCGTTCATGGTGTCGCTGATCGTATCGCTGTCCATATGCGCCACGGCCGTGGTGGTGATGGTGGGCTGGCCTCAGCCGGGCACGAAAGGCCTGGCCCAGAAGCTGCAGGCCCACTACCAGCCGTCGGACAAGACCGTGATGCTGGAACGCTTTCGCTACGATCTGGATTTTTACCTGGGTGCGGGCAAGACGTCGTTCGTCGTGTCCCGGTGGGACGATCCCGAACTCAAGCATACCGACAATTGGCGCCGCGAACTTTACGATGCCGGCAAGTTCGAGCCGGAGGCCGGCAGCCGCCTGCTGATTTCGCCCGAAGACCTTACGGCCAAGCTGTGCACCAACCATGTGGTCGGCCTGTGGCTGATCGGCGATTCCGGCAGCCATGAACGCTATGGCTTCCTGAAAGCCATGGAGGCCGAAGTCGAGGACGGCAATCTGCGGGCCTGGTATGTGCCCGCGGGCGGGCCGCTCAGCTTTTGTGCCGGAATGCCCAAAGCCGGCCGAGAATGAAGGTCATGCCGGCTATCGCGATTAAAATCAGGGCCAGCAGGATGTCGTAGGGCAGATTGGTGGCGCGCAGCAGCCAGGCATAGGCCAGTTCATTGACGGCGAAGCCCAGGGCCGATACGGCGAAGAAGCGCCGGGCCGCCCGGGCCACAGGAGCCTTGTGGTGCTTGAAGGTAAGCTGGAAATGGCCCGCGAACGATACGCAGAAGGCCACCAGCCAGCCGACCACGTTGGCGGCCAGCGGCGCCAGTCCGCCGGCCGACACGACGGCGACAACCACCAGCCAATGGGTGGCGGCGGCGGCGCAGCCCACGGCGATGAACCAGGCCAGTTGCCGTACGAGTTTTTGCATCGTTATTGTTTCCGGAGAGAGCGGGTGCCCGAAATTGAACAAAAGCGTATTGTGATCTGCGCCGACGATTTTGGCATGAATCCGGCCATCGATGCCGGCATACTGGAATTGGCGCGATCGGGCCGCCTGAATGCCACCAGCTGCCTGTCGCTGGGGCCCTCGTTTTCGGCCAGCGCACCTCTCTTGCTGGAGTGTCCCGGCCTGCAAACGGGATTGCACCTGAATTTCACAGAGTCGATGGGGCAGCCCGGCCTGTATCTGCCCGTGCCGGCCCTGATTGCGCGCACCTGGTTGCGCCGCCTGGATCCGGGACGTATACAGGCCCAGATCGCAAGCCAGCTGGACACATTCGAGGACGCGATGGGGCGGCGTCCTGATTTCGTCGACGGCCACCAGCACGTGCACCAGTTTCCGCAGATACGGGGCACGCTGCTGGCGGAGCTCGAGCGGCGCTATGCCGATGCGCGCCCGTGGCTGCGCTACACCCGCAGCGCAACCTTGACCGGCCTGCCGGCGGCCCTGCGCCTGAAGGCCCGCATCATCGACGTGCTGGGAGCGCGCCGCTTCGGCCGCATGGCCCGCAACCGGGGTTTCGGGCTGAATCGGCGCTTCCTGGGGGTGTACGGCTTCCAGGGCGGGGAAGCGGCCTATGCGGGCTTGCTGCGTCACTGGTTGAGCCTGGCGAAAGAGGGCGATGCGATCATGTGCCATCCGGCCGGCGAGGCACTGGCGGGCGACGGGCTGGGCGCGCAGCGGTTTGCGGAATTCCAGGTCTTGCGCAGCGATGCGGTGGGCGGCTGGCTGAAAGAGTACGGGATCGTCCTGGACCCGGCACGCGGCGCCGGGCCTTCAAGCGCGGCGGGGCGCTAGCCGGCGGGCTTGCTGCCGCTGCCCTCGCCCAGCGCCCGCTGCATGAAGACGACGTCGATCCACTGATTGAACTTGAAGCCGGTGGCGGCCTGGGTGCCGGCATGGGCAAAGCCCAGGCTGCGGTGCAGGCCGATGGAACCCTGGTTGTCGTGGCCGGCGATGACGGCGATCATCTGCCGCCACGGGCCTTGCTCGCAGCGCTCGATCAGGGTGGACAGCAAGGCTTTGCCCAGGCCCTTGCCCGACTGGCCGTCTTCCAGGTAAATGGAGTCTTCGATGGTGTACCGGTAGGCGACGCGCGGCCGGTATGGCGAGGCATAGCAGTAGCCCACGACCCGGCCGTTCAGTTCCGCAAGCAGGTAGGGCATGCCCAGATCCAGCACTTTTTCGCGCCTTTCCCGCATTTCCTGGAGCGTGGGCGGTGTTTCCTCGAAAGTGGCCGTGCCGTGCAATACGTGGTGGGCGTATATACGCTGCACCTGGGCCATGTCGTCGGCTTGCGCGTCGCGTACGAGCAGCCGGCCCCGCGCCGGTCCGTCGGTGCTGGACACCTGTGCGGGGGCTTGCACTGCGGAGGCGCTGGTCATACTATTTTCCTTAATCGAATCGCAAGTATAAACATCCGGAGCTTCCCATGTCAGTACCCATCAACCCGCTTACCGAAACCTTCGCCGTTGCACCTCAATTGTCCGCCGGCGACATGCAGGCCGTGGCCGACGCCGGCTTCAAAAGCGTCATCATCAACCGGCCCGACCTCGAAGGCGGCCCAGACCAGCCCGCCTCGTCCGAGGTCATGGCGGCGGCCCGCGCGGCCGGCCTGGCGGTCGAGTATCAACCGGTGGTCAGTGGGGCCATGACCCAGGACGACGTGGTCAAGTTCGCCCGGCTTCTCAAAGACCTGCCCGCGCCGGTGCTGGCCTACTGCCGCACGGGCACGCGCTGCACGCATCTGTTCAACGCAGCCCGCTCTCTTTGATGCAGATCAAAACCCCGCGTATATACCGACTGTTTTTTCACGGCGGTTGGGGTTAAGCTGTTGGCACCTCACTACCGATTGGGAGCCAACCCTATGTTCAAGAAAATACTTATTCCAACCGACGGCTCGGCTCTGTCGGCGCAAGCTGCCAACAAGGGTGTCTGCTTTGCACGGGAAACAGGCGCGGAAATCGTCGCCCTGTATGTCACCCAGCCGTTTGCCGCCACGGTCGGCTTCGATGGCATGGCCGCCGCCTATGCCATCACCGACGAAGACTACGACAAGACCGCCCAGGAACAGGCGCAAAAATACCTGAAGGCGGTGCTCGACCGCGCTGAAACCGCGGGCGTCAAGGCCAAGGCCAAGGCAGTATCCAATTTCAACGTGGCCGACGGCCTGGTGCAGGCCGCTGAAGAAGAAGGCTGCGACCTCATCTTCATCGGCAGCCATGGCCGCAGCGGCTTGTCACGGCTTTTGCTGGGCAGCGTGACCATCAAGGTGCTCAGCCTGGCCAAAACCGCTGTACTCGTATACCGCGTCAAGGAATCGGCCTAGGGCGCCGCCCGGCATTTCTTGCTTAGGGCACATGCAAAAACCCGCCTGTTGTAAACAGGCGGGTTTTTTTGCAGCTCGATGACGCCGGCCCTACTTGAACAGGGCGGCGGCCTTCAGCAGCGTTTCCCACACGCCGATGGCCAGGGGTATGCCCACATACAGCCAGAAAATAATCAGCAGGATGGGCGAGGTCGTCGAGCGGACGGCTGTGGTGCTGGTGGTGTTTTCCATAGTGAATCTCCCTTATTTGGTAGCCATGGCCGGCGTCATCTGGCCTTGCTGTTCGTTGCCCATGTGGTGGCGCGCGGCAACCGGACGGACAAGCATATTGCAGATGAAACCGATGACCAGCAGGCCGGACATCAAGTACATGGTGGCGGTATAGGATTGCGCCGCGGGCACGCCGTGATCCACCTGATACTGGCGGATGTAGTTCACCAGTGTCGGGCCGAAGATGCCGGCGGCGGCCCAGGCAGTCAGCAGGCGTCCGTGTATGCCGCCCACATAGCGGGTGCCGAACAGGTCGGCCAGGTAAGCGGGAACCGTCGAGAAGCTGCCGCCGTACATCGAGATGATGATGCAGTAGAACAGCACGAACAGAGCCACGTTGCCGGCCGAACCCATGCCGGGCACCCCGAAATACAGCGCCGTGCCCAGCACGAAGAAGATCGAGTAGGTATTCTTGCGGCCTACGTAATCCGAGACCGACGACCAGAAAAAACGGCCCAGCATGTTGGCCAGCGACATCACGCCCACGAAGCCCGCGGCGGCGGCCGGGGTAATGGCGCCCTTGAAGCTTTCCTGGATCATGACCGATGCCTGGCCCAGCACGCCGATGCCCGCCGTGACGTTCAGGCACAGCGCCCACCACAGCAGCCAGAACTGCGGGGTCTTCAGGGCCTGGTCGATATGCACGTGGTTGCGGGAGATCATGGCGCTTTGGTTGGCCGGCGGAGTCCAGCCGTCGGGTTTCCAGTCGGCGGCGGGAATCCGTATGGCAAAGGCGCCTATCATCATCGAGCAGAAATACAGGGCGCCCATGACGACGAAGGTCTGGACCACGCCTACCGAAGTGGGCGAGCTGAAGTGCTTCATCAGCGCCACCGACATGGGCGAGGCGATGAAGGCGCCGCCGCCGAAGCCCATGATGGCCATGCCTGTGGCCATGCCGCGCTTGTCCGGGAACCATTTGATCAGCGTGGACACCGGCGATACGTAGCCTATGCCCAGGCCCACGCCGCCCAGCACGCCATAGCCCAGATAGACCAGCCATATCTGGTGCAGCGATATCCCGATGGCCGCCACCATGAAGCCGCCACCGAAGCAGCAAGCGGCGGCGAACATGGCTTTGCGCGGGCCCACTTCCTCCAGCCATTTACCGGCGAAGGCCGCGGACAGCCCCAGGAAGAAGATGGCCAGGCTGAATATCCAGCCCAGGGTGGGAAGGTCCCAGTCGCCCGGAGCGGACTCGGTGATGCCCAGCAGCTTGGTCATCGGGTTGTTGAACACCGAGAAGGCGTAGGCCTGTCCTATGCATAGATGAACCGCCAGCGCCGCCGGAGGGATCATCCATCGATTGAAGCCCGGCGGAGCGGTTATGCGCTCTTTGCTGAAGAAGCCGTGATCTGCAGAATGGGTACTCATGTTGTCTCCTTTCGACTGCGTTGGCGCAGTCTGTATTACGTTTGTGCAGAAGTGGAAAGAAAAGCCGGATGGCGGGTTCGAGCGATTCCTGTGTTGAAAAAAGGCAAAAAGACTCCCGGCATCGGACGAAAACCCGATGCGCTGTGCATGAAGCTGAGTGATGGAAAATTAAGCGGTCGTCGGCATTTTTGGTGTCAGTCGTTCCCTGTTTTGGCTGATGGCCTGCAGCGCGATTTCGCTGAGGCCTGTCTCACCGAGCTGCCCGTCGGGCTGGGCTTCAAGGAAGTTCAGCATGGCGGTGCGCATGCGGGGTTCCCAGAACTTCTGTATATGGTTGGCGATGCCTTCTATGCCTTCGCCGCGGTCGGGGAAGGATTCGAAGAACTGGCCTATGCGATTGGCCAGACTGATCAGGTGTGCGATGTTGTTCAAGTAGGGCTCCCTGGAATGCTTAGGTATTCGGGATGGCTGTAGACGGTGAACAGCGAGCCGCGCGCGAACCCGGCCAGCAGGACATGCAGTTCGTCGGCCATCTGGATGGCGTAGCTGGTGGGCGCCGATACCGCGACCAGCACGGGAATGCCCGCCGCCGCGGTCTTCTGGACCATTTCGAAGCTGGCCCGGCTGGAAATGACGGCGATGCCCCGCGCCGTGTCCTGCGCGTTGCGGATCAGGTGTCCGATGAGCTTGTCCAGCGCATTGTGCCGGCCCACGTCCTCGCGCACCTGCCGTATGTTTCCATCGGGGCCGGCCCAGCCGGCGGCGTGCGTGGCGCCCGTGGCCAGGTGCAGCGGCTGCCGCGCCCGCAACTGGTCGACCGCCGCTGAAATGGCGGCGGCGGAGAACGGCTGCGGCGGCGCCGGCAGGGCGGGCAGGTCGCGGCGAACCTCGTCCAGGCTTTCGATGCCGCACAGCCCGCAGCCGCTGCGTCCGGCCAGGCTGCGCCGGCGCAGCTTCAGTTGATTCAGGCAGGCGCTGGCCATGTCGACCTGAATGATGATGCCTTCGGGGCGCTCGACGATGTCCACGCCATAGATGTCGCGGGCCGAGCGGATGATGCCTTCGGTATACGAGAAGCCGAAGGCAAAATCTTCGAGGTCGGTGGGCGAGGCCAGCAAGGTCGCGTGGCCGATGCCGTTGTATTCCAGCGCCACCGGAACCTCTTGCGCGACAAGGTCGGTCTCGTCGCGGCTGGGCGTTTGCGCCCCGGCGCGCAGCACCCGCCGCAAGCGGCTGCCCGCCGGGGCGGCGGCTTGCGGTTCAGGGGGCGACAGGCCGGCGGGCTTCATCTTGCTTCCTTATTCCTGGGGGCTCAGCACGGGCGCCGTCTTCGGCGTCTCCGCGGCGGCCGATGCCGCCTCTTGATCGCGCTGGCGCTGCTCGAGCAGGGAAAGCTGGATGTCGCTGAAGCGCGACCATTTCGCCTGCCATTGCGAGGGCCCCGTCACCAGCCGCGCCTGCACGGCCGTGACCTTGTACTCGGGGCAGTCCGTCGCCCAGTCGGTGCTGTCGGTGGTAACGACGTTGGCGCCGGATTCGGGAAAGTGGAAGGTGGTGTAGACGATGCCCGGCTGCACGCGTTCGGTCACGTTGGCGCGCAATACAGTTTCGCCCGAGCGGCTTTGCACCGCCACCATGTCGCCTTCCCGTATGCCGCGGTCCTCGGCATCTTGCGGATGGATCTCGAGCAGATCCTCGCTGTGCCACAGCACATTGGGCGTGCGCCGCGTCTGGGCGCCCACGTTGTACTGCGACAGGATGCGGCCCGTGGTGAGCAGCAGCGGGTATTTGCGGGTGCTGCGCTCGTCGCTGGGCACGTACTTGGTGATCATGAAGCGGCCCTTGCCGCGCACGAACTCGTCCACGTGCATGATGGGCGTGCCGTCGGGCGCATCGGCGTTGCAAGGCCACTGCACGCTGCCGCCCATCTCGTCGATCTTCTTGAACGAGACGCCCTGGAAGGTGGGGGTCAGCCGGGCGATTTCGTCCATGATCTCGGACGGATGGCTGTAGTTCATGGGGTAGCCCAGGGCGTTGGACAGGGCGCAGGTGACTTCCCAGTCGCCCATTCCGGACTTGGGCTCCATGACCTTGCGCACGCGCGATACACGCCGTTCGGCATTGGTGAAGGTGCCGTCCTTTTCCAGGAAGGACGAACCGGGCAGGAATACATGCGCATACTTGGCCGTTTCGTTCAGGAAGATGTCCTGGACGATGATGCATTCCATGGACGCCAGCGCCTTGGCCACGTGCTGGGTGTTGGGGTCGGACTGGACGACGTCCTCGCCCTGGCAGTACAGGCCCTTGAAGGATCCGCTGATGGCGGCGTCGAACATATTCGGTATGCGCAGGCCGGGCTCGGGCTGCAGGGTCACGCCCCAGTCCTGCTCGAACTGGCGGCGCACCGTGTCGTCGGATATGTGGCGGTAGCCGGGCAGTTCGTGCGGGAAGGAACCCATGTCGCAGGAGCCCTGCACGTTGTTCTGCCCGCGCAGCGGATTCACGCCCACGCCTTCCTTGCCCAGGTTGCCGGTGGCCATGGCCAGGTTGGCGATGGCCATCACGGTGGTCGACCCCTGGCTGTGCTCGGTGACGCCCAGGCCGTAGTAGATGGAACCGTTGCCACCGGTGGCGAACAGCCGGGCCGCGCCGCGCAGGTCGGCCGCCGCCACGCCGGTGACCGATTCCATGGCTTCGGGCGAATTCTCGGGCAGCGAGACGAAGTCGCGCCATTGCTGGAAGGCCGGCGCTTCGCAACGTTCATCGACGAAGGCTTCGTCGATGAGGCCCTCGGTGGCGATGACGTGGGCCATGGCGGTCAGCACGGCGGTGTTGGTGCCCGGCCTGACCGGCAGGTGATAGTCGGCCTTGACGTGGGGCGCGTCGACGAATTCGATCTGGCGCGGATCGATGACGATCAGCTTGGCGCCCTGGCGCAGGCGGCGCTTCAGGCGCGAGGCGAATACCGGGTGTGCGGCGCTGGGGTTGGCGCCCATGATGATGACCACGTCGGTGAACATGACCGAATCGAAGGTCTGGGTGCCGGCCGATTCGCCCAGCGTGGTTTTAAGACCGTAGCCGGTGGGCGAGTGGCAGACCCGCGCGCAGGTGTCGACGTTGTTGGTGCCGAAGGCGGCGCGCACCAGTTTCTGGACCAGGTAGGTCTCTTCGTTGGTGCATCGCGACGAAGTGAGGCCGCCGATGGAGTCGCGACCGTACTTGGCCTGTATGCGCTTCAGTTCGGATGCCGCATAGGAGATGGCTTCCTCCCAGCTGACTTCGCGCCAGGGCTCGGAGATATCGCCGCGTATCATGGGCTTGAGCATGCGGTCTTCGTGCGTGGCATAGCCCCAGGCGAAGCGGCCTTTCACACAGGAATGGCCGCGGTTGGCCTGGCCGTCTTTCCAGGGCACCATGCGCACGACTTCCTGGCCTTTCATTTCGGCCTTGAAGGCGCAGCCCACGCCGCAGTAGGCGCAGGTGGTGATGATGGAGTGCTCGGCCTGGCCCTGGTCGATGACGGTTTTTTCCATCAGGGTGGAAGTGGGGCAGGCCTGCACGCACGCGCCGCAGGAAACGCAGTCGCTATCCAGGAAACTGTCGTTCTGGCCGGCCGTAACCCGGGAGTCGAAGCCGCGGCCGGTGATCGTCAGGGCGAAGGTGCCCTGGACTTCGTCGCAGGCGCGCACGCAGCGGCTGCACACGATGCATTTGGACGGATCGTAGGCGAAGTAGGGGTTGGACAGGTCGGCGGTGTCGTTCAGGTGATTGGCGCCGTCGAATCCGTAGCGCACATTGCGCAGGCCGACGACGCCGGCCATGTCTTGCAGCTCGCAATCGCCGTTGGCGGGACAGGTCAGACAGTCCAGCGGATGGTCGGAAATATACAGTTCCATGACGCCGCGGCGCAGCTCGTGCAGCTTCGGCGTTTCCGTCCAGATGACCATGCCTTCTTCGACCGGCGTGGTGCACGAGGCGGGATAGCCCTTGCGGCCTTCGATCTGCACCAGGCACAGGCGGCAGGAGCCGAAGGCTTCCAGGTTGTCGGAGGCGCAGAGCTTGGGAATGTTGATGCCGGCTTCGGCCGCGGCGCGCATGACCGAGGTGCCGGCCGGCACGCTCATGTCGGTGCCGTCTATGGTTACGCGAACCATCTGCGTGCTGGTCGATGCCGGGGTGCCGAAATCGCGATCGCGCTTGATGACTGTTTCTAGCATGGTGGTCTCCGTCAGGCCGCTTGCGTGCTTGCGGGTTGGTGGGCGGGCAGGCCGAAGTCTTCGGGGAAGTGTTCGAGCGCCGAAAGAACCGGATAGGGCGTCATGCCGCCCAGGGCGCACAGCGAACCGGCCAGCATGGTGTCGCAAAGATCGCGCAGCAATACGACCTGGGCTTCGCGTTGTTCGTTATGGCGTATCTTGTCGATGACTTCGGCGCCGCGCACGGCGCCGATCCGACAGGGCGTGCATTTGCCGCAGGATTCGATGGCGCAGAACTCCATGGCGTACTCCGCCATTTTTGCCATGTCGACGGTTTCATCAAAAGCAACCAGTCCGCCGTGGCCGACCATGGCCGAGATGCCGACGTAGGCTTCGTAATCCAGCGGGACGCCCCATTGCGATTCGGGCAGGTAGGCGCCCAGCGGTCCGCCCACCTGGACGGCGCGCAAAGGCTTGCCGCTGGCGCTGCCGCCCCCGAAGTCGTAGAGCAGCTCGCGCAGGGTAAGGCCGAAGGCTTTCTCGACCAGGCCGCCGTGCCGCAGATTGCCCGCAAGCTGGAAGGGCAGGGTTCCCCGCGAACGGCCCATGCCGAAATCGCGGTAGAAAGCGGCGCCGCGCGCCAGGATGATGGGCACCGATGCCAGCGAGATCACGTTGTTGATGACGGTGGGCTTGCCGAACAGGCCCTTGACGGCCGGCAGTGGCGGCTTGGCCCGCACCAGCGCACGCTTGCCTTCAAGGCTTTCCAGCAGCGAGGTTTCTTCGCCGCAGATATAGGCGCCCGCCGCGCAGCGCACCTCAAGGTCGAAGGCGCGGCCGCTGCCGCGTATGCTGGCGCCCAGCCAGCCGGCGTCGCGCGCACAGGCGATGGCGGCTTCCAGCGCGGCGATGGCGTAAGGATATTCGGACCGCACATAGATATAGCCGTAGGTGGCCTGCACGGCGAGGCCGGCGATGGCCATGCCTTCGATCAGGGCATAGGGGTCGCCTTCCATCAGCATGCGGTCCGAGAACGTGCCGGAGTCGCCTTCGTCGGCATTGCATACGATGTACTTCTGATCGGCTTCGGCGGCCAGCACCGTTTTCCATTTGATGCCGGTGGGAAAGGCCGCGCCGCCCCGCCCGCGCAGGCCGGAGTCGACGACCTGATCGACGATGGCGGCGGGCGCCATGGCCAGCGCGGCCTCGAGGCCCTTGAAGCCTTCATGCGCCCGATAGTCGGTCAGCGATAGCGGGTCGGTGATGCCGACCCGCGCGAAAGTCAGGCGCTCCTGGTTCTTCAGGTAGGGAATTTCTTCGGTGAGGCCATGGGCCAGCGTGTGCGGCTTGCCTTGCAGCCAGCCGGCGTCGAACAGGCCGGGCACGTCGGCGGGCTCGACGGGCCCATACGCGACACGGCCCTGGGGCGTTTCCACCTCGACCAGGGTTTCCAGCCACAGCAGGCCGCGCGAGCCATTGCGCACGATGTCGACGGAGAGTCCGCGGCTTGCGGCTTCGCGTGCGATGGCCGAGGCGACGTCATCGGCCCCCACGGCAATTGCTGCGCTGTCTTTGGGTACGAACAGGGTGATGGCGGCGTCCATGTCTTATACCCCCTCGGCCTGAAGCAAGCGATCCAGTTTTTCGGGGGTCATGCGCGCATGCGGCCGGCCGTTGATCATGACCGCGGGCGACTGGGCGCACAGGCCCAGGCAGTAGACCGGTTCCAGCGTGGCGGCGCCATTGGGCGTCGTGGCGTGGAATTCACAGCCCAGGCGCTGGCTGGCATGCTGGGCCAGGGCGTCGGAGCCCATGGCCTGACAGGATTCGGCCCTACAGACCTCCAGGACGACAGCGCCCGCCGGCTGGTCGCGAAAATGGGCATAGAAGCTGATGACCCCGTGTATTTCGGCGCGCGAGAGCTGCAGGGCCTGCGCCAGCAGCGGAACGGCGCTGGGCGGTATATAGCCCAATTCGTGCTGGACGGCATGCAGCACCGGCAGGAGATTGCCTTTCTGCCCTTCGTAGCGTTGCAGCGACTGCCTGACCGCCTGCTGCACGGTCTCGTCGGACGGGTTGAATTCACTGCTGTCTTGCGGCGTATGCATACGCTTTCCCTCGATGATGGCGAGCGCGAGCTCTATTGATATTTGTCTCTTATATGTTTAATTTTGCATATATATTTATTCTGTATTTGAGGTAATCTACTCGCGATAAGCCGATCAATCAATAGGAAAAAATAGACATATAAAGAATTTCCAAATAGGAAATCGAAAACATATTAGAACAGTGGCGGGCGACAAATGACGTACAAATTCAAGGCGCGGTTGAGCTCCGAATGGGTGCTCGAAAAACCCAGCGGCACGGTGCTTGCGCTAAGCGAGGTCTTGCGATTGCTGGCGGCCATCGACGCCACCGGGCACATTGCCGGAGCCTGTAGGGCCTGTGGGCTTTCCTACCGCCATGCCTGGGGCATTTTGCGCAACGCCGAAAAGGAATTCGAAGCGCCGCTCATCGAAACGTCGCGGCGGCAGGGCACCAAGCTGACGAACTTCGGCCAGCATCTCATCTGGGCGAATCGGCGCGTGGACGCGCGCCTGATGCCCACGCTGGAAAGCATGGCGTCCGAGCTGCAGGAAGAGCTCGAACGGCTGTACCCGGAAAGCCAGCAGCGCCTGCGCCTGCATGCCAGCCACGGTTTTGCGGTGGAAGGCCTGATGCAGCTGGCCAACGGCATGGACATGTCGCCGCTGGAATTGCGCTATCGCACCGCCATCGAGGCGCTGGCTTCGCTGGATCGCGCCGAATGCGATCTGGCCGGCTTCCAGGTGTCCGAAGGTGAATACGAACTGCCCATCATCAAGCGCTACAGCGCCTGGCTGAACCCCGACAAGCATCGCCTCATCCACCTGGCGGTGCGCAACACCGGCCTGTTCGTCAAGCCGGAGAACCCCAAGGGCATCAAGTCGGTGGCCGACCTCATCAATCCGGACGTGCGTTTCGTCAACCGGCAGATCGGGTCCAGCACGCGTTTCCTGGTCGGCCTGATGCTGGCTCAGCTTGATATCGACACCACGAAAGTCCAGGGCTTCGACAGCAGCGAATTCACCCACATGGCCATTGCCGCGCATATTGCCAGCGGCATGGCCGATGTGGGCATCGGCGTGGAAACGGCCGCCTGGCGCTGCGGTCTGGCCTTCATACCGCTGGTCAAGGAGCGCTACTTTTTCGCCGTCCATCGCGATACGCTGGAAACCCCGCAAATGCAGCGCCTGTTCGACCTGATGAGCGGCGAGCAGTATCAGGCCTATGTGTCGCAGCTGGTGGGCTACGATGCCACCCACATGGGCCAGGTGCAGACGCTGGAAGAAGCATTCGGTCCGGCCATCATGGCCGCCATCAAGACCTGAGGCGGGGGTATGATAAGTTCATGAGCAAAGTGATATTTCTGGCGGACGATCGTCGCCTTGCGGTTCCCCCTGGCGGCCCGAGCGCTCTTCGCAAGCCGGGCGAACCCTTGCTGGATGCGCGCCGCCGGCCCCTGCGGGACCTGCGCATTTCGGTCACCGACCGATGCAACTTTCGCTGCACCTATTGCATGCCGCGCGAAGTGTTCGACGGCAATTACGCCTTCATGCCCCATTCGGCATTGCTCAGCTTCGAGGAGATCGTGCGCATTGCGCACGTGGCTGTGCAGCAGGGCGTGCGCAAGCTGCGCCTGACCGGGGGCGAGCCGCTGCTGCGCAAAGACATCGAAGTCTTGGTCGGCATGCTGTCGGGCTTGCGCACGCCGGAAGGCGAGCCGGTGGACGTCACCCTGACGACCAACGGCACCCTGCTGGCAAAGAAAGCCGCGGCGCTCAAGCAGGCCGGGCTGTCGCGCGTCACGGTCAGTCTGGATGCCCTGGACGAACGCCAGTTCGAGCGCATGAGCGACAGCCGGGTCGGCGTGCGGACCGTGCTGCGCGGCATAGCCGAAGCGGCGCGCGTTGGCCTGGCGCCCGTCAAGGTCAATATGGTCGTGCGCAAAGGCTTGAACGATGACCAGATACTTCCCATGGCGCGGTATTTTCGCGGAACCGGCCACATTTTGCGCTTCATCGAGTTCATGGATGTCGGCGCCACCAACGGCTGGAACCTGTCCGAGGTATTGACGGGCGCCGAGATCCTGCAGCGCATCGCGGCCGAGTTTCCCCTGGAATCCGCCGAGCCGGCCTACCGTGGCGAGGTGGCAGCGCGCTGGCGCTATGCCGACGGGGCCGGCGAGATCGGCCTCATCACCAGCGTGTCCCAGCCTTTTTGCGGAGACTGCACGCGCGCGCGCCTTTCGCCCGAAGGCAAACTGTTTCTCTGTCTCTTCGCCAGCCAGGGCTACGATGTGCGTTCCCTGTTGCGCGGCGGCGCCGGCGACGATGACATCGCCGCGCGCATCGCCGCGATCTGGGAAGGCCGCGGCGACCATTATTCCGAATTGCGTGGACGCGAAACGATGCACAGCAAGAAAATCGAAATGAGCTACATCGGCGGATGATCGCGCGGGCGCACATTACCGGATTGATACTGGCCGGCGGCCGGGCCCGGCGCATGCAGGGCGGCGGACTCGACATCGACAAGGGCCTGCTCGGCCTGGACGGCGCTCCGCTGGTTGCACATGCGCAGCGCTACCTGGCGCCGCAGGTGGGGGCCCTGCTGGTCAGCGCCAACCGCCATCTGGAAGACTATGCGGATTACGGCCGCGTCCTGGCCGACGATCCTGCGCTGGGCAGCGACCTGGGGCCGCTGTCGGGGGTGGCAAGCGCCCTGGCCGCTTCATCCTCGCCCTGGCTGGCGGTCATGCCCGTCGACGTCCTGAATCTGCCCGCCGACATGGTGGCGCGATTGGCGCGTGCCGCCGACGAGGCGGGCGCATTGATCGCCTATGCCAGCACGGCCGATCCGGCGTGGGAAGTGGCCAGCTCGCCCGACAGGCCGGGCAGCGCCGAGGGCGGCGGGCGTGCCCATCCCTTGTGCATGGTGGTGCATGCCAGCCTGGCGCGCAGCTTGCGGGATTATCTGGAAGCGGGCGACCGCAAGGTTCAGCTATGGCAGAAGCGGCACGCGGCGGTGCCGGTATTCTTCGATCCCGGCCCGGACGCCTTCTTCAACATCAATACGCCCGAAGACCTGCGGCGGGCCGCTCAGGCCAGCCAACGGGCCAGGTCGTAGTAGGCGACCGTATCGCCGTTGCGCATGGCGGTATTGGCCGGAATCCTGGCCAGGCCGCTGGCCCAGGGCAGGGAACTGATGATGCCCGAACCCTGTTGGCCATACGGTGTCAGCGTGGTTTGGCCCTGCGGCTCGAAAGAAGCCTGGACGCGCAGGAAGTCGTCGCGTTTTTCATTGAATACGCGGTCGGAAGCCAGGATGCCGTACTGGACGGCGGGCATGACCTGCGTGCGGCCTTGCATGCTGCGCAGCAGGGGCGTGACCAGCAGGGCGAACACGGCATAGGCTGAAACGGGATTGCCCGGCAGGCAAACGACGGGCTTGCCGTCGATGTGCGCCAGGGCGACCGGCTTGCCGGGCTTCATGCAGACGCGCCACAGGTCAAGGACGCCGCCCAACTGCTCTATGGTCGGCTTGACCAGGTCCTTTTCCCCCACCGAGACGCCCCCCACGGTCAGGACCAGGTCGCAGTCGCGCAGCAGGATGGCAAAGGCCTCCTGCAAGGATTCCCGCGTATCGCGCGCATGCAGTACGTGCGCCACGCTGGCGCCCATCTGTTCGACCAGGGCGGCCAGCATGGGGCCGTTGGAGTTGTAGATGTGCTCGTCGGCGCGCGGCTGGCCTGGGCTGACCAGTTCGTCGCCGGTCGTCAGTATGCCGACTCTCAGGGGCGCGTAAACGGTAAGCTGGGCATAGCCTTGAGAAGCCAGCAGGGCGATCTCGGCCGCGCCCAGGCGCGTGCCTTTGGCCAGCAGCTGATCGCCTTCGCGCACGTCCTCGCCCTGGAGCCGGACATGGGCGCCAAGGACGGGGGGCCTGCTTATTTCAAACCTGTCGTCGTTTTCAACGCCGTCTTCCTGCATGACGATGGTGTCGGCGCCCGCGGGCACAAGGCTGCCGGTGAACAGGCGTATCGCATGGCCGGGCTCGAGCGCTTCGGGCCGTTCGCCGGCATAGCAGCGCTGCTGCACCGGCAGCGGCCTGCCGGGCGCGTAGTCGGCATGGCGTATGGCGTAGCCGTCCATCGCGCTGTTGTCGGCGGGCGGCAGATCCAGCGTGGCAAACAGTGTTTGCGCCAATACACGGCCCGCGGCCTGGTGCAAAGGGCAGACTTCGGTGATGGCGGGCGGCTTGCCCGCCGTGGACAGGCGCGTCTGCGCCGAATCGAAATCAAGCATGGTAGTGGGTGCCGAAATTGCAAGGACGGTGCGTGCTGTCCAGTTGCTCTTTGATGATGCCTTCCCAGGCCGTCTTGCAGGCGCCGGTGGAGCCGGGCATGCAAAATACCAGGGTATTGTTCGCAGCACCCGCGAAGGCGTCGGACTGCAAGGTGGAACTGCCGATTTCCAGATAGGACAAATGCCTGAACAGCTCGCCGAAGCCGGAAATGACCTGGTCCAGCAAGGGTGTGATGGCGGCAGCCGTGGACTTGTTGTGCGAAAAGCCCGTGCCGCCGTTGGTCAGGATGATCTGTATGGCGTCGTCGGCGATCCATTCGCTGATGATTCTGCGTATCTGGTACAGGTTTCCGGGGGTGATGGCGCGCTTGGCGCAGCGGTGGCCGGCAGCCAGCAGGCTTTCCGACAGATAATCGCCGGAGGTGTCGCTGTCGGCGTCGCGCGTATCGGAAATGGTCAGGACGGCGCAGTTCAATGAAACGGGCGGCTTCTTCGTGTCGGCTTTGCTCATAGGGGTCTCAGGTTTCGGTGGGGTTGTCCCATTGCGCGGTTTTGGCGGCGTCGGCGTCTTTTTGCTGCACCCAGAAACGCTCGCCGTTGGCGAGTGTTTCGCGTTTCCAGAATGGGGCGCGCGTCTTCAAGGCGTCGATGATGTATTCGCAGGCCCTGAAAGCGTCGCCGCGGTGGGCGCTGGCGGCGGCGACAAAGACGATCTGGTCGCTGTTGCGCAATTCGCCCACACGGTGGACCACCAGGCAGTCCTGGACATTCCAGCGCGCCTGCGCGCCTGCGCACAGCGCTTCGATCTCGCGCTCGCACATGCCTGGGTAGTGCTCCAGATACAGGGACTGCGTGGGGGCGCTGTCGGCATAGTCGCGAACATAGCCGGTAAAGCTGACGATGGCGCCGGCCTTGCCGGCCACGCGCTCGCGCAGTTCGCCCAGCAGCGCGCCCGCGTCGAAGTCCGCCTCTTGCACGAGGACCCTGCCTTGGCCCTGTGCGGCCCGGGTTTCAACGCTCACGATCTAGCCTCCGGTAACGGGCTCGAAGACGGCCAGCTCGTCGCCCGGCTGTATGAGGCAGTCGTGCGTGACGTGGTACTGGTTGACGGCCAGCTTCAGCCGTGTCGCGGGCGCCAGCTGCGGATAGCGCGCCTGCAGTTCCGAAAGCCAGGCGGAGCCGCGGATGGGGGCGGGCAGCGGCCAGCTCTCTTGCCGCACCCGGGTCAACTCGGCGACCTGCGCAAAATACAGGACGTTAATCGTTGTGCCATTCGCCACTTTTTCCTCCGGATTTAGAGCGCAGCCGTATGCTTTCCAGAACGATGCCTTTGTCGGCCGCCTTGCACATGTCGTAGATGGTCAGCGCCGCGACGCTGCATGCCGTCATGGCCTCCATCTCGACGCCGGTCTTGTAGTCGGTGCTGCACGTTGCCTTGACGGTAATGCTGTACGAGGCATCATCGTGCTGGAATTCGATGCCGGCGAAGTTGAGCGGCAGGCTGTGGCACAGGGGGATGAGCTCGGCGCAGCGCTTGGCGGCCAGTATGCCGGCCACTCTGGCGGTGTTCAGGACTTCGCCTTTGGCGTTTTCCCGGGCGGACAGAAGGCGGTAGGCCGCCGGGCTCATGCGTACTATGCCTTCGGCCACGGCCGTGCGCAAGGTGGAGGCCTTGCCGCCGACGTCGACCATGCGCGCCCGCCCGGTTTCGTCCAGGTGGCTGAGTGCGGGTGTGTCGGAAAAGGAATTGCTCATTGCGTCATGGACCTGCTGGCTTGGCGATGGTCTTATGATATACGCAATTGCACTCCGGCAGATGCCCGGCGGCAGCCAGGGCCGGAAGGCCTCGTCAAACGGCGCTTAGCGCATTCCTGACGTCCTGGTAGGGGATGTTCGTATCGCGCAGGAAGCCTTGCATCAGCGATTGCAGCTTGCCGGGATCGATGCTGCGTCCTCCGGCCAGCAGCCGCTTGCCCTCGATGACACCCTGGTCGAACAAGGCGTCGAACTCATGCAGGGTCAGCCCCTGTTCCAGGGCATAGCGCATGAGGTGTTCCCGGACGTTCAGCCTATGGGCCTGCCGCTCCAGCGGATTGGCCCCGGCGGCGTCGGCCGCTCCGTTGGCGGCGCCGCACATCATGACCCACTGGTCCAGGGAAATATCGCGTTCCAGGCTGGAGGCGGCGTAGGCGCTTCCCAGCATGCCCATCGCCAGTATGGCGGCGGATAATTTAGGCAGTATCAAATCGGCTCCCCTTGGTGGCGTGTCGATGATGCATTGTGGGGCAGAATCATTGCGGCAGCATGAAGGAAAAGTATGCAGTTGTTTCAGGCTGTGCAGCCCGGCAACATGGGAAGCCCGGGCATCGTATGATTGAGGCTTCTGCATCCCTTCAATAAAAACGGAGAACACCATGTCTATCAAGGTTGGCGATAAGGTGCCCGACGGCACACTGGGCGAATTCATTGAAACGGCCACCGAATCCTGCGCCATCGGACCCAATAATTTCCAGGTGGCCGATCTGGTCAAGGGCAAGACGATTGCCGTGTTTGCCCTGCCCGGCGCATTCACGCCGACCTGCTCCGCCAAGCATCTGCCCGGCTATGTCGAGCTGCACGATCAACTGAAGGCCAAGGGCGTGGACGAGATCTGGTGCGTGGCGGTCAACGACCCCTTCGTCATGGGCGCCTGGGGACGCGACCAGGGCGTGAACGGCCGCGTTCGCATGATGGCCGACGGCAGCGCGGACTGGACGCGGGCGATGGGCCTGGAACTGGACTTGACGGCCAGAGGTATGGGCGTGCGTTCGCAGCGCTATTCCGCTCTCCTGGAAGACGGCGTGGTCAAGAAGCTGAACATCGAGAAGGCCGGCCAGTACGAGGTCAGCGACGCGAAGACCCTGCTGGAACAACTGGGCTAAGCCTGGCTGCAAAGTTCGGAATCACCCATGATACAAATGCTGGCGGCGTTTTCTTCGCTTTATCTTGCCACCCTGCTGTTGCTGGTCGGTTCCGGGCTTTTCAATACCTATATGGGCTTGCGCCTGACGGCGCAGTCCGTATCCGAACTCTGGGTCGGCGGCCTGATCGCCGTGTATTACCTGGGCCTGGTGTTCGGCGCGCGCATCGGCCACAAGATCATCATACAGGTGGGCCACATACGCGCCTATGCGGCCACCGCCGCCATCGTCACGATCACCGTCCTGGTCCTGGCGCTGCTGGACAATCTGTGGATATGGCTGGGGTTCCGCTTCATTGCCGGCATCGCCATGGTCACCCAATTCATGGTGATCGAAAGCTGGCTGAACGAACAGACCGAAAACCATCAGCGCGGCCGCGTCTTTGCCTTCTACATGGTGTTTTCCAGCACGGGCACTGTGCTGGGCCAGTTGTCCCTGACGCTGTTCCCCACGCTCAACTACGAACCGCTTATTTTCGCCGCCATGTGTTCGGCGCTGTGCCTGGTGCCCGTTGCCCTGACGCGCCGCCTGCACCCGGCGCTGCAAGTGCCGGCCCCCATACAGGTCAAGTATTACGTGGCGCGCGTGCCCATGTCGCTGACCGTCCTGTTCGTGGCCGGTACGCTGACCGGCGCTTTCTACGGCCTGGCGCCCGTGTATGCCCTGAAGCAGGGCCTGTCCAACAGTCAGGTGGCGGTCTTCCTGGCCGCTTCCGTGGCGACCGGCCTGCTGGCGCAGTGGCCGCTGGGCTGGCTGGCCGACCGCATCAGCCGCGTCGGCATGATACGCGTCAATGCGTGCATCCTGTTCCTGCTGGCCGTGCCGTTGTGGGGCTGGTGGGTGTTTCCCTTCTGGGCGCTGCTGCTGTTTTCCTGCGCGTTCGGGGTGCTGCAGTTCACGCTGTACCCCCTGGGCGCCGCCTTTGCCAACGACAACGTCGATCAGGAGCGTCGGGTGGGCCTGAGCGCCATCCTGTACATGGTTTACGGCCTGGGCGCCTGTGTGGGGCCTTTGCTGGCCGGCCTGCTGATGCGCGAGCTCGAGGTCAGCATGTACTTTGTCTTCGTGTCCGCCTGCGCGGCCGTGCTGGTCGCCGTGATACGGCCTCAGCGCGTCACCGGGGCCAACCTCAGCCAGGACGCGCCCACCCACTTCGTGCCCATGTCCGACAGCCTGCAAAGCTCGAACGTCGTCGCGGCCCTGGATCCCCGGGTCGATGTGGAAAGCGACGTATCGTTCGAGCCGGTCGAAGAAGAGGTGTCAGCGGGGAATCAGGATGACGATGGCGGCGATGGCCAGAACAATGCCAAGCACGTTGACCCAGCGTAGCTTCTCTTTGAAGAATCCCGCTCCGACCAGGGTGCCCAGCGAAATGACCCCGATGTTCATGGCCGAGAAGACCAATGTCGGGTTCTCGGGAAAGACCTGGTGCGCGCGGATGTAGAAATAGATATTGCCGAAGTTCAGCAAGCCCAGGACGACGCCGGCCACGACGTTGCGCCGTTGCCAAACGCTGCGCTTGGCGATCAAGTAAACGAAGATCAGGATGCCGGCCAGCGTGAAGGCGGCGAACAGGCTGCTGGAGAACACCGCGCCGCTCTTGGCCATCTGCTTGAACAGAATGTCTATCGTGCCGTAGCCCACCCACACCGCCAGCAGCAGGGCGATGGTCTTTCCGGTTTCGCCGGATCCCTCCTGCGGCCTGGGCCGGAACAGCAGGCAGCCCAGGGCGGTCAACGCCACGATGATGCCGGCCAGCTTGCTGCCGGATGCGGCCTCGCCAAAGAGGATGAAGGCGGCGATCAAGGGGATGAACAGGGACAGCCTCTGGGCGGCGTCGCTCAGTACGATGCCCGCATGGCGCACGGCGCCCGCCATGGCCAGGAAGATGGTGGGCAGCAGCGCGCCCAGCGCGATCAGCACCCACCACGGCGTGCTGGGATTGAGCAGCGCCGCGGGCTGCGGCCGCAATATGAGCAGGCACAGGCTGGCGGCCACCACATAGTTCACCGCGATGGCCTGGTCTATTTGCAGGTTCCGGCGGCGGGCGATCTTCAGCAGCACCGATACGGCGACGCTGCACGCAATGCTGGTAATCAGGGTATACATTCTTGATCGGTCTCGGGTGGGTTCAGTGTGCGGTTTGAATTTCGGTTTCGGCGCCGTTCCCGGCTTCGGCGGACGCGGCATCGGCGGCGGGCCGCAGGCCCAGGCGCTGGAATAGAAGCTTGTCCTGGACCGCCTGCGGATTGCCCGTGGTAAGCAGCTTGTCCCCGTAGAAGATGGAGTTGGCGCCCGCCATGAAGCACAAGGCCTGGAGCTCATCGCTCATTGCCTCGCGGCCGGCCGAGAGCCGGACGACCGCAGCAGGCATGGCGATGCGCGTCACGGCGATGGTGCGCACGAACTCGAAGGGATCGATGTCGGGCGTTCCCGCCAGCGGGGTCCCCGGCACCTTGACCAGGTTGTTGATGGGCACCGATTCCGGATGGGGCGACATGCCGGCCAGCTGGGCGATCAGGCCCGCCCGCTCGCCGCGCGATTCGCCCATGCCCACGATGCCGCCGCAGCATACATGCACGCCGGCGGCGCGGACCCGCGCCAGCGTATCCAGCCGGTCCTGATAGCTGCGGGTGGAAATGATGCTGCCGTAGAACTCCGGCGAAGTGTCCAGGTTGTGGTTGTAGTAGTCCAGGCCCGCGTCGCGCAGGCGCTCGGCCTGCCCGTCCTTCAGCATGCCCAGCGTGACGCAGGTTTCCAGCCCCATGGCCTTGACCGCGGCCACCATGTCCACGATGGCATCCACCTGACGCGCGGTGGGCGAGCGCCAGGCGGCGCCCATGCAGAAGCGCTGCGCGCCGCTGTCCTTGGCCTGGCGGGCGGCTTGCAACACCTCTTCCAGCGGCATCAGGGCTTCGTCCTCGACAGCGGTATCGTAGCGGGACGATTGCGGACAGTAGGCGCAGTCCTCGGGACAGGCGCCGGTTTTCACCGAAAGCAGGCTGGAAAGCTGCACGGTGTTGGCTTCGTGATGCTTGCGATGGATATCCTGGGCCTGCATCAACAGGTCGAGCAGGGGCAGATCGTACAGAGCAAGGATGCGCCGAACAGTCCAGTTCGAGGCGGAGGGAAGGGCGGGTTTCGATGCTTCAGGCGGCACGGCAATGTCGATAGGTAAACGATAATGGCCGCATGGTAGGTGTGCGCCAGGAGAAGGGCAAGAACCTTGTTGTTGTCTTCATCCTTTAAATTGATGGAAATTGTCGGCTAATGTCCATAATTTCGCTTAATTTATTATTATTCGATCATGAAGGCCGGATGAAAGCGCCTGGCTTTTATTTTGTTTCCTGTTGTGACGGACGTGATCGGGCTCTCGGGTCGCGCTTGCTTAGGTCACAACCATATTAGTTCCGGCACCGCCGAACTGCCGGCAAACACAAAGGCAAGCTGCCCATATCGTCTGGCCAGTCCGCAGCTTTCCGGGTAAAGGGCGCCCAATATCGCTACGGTGGGTTCCGCCGGACCGTTCTCGTCTTCCGCTAGGTTCCTGCCGTAGAAGCAGGGCAGGCCCAATGCCGAGGCGTCTTTCAGCAGGGCGCGTTGCGCGCGGTGGTTGGCGGCGATGCCGGCCTGCCTGGCTCCGGGGTTGTAGGCGGTCAGTATGGCCAGCGAGTCGCGCGCCCGTGCCGCCATCAGGGATTGCAGCGCCAGGCTGTGCTGGCCGATGCGCAGCGTGATGGTGCCGGCGGGAGCGAACACCAGATAGCGGGCTTCGTGGAAGGCCTGGGCGATCGAGTCGGGGATGTCGGCGCGCATTTCAGTACTGGGCCTCTCGTTCCTTGATGTGGGGGGCTTGCTTGCAGGCCACGCGCAGGGCGCGGGCGAACATCCGTACGGCTTCGGGCTGAGGCCCCTGCCGGCGCGTGAAGAGCGCAATGGGCGGCAAGGTCCAGTCGAAAGAATAGGGAACGATGGCCACGCCGGCGATCCGCACGAGTTCGTCGGCGATGTCGGCCGGCACGATGGATACGGCCTGATCGTTGGAAACGATCAGTTCGCCCATGAGCTTGGTGGCATAGCTTTCGATGATGGGCGCGGGCGGCGCAACCCCCGCTTTCAGGAAGATGTCGCTGACCTGTTCCCGTATGGGCGTGCCCGGGGCGCCCAGTATCCAGTCCAGCCTGGCCAGTTGCCGCCAGTTCAGGCGGCGCCGGCCCAATTGCGCGGCAAGCCGCCGGCCCGCCACCAGGCGTGGCTGCTGGTCGTACAAAGCTTCGAATTCCAGCTGATCGATATTCACGGCGGTCGAAGGCCGGCCGACGGCGATATCCAGCGTGTGATCGCGCAGCTGCTGCATCAATTGATCGCTGGTTCCTTCATGTATGGTCAGGGTCAGCCGCCCGCCGCCTTCGGGCAGGGTGTGCTGCACGGCGGTGGAGAGCATCTGCCCGGAAATGAAGGGAATGACGCCGATATGGAGGTGCGCGGCATTGCCCGAGGCAACCGTTTCCATGTCCCGCACCAGATTTCCCAGGTCGTTGATCATGGCCTGGGCGCGCGCCAGGGCGACCTCGCCCAGCGCCGTGGGCGACATGCCGCGCGCGGAGCGATCGAACAGCGGCGCGCCGAACATGCTTTCGACCTCGGCCAGCGCGTTGGTGACGGCGGGCTGGCTGGTGGACATTTCCTCGGCCACCCGCGTCAGGGATCCGTGCTGCCGGATGCGCAGCAGCAATTGCAAATGGCGCATCTTCAGCCTGGCGGTCAGTTTTCGGACCACGTCAACGGAATCGAAGTCGGTCATAAGCAATTGAAAATAAATAGATATAAGTTAAATATTATACGATGATATGAATTTAAAATTATATGGTTATGTTTGCTGCGTAGAATGGCCCCATCATTCATGCGCATGGTGCGCAGCCAGGAGAACTTAGGATTATGAGTACGTCAGATCGGCAGGCGGCTTTGGACTATCACGAATTTCCCGCGCCCGGCAAAATCTCGGTCAATGCCAGCAAACCCCTGGTCACCCAGCGCGATCTGGGCCTGGCCTATACGCCGGGGGTGGCCGCCGCCTGCGAGGAAATCGCGGCCGACCCCTTCAACGCCTTCCGCTACACGGGGCGCGGGAACCTGGTGGGTGTGATCACCAACGGCACGGCGGTGCTGGGACTGGGCAACATCGGTCCGCTGGCCTCCAAGCCGGTCATGGAAGGCAAGGCGGTGCTGTTCAAGAAGTTCGCCGGCATCGATGTCTTCGACATCGAGATCAATGAAACCGATCCGGACAAGCTGGTGGAGATCATCGCGGGGCTGGAGCCCACCTTCGGGGGCATCAACCTGGAAGACATCAAGGCGCCCGAGTGTTTCATCGTGGAAGGCAAGTTGCGCGAGCGCATGAACATTCCCGTCTTCCACGACGACCAGCACGGCACCGCCATCACGGTGTCCGCCGCCGTCATCAATGGCCTGAAAGTCGTCGGCAAGGATCTTTCCAAGGTCAAGCTCGTTGCGTCCGGCGCGGGCGCCGCCGCCCTGGCCTGCCTGGAGCTGCTGGTGGACCTGGGCCTGCCTGTCGAAAACATCTGGGTGACCGATATCGAAGGCGTGGTCTACGAAGGCCGGCAAGCCCTGATGGACCCGAAGAAAGAGCGTTTCGCGCAAAAGACCGAAGCGCGCACTTTGGGCGAAGTCATCGACGGCGCCGACGTGTTCCTGGGCTTGTCGGCCGGGGGCGTCCTCAAGCCCGACATGGTCGCCCGGATGGCCGCCGGCCCGCTTATCCTGGCCCTGGCCAATCCCCATCCCGAAATCCTTCCCGACGCGGCCCATGCGGCGCGCGACGACGTGGTCATGGCCACCGGACGCTCCGACTACCCCAACCAGGTCAACAACGTACTGTGCTTTCCTTATGTGTTCCGGGGGGCGCTGGACGTCGGCGCCACCACGATCACGCGCGAAATGGAAAAAGCGGCGGTCCATGCCATCGCCGGCCTGGCCGAGGAAGAGCAGAACGAAGTCGTGGCTGCGGCCTATGGCACCTATGGCGTGTCTTTCGGCCGCGATTACTTCATTCCCAAGCCCTTCGATCCGCGCCTGATCGTGCGCATCGCGGTGGCCGTGGCCAAGGCCGCCATGGAAAGCGGCGTGGCAACGCGTCCCATACCGGACCTGGACGCCTATGCCGAACAATTGCAGCATTTCGTCTACCACTCCGGCGCCTTCATGAAGCCGCTGTTCTCGGCGGCCCGGCAACTGGTGCGCGACGGCGGCAAGGCCCGCATCGTCTTCACCGAGGGCGAGGAAGAGCGCGTGCTGCGGGCCGTGCAGGTCATCGTCGACGAAAAGCTGGCACACCCCATCCTGGTGGGGCGGCCGCAAGTCCTGCTGTCCCGCATTGAAAAATACGGCTTGCGCCTGCGCCTGGGCCAGGACGTGGAGGTCACCAATCCCGAATACGACGAGCGCTTTCATCAATACTGGACCACGTATTGGGAACTCATGTGCCGGCAGGGCATCACCAAGGAAATGGCGCGCGTCGAAATGCGCCGCCGGCTGACCCTGATCGGCGCCATGATGCTGCACCTGGGCGATGCCGACGGCATGATATGCGGAACCGTGGGCGGGTATCACGACCACCTGCGCTTCGTGGACCAGGTCATCGGCAAGAAGCCCGGCGCCCAGACCTATGCCGCCATGAACGTGCTGCTGCTGGACGAGCGCACGGTGGCCCTGGTCGATACCCATATCAATGACGACCCGACCGCCGAGCAGATCGCCGAGTTCACCATCGCGGCGGCCGAGCAAATGAGCCGGCTGGACCTGGAACCCAAGGTGGCCATGCTGTCGCGCTCCAACTTCGGTTCCGGCAGCTCGGCGTCGGGCTCCAAGATGCGGCAGGCGCTCGAGCTGGTGCAAGAGCGCGCCCCCGAGCTGGAGATCGACGGCGAGATGCACGGCGACTGCGCCCTGGATGAGGCCCTGCGTTCGCGCATACTGCCCACGTCCAGGTTGAAAGGCGCCGCCAACCTGCTGGTCTGCCCCAACGTGGACGCCGGCAACATCGCCTACAACCTGCTCAAGACCACGGCGGGCAGCAATGTGGCGGTGGGCCCCTTCCTGCTGGGCGCCAATGCGCCCGTGCACATCCTGACCACCAGTTCCACCGTGCGGCGCATCATCAACATGGCGGCGCTGACGGTGATTGACGCCAACCGCGGCAATTAGACCATCCCAGGGTCGCGCCGTCCGGCCTCATGGAGAGGCGGGGCGGCGATGGTCGTCGGACGCGGCCGTGTGATGGCCCGCTTGTTTCGAGGGGCCTGCCGTGTCCCCGCAGATTCGTATACACTCGGCTCCGCACGCAGGTCATGCCCGGATTTCCAGCGTGGGCGACACCCCATGGCCAAGTCTTGAGGAACCATAAATGAAAACAGTCGGAGACAGCTTGGTTATCGATATCGATGATCAGGTGGAAGCATTGCTCCAGCAGATCAATAGCACGCCGAACTCCGGACAGCAGAAGCAATTTGTCGAAAGCTTCCAAAGTATGCTGATCGATCAGCTCATCGGCCCCTTTGGCCTTAGCCGCAGCATGTTTCAGGATCGCGACGGCGGCGCGGTAACCAGCGTGCGCAATTTTGAAAAGGGCGTGGTTGCGAACGATGCCGATGCGGAACGCTACGAAAACTGGCGCAAGGCGAACGAAAGCAAGTTCGATCGGACCGACTACGACCAGCGGCTGGATGAGCGCTTCCCCGACATGAAAAGCGAAGACGGCAAATATTACGATGGATATCGGGCTCCGGGAAGCGAGTTGCCGGTGGGACCGCGCATAGCGGCCCGCGATCATGTGGTTTCCGCCAGCGAGGTGGAGCGTTCATCCCGTGGCCACCTGGCCCAGACCCGGGAGCAGCGTGTGGAAACCGCGACGCAGGATGAAAACGTGGTGTTGACCGCCTTCAACATGAATTCCTCCAAGAACGACAAGGACTTGATGGAGTGGGCGGCGCAGCCCAACGCCCAGGATCCCAGCCAGACCAATGCGGCCTACTATGCCCTAGACGAGGGGGTTCTGAAGCAAAAATACCAGGAAGCCAGGAATGCCGTCGACAAGACCCAGAAAAAAGCCGTGCTGGTCAAACAAGGCAAGGAAGTCATGCTGGAGGGGGGCAAGGCGGCTGGCCGGCTGGCCCTGCGCCAGATACTCGGCTTGATTTTGAAAGATGTGGTGCAAGGCCTTATTGACGATGTCCGCTACCTGGTCCGCGAGGGGCTGAATGGCGCCCGATCCCTCATGGATCTGCTGCGGGCGCGTCTCGAGGAAAGCTTCCGCAGCTTAAGGGAAAAGTGGGCCGAATACCTGAAAGAGGGGGCCAGTGCCGGGTTAAGCGGATTCGTCTCCACTTTACTGACCTTGATCATCAACTCGTTCGTCACCACGGCAAAGAACATCGTATCGCTGATCCGCGAGGCGGTGTTGGCCATAGTGCGCGCCGTCAAGGTGATCGTCTCGCCCTCTCCGGGCATGAGCAGCGGAGATATCGCTATTGAAGTATTCCGCTTGCTTTCAGCAGCCGTGGTCACCTGCTTGGGTTTGGCCCTGGAGGAGGCGATCAAAAAGGCATTGGAAAGCGTGCCCCTGTTTGCCACCTTTGCCGCAGAAGTGGCGCCGGTGATCACGGGGATCCTTACGGGCACATTGGCGCTGTTCACTATCCTGGCTTTTGACCGCATCAAGGATGCAGTGGCTTTTCGCAACAAGCAGATGGCGGATGTCCACCGAGGCCAAACGGTCGGCTTCCTGCGGATCAAGCAGACGGTCCTCATGCTGGATGCGGCGTATGAAAACATGACCGTAACGGCCCAGACCCTGAGGCTGCAGTTCGCCGAAAGTGCCGTTGCCGTGCAGGATAGCGGCCGGAAGGCGGACAAGAGCGTATCCGCGTATCAAGACTCCGTCAACGCACTGGACGACCTGTTGGGAAGGATCTGATGGAAACGCAGCAGCTGGTTCTCGCCAATAACAAAACCCCCGGAATGGTCGCGACGGATTTTCTCAGCGTCATCAAGGACATTGAAAACTGCATAGAAGAGGGCAAAGGCAAAGTCTCCGAGATAGAAAACCGCGGCCTCTTTAAAAGCTTGATTTCCAGTTCGAGCTCGGACCTGGTCGATATTTCCCAGTCGCAGAACAAGATCAATGGGATGATGCTCGGGTTGATCCAGGAAGTGATCACCCTCAATACCATGAGCTACTCTTTTCTGGCCGCCGTGATTGGCGAGATGGAGCAGCGTTTTCGCAATGGATGGAAAGACAGCAATGGCCGCTACCAGCGCTTGTCGGATACGGGAAGGCAGTTCGCGGACAAAGCGCATGATATCTTTGTGAAGATACTGGACGGATCAAAGTCGACGCTCGACAAGATCGCCCTGAACCAGCAAAGTATTGAAGTGCTGCGCATCGAGTTCGATCTCAGGTCGGAAGAGATCGCGGGCCTGAAATCCGCATTGTCGGATAAGTCGATTCAGATCCATCAAAGCCAGGAAGCCATCAGCAACATCAAGGCCGGATTGGAATTGAAGGCAGCGCGTTTATCGGACTTGGATAAAGCTTTCGATCAGAAAAAGCAGGTTCTCGAAGAACATGGAAAAGCCATCCAGGCGCTGACCGAGGAACTGCGGGAAAACAGCCGGACGGACTTGCTTCGTGAGCAGAATATAGAGGATATTCAGAGCGCCCTGGACGGTTTGCGGCTGCAGATCGATGGCCTGGGCGTGCAGCTGGAGGATAGCCGGCTTCACGCGCTACGGGGTATCGGTCGATTGAAAATCGTTGCCGCAATCCTGGCGGTTGGGTGGGTTGCGCTCGCGGGGCTGGGGGCGTTCTACATTTTTTGAGGCCGGAACTTATAGCCCTGCAATATAGGAACGCAGAGCTTTGGAATAAAAACCAAACCCCGCAACATACATCAAGACGAAAAAAAAGCGCTTACGAGAGGTAAGCGCTTTTTCCACGGAATTCTTTGGCGGAGCGGACGGGACTCGAACCCGCGACCCCCGGCGTGACAGTCCAGTTATTGAAACGGCATTGGTAAACTTGGCAACGTAGACGACCCTGGCCTCTTCTTGCACGACTGGCTTAGATACCGATATGAGGAAAGTTGGAAACCAAGGGTACTAGGCCATGGCGAATCGGAGTTTGTCGATATCTTGCAAATTAACGTGCCGGCGAACTAGCCACAGATCATGAGCGTCCTGCATAGACAGCCAGCTTTCTGGGCTGCGTCCAAGTGCCTTGGAAAGGCGAAGTGCCATTTCAGGGGTAACACGAGAAGTGCCGTTGAGTACCCGGCTGAGGGTAGAGGCGGCTACGCCAAGTGCTTGAGCAAGTTCGCGCCCGCTGATATTGTTGGGCTCAAGATAGATGCCGGAGATAAATTCACCAGGGTGGGGCGGATTGTGCATGTTCATCAGTGATAGTCCTCATAGTCCAATACGTAGGCATTTCCGTCTTCAAACTCAAAGGTAATGCGCCAGTTTCCGTTGACGGTGATTGACCAGCGGTCCTTCATTGTGCCCTTGAGGGGATGGAGTCTAAATCCCGGAATGTCCATGTCTTCGATGGTCTGAGCGGTATTAAGGGCAGACAGTTGTAGGCGAAGGCGTTTGGCATGGCTTGCTTGAACGCCGGATGCGTTGCCTGCCTCGAATAACCGACGAAGGCCTTTGTGCCGAAAGCTCTTGATCATAGGGTTATTGTAGTGTGTTGCGCATCACGAATCAATGGGAATACAGCTAGAGACAACATGGAGTGCTAGCGCGGTGCGCAACTAAAAAACGGAATGAAGGGGTTTTAGTTTTAAAATAAAAACCAAGGCGAAAAAAAAGCACTTACATAGTGTAAGTGCTTTTTTTGAATTCTTTGGCGGAGCGGACGGGACTCGAACCCGCGACCCCCGGCGTGACAGGCCGGTATTCTAACCAACTGAACTACCGCTCCGCAGCGGTGTACTGCATAGCCAGGAAAACTGGCGTCCCCTAGGGGATTCGAACCCCTGTACCCACCGTGAAAGGGTGGTGTCCTAGGCCTCTAGACGAAGGGGACAGGACAAAAATCAAGCTGCGCATTGTAGCATATTCAATACGCCGCGTATTTCATTGAAACACGCTGTTTACTACAGCCATCATCGGCTTTCTTCGTTTGACTGGTGGAGGTAAGCGGGATCGAACCGCTGACCTCTTGCATGCCATGCAAGCGCTCTCCCAGCTGAGCTATACCCCCGGTGTGGAATGTCTAGCGAAGAAGCGAGATTATGCACTAAAAAAAAAATGTGTGCAAGTCGGCCTCGGTATTTTTTCAATCGATCAAAAAAAGATGCTTGAACCATACTTTGGCCGGTCGATCAGAGTGCCGTCTTGCCATGCGACGCCCCAGGGCGGCCAAGGCTGTATGGCAACCATTTATACACCCATCTATTTGGTTGCGAAAGTTGTATTACATATGTTGTAATACAGATTAACAAAGATCATCCATAAAGGATGATCTACACGTCGGTCGTCACTGGCAGGAGCCGGTGGCCCATCAATAATCGAATGAATCGAATTATCCAGGAGACAAAATGAACACTTTCCGCCGTACTACCATTGGGCTCATGCTGTCCGTCATGGCCGCTGGGATTGGCCTGGGCAGCAGCGCATCGGCGCAGACGGTGATGCGCATCAGCATCTCGTCGCCGCAGAATTCACACCAGGGTGTCGCCATCGACACCTTCGCCAAGGAAGTCGAACGGCTGACCAACGGCCGCTATGTCATCAAGACCTTCTACGCCAGTTCCCTGGGTGCCGAGCGTGAAGCGATGGAGTCGGTGCAGATGGGTACGCAGGAACTGACCTGGACCTCCAGCGGCCCCGTTCCCAACTTCGTGCCCGAAGTGAAGATTCTGGACGTGCCCTATCTGTTTACCGATTACGCGCATGCGCGCGGCGTGCTGGACGGCCCCATCGGCGACGAGATGCTGAAGAAGTTCGAGCCCAAGGGTTTCAAGGCGCTGGCATGGGCGGAAAACGGCTTCCGCCACATGACGAACAACAAGCATCCCATCAAGGTTCCGGCGGACATGCAAGGACTGAAGATGCGCACGGTGGAAAACCCCGTGCACATCCAGGCCTACAAGGCATTCGGCATCAACCCCACGCCCATGGCGTTCAGCGAGGTCTTCACCGCGCTGCAGCAGGGTACCGTGGACGGGCAGGAAAACCCGCTGTCGGTCATCACGGCATCCAAGTTCGATCAGGTGCAAAAATACCTGACGCTGACGGGGCACGTTTATTCCCCCGGCGTTTACCTGATGAACAAGGACGCCTTCGACAAGCTGTCGGATGAGGACAAGAAGGCTTTCATCGAGGCGGCGCGCATCGGCGTGAAGGCCAACCGGGATCGCATCGATTCCGATGAGAAGAATGCGGTGGCTGATTTGCGCAGCAAGGGCATGGAAGTGGTCGAGACCATAGACAAGGCTCAATTCCAGGCAGCGCTGGAACCCATCATGGCCGACTTCAACAAGCAGTTCGGCAAGGAAAACCTGGACAGGATCCGCGCCGCAAAATAAAGTCGTGCATAGAGAGCGCCCCATGGATATGGGGCGTTTCTGTGTCTGCCGTTCCATCGTCCTCACACATTTTCCTCAAGGAAAACCGTGAAAACAGCCTTCCTCAACTTTGAACGCCGCCTGACTACGTTATCGATATGGCTCGCCTGCCTGATGCTGGTCGTCGCCGCCAGCATGGGCATGTTGCAGGTCCTGATGCGCTTCGTATTCGAACTTCCGTCGGAATGGAGCGAAGTGATCGTGCGCATATCGCTGATATGGATGGTGTTTCTGGGAATTCCCGCGGCGTTCCGCTACGGCTCCATGATTTCCGTGGATCTGATGCACAGGACGGCGCCGCCTCGTTTCCGCAGGGTGCTGGACGCCATGATCACCATTCTGTCGCTGGCCTTGCTGATTGTCATTGCCTGGTATGGATGGGACTACGCCCAGCGCGGCAAGGTCCAGACCATTATCGGCCTGGAGTTCATGTCCATGTTCTGGGCTTTCGTGGCCTTGCCGGTAGGCTCTGTTTTCGCCATGGTGGGCGTCATCGGCAATTACCTGGATCCCCGCCACGAAGAACTGGAAACAGCCCAGTAATCCCGCGACAACGCCTGGAAGAAGACAACAAATATGACGTCAGCCATGCTTATCACGATGATCGCCTGCTTCGCGATCTCGGTCTCCATCGCAGTATCCATCGGGCTGGCCAGCGTGGTCGGCATCGTCGTCGCCGAAGCGAATATGCTGGTGGCGGTGAAGGAAATCTTCAACTCCATCAACAAGTTTCCGTTGGCGGCCATTCCCTTCTTCATCCTGGCCGGCAATCTGATGGAGGCGGGCGGGATCTCCCAGCGGCTGGTGGAATTCGCCAAATCCCTGGTGGGCGGCGTGCAGGGCGGGCTGGCAGCCACCTGCGTGCTGACCTGCATGATCTTTGCCGCCGTTTCGGGGTCATCGGTCGCCACCACCTTCGCCATCGGCGCCATCCTCATCCCGGCCCTGGTCAAGCACGGCTATCCGGTCAGCTATGCGGCTTCGTTGCAGGCCACGTCGGCCGAGCTGGGCGTGATCATCCCCCCGTCCATACCCATGATCCTATATGGCGTTTCCGCGGAAGTGTCCATTGGCGAACTGTTCATCGCGGGCATCGGGCCGGGCATACTGATAGGCGGCGTACTGATGATATTCACGCTGATCTACGCACGTTGGCACGGCTATGGCAAGGATGACGGCGTGGGAAGAATGGCCGTCTGGCGCGCCACCAGCCATGCCGGCCTGGCCTTGCTGATGCCGGTCATCATTCTCGGCGGGATCTACGGCGGCATCTTCACGCCGACCGAAGCGTCGGTGGTGGCGGTGTTCTATGCCTGGATCGTCGGCGCCTTCATTTACCGCCAGATAAAAATGGCCCATTTGATGGCGGTGCTGAAGAAGTCGGTGATTTCATCGGCCGTCATCATGTTCATCATCGCCAATGCGGGCTTGTTCAGTTTCATGCTGACCCGCGCCGGGGTGCCCGACATGATAGGCAACTTCCTGGCCGAAAACCTGACCAGTTCCACCCTGTTTCTGCTAGGCGTCAATGCCGCACTGTTCATCATCGGCATGTTCATCGAGACGTCGGCGTCCATCATCGTGCTTGCGCCCATCCTGGTGCCGGTGGCCATGAAGTTCGGCGTCGATCCCGTGCATTTCGGGACCATCATGGTCGTCAACCTTGCCATGGGCATGATTACGCCGCCTTTTGGGGTCAATCTTTTCGCGGCCTGCGCCGTGGCCAAGGTATCGCTGGACAAGATCATTACGAAACTCATTCCTTTTGTGCTGGTCATCCTAGGCTGCGTGATGGTGATCACTTATTTCCCGTCCTTGTCGCTGTTCCTGCGCGATCTGGTGTACGCGCGCTGATACTGATCGAGGGCATGAAAAAAGCGGCGCAAGCCGCTTTTTTTTGCGTCCGGAGATGCCGGAGCGCCGTTTGCCCGGCTGCCGTCTCCGGCTCGAACACGCGAACTTGACCCAGCCAGGCTGCGGATCGGGGCGTCGATGTGTTCCGCTGGAGCAAGAAAAACGGGCCCCGCGGGGCCCGTGCTTATCGTCTTGGCCTTTCCTACTTTTTCCCTGCGAGACTGTTCATCCAGCCGAGGCCCTGCACCGTGCCGTTGGCCGGCCGGTACTCGCATCCCACCCAGCCGTCGTAGCCCAGCTCGTCCAGCAGGCCGAACAGGTAGGCATAGTTGACTTCGCCGGTATCGGGCTCGTGCCGCTCGGGTACGCCGGCGATCTGTATGTGGCCCACATGCGGCTGGAATTTTCGGAAAGTCATGGCGATATCGCCTTCCATGATCTGCACATGGTAAAAATCCATCTGCACTTTCAGGTTGGGCTCGCCGACCTCTTCGCGTATGGCATGGGCCTGGTCCTGCCGGCCAAGGAAGTAGCCGGGCATGTCGCGGTGGTTGATGGGCTCGATCAGCAAGGTGATGCCATGCGCGGAGCACTGCTGTGCGGCGTACTTCAGATTCTCGATGAAGGTGGCCCTACACTGGACAAGGTCGGCATCGGCGGACAACAAGCCGGCCATGGCGTGCACGTTGGGCGTTCCGAGCGCCTGCGCATAGGCAATGGCCTTTGCCACGCCGTCGCGAAACTCCTGTTCGCGGCCCGGCAAGGCGGCAATGCCGCGCTCGCCGGCTTCCCAGTCGCCCGGCGGCATGTTGAACAGCACATTCTTGACCGCATGGCGCTTCAGTTCGGCGGCGATGTCCTGTGCCTCGAAGTCGTAGGGGAACAGAAATTCAACGGCCTTGAAGCCGGACTGGGCGGATGCCTGGATGCGCTCCAGGAAGGGCAGCTCGTTGAACATCATGGTGATGTTGGCGGCAAGTTTGGGCATGGTTATTCCGATATGAACGTTGTTCAATGATTGCGGACCGGCGGCCATGGCCGCGCCCGCCGCGATGCGCTACAGCTTGAATACGGTTTTCAGCTCTTCGATCTGCTCCGCGGTCAGCACGCGCGGGTTGTGGCCCTGGAGCAGCAGGAAGAGCTTGGCGGTTTCCTCGAGCTCTTCCATGGCATACACGGCGGACTCCAGGGTCGTGCCAGATACGACCGGCCCATGGTTGGCCAGCAGGACGGAGCTGTGCTTGGCGGCAAGGCCGCGTATGGCGTCGCCCAGGTGGGGGTCGCCGGGCCGGTGGTAGGGAACCAGGGGCAGCTTGCCTATCTTCATGACGAAATAGGGCGTCAGCGCGGGTATGCAGTCGCACTGGTTCAAGCCCGACATGCACGATACGGCGGCCGAATGCGTGGCATGAAGGTGGACGATGGCGCCCGCGCCGGCGCGTTCTTCGTACATGGCGCGATGCAGGAAGGCCTCCTTGGAAGGAGGTGCGCCGGACAGCAGCTTGCCGTTCCAGTCCAGCTTGGACAACTGCGCGGGATCCAGCGCGCCCAGGGAGCTGTTGGTGGGCGTCAGCAGCCAGCCGTCGTCGGTGCGCACGCTGATGTTGCCGCTGCTTCCGGCGGTCAGCCCGCGCTGATGCAAAGAGGCGCCGAAGCGGCAGATTTCCTCGCGCAGCCGGGACTCGCTCATGGCAGTTGGCTCCAGGCCTTGGTGAAGAAGTCGGTGGCGCCGAAGTTGCCCGATTTAAGGGCAAGCGCGATGGGCGTGGCGCCCAGGCTGACTGTCCAGGGCACACCCGGGTCGATGGTGGGGCCGATGCGCAGGCTGCGCACGTCCAGCGCGGTGACCACAGCGCCCGAGGTTTCGCCGCCCGCCACGATCAGCTGCCGCACGCCCGCCTGGACGAGCCGTTTGGCGATTTCCGACAGGGCTTCTTCCACCAGCGCTCCCGCACGATCCACGCCCAGCTTTTCCTGGGCTACCTTGACGCGGTCGGGGGATGCGGTTGCATAGACGATGACCGGCCCCTGGCCGAGCAAGGGTTCGGCCCAGGCCATGGCTTCGGCCACCTGGTCTTCATTGGCGGCCAGTCGAAGGGGGTCGATGGCATAGGCGGGCGTACCGCGCTCGACGGCGTCGGCCAGCTGCGCCTGAGTGGCCTGCGAACAACTGCCACAGACGATGGCGCGCAAGCCTTGCGTTTCGGGCAGGTCGCTTGCAGCATCCTGTGCATTAAGCAGGCCTTGCGCGCGGAAGTTCTGCGGCAGGCCCAGCGCGATGCCCGAGCCGGCGGTGACCAGGGGCAGGTCCGCGCAGGCGGCGCCTATCTGCAGCAGGTCGTCGTTGGAGATGGCATCGACGATGGCCATGCCTACGCCTTCGGCCTTCAGGGCTTCCATGCGCTGCTTGATGGCCTGCGCTCCGGCGGCGACGGTGCCGTGCTCGATCAGGCCGACTTTCTTGGTGGTTTGCCGCTGCAGGACCCGTTGCAGATTGGAATCGTGCATCGGAGTCAGGGGATGGTGGCGCATGCTGCTCTCGGCAAGCAGGACATCGCCCACGAACAGGTGGCCCTTGAATATGGTGCGCTTGTTTTCCGGAAAGGCGGGGCAGGCGATGGTGAAGGGCGTATCGAGCGCGGCCATCAGCGCTTCGGCGACAGGCCCGATATTGCCTTTATCGGTCGAGTCGAAGGTGGAACAGTACTTGAAATAGGTCTGGCGGCAGCCTGCGTCGCGCAGCCATTGCAGTGCCGCCAGCGATTCGGCCACGGCCTGCTCGGCGGGCGTGGTGCGCGACTTCAGGGCAATGACCACGGCGTCGGTGCCGTCGGGCACCGGTTCTTTGGGTATGCCTATTGTCTGTACCGTGCGCATGCCCGCATGCACCAGCATGCTGGCCAGGTCGGTGGCTCCGGTGAAATCGTCGGCAATGCAGCCCAGCAGTATGCTCATGGTGTCTTGTCGTCTTGCAGATAGGCGCGAATGATATCGCTGAAGTTGGTGTCGGAGGTGAAGCCCAGCGCCTTGGCGCGTGTGGCTTCGAAGTTTCCGGGCCAGGAGTTGACGATGCGTTTCACGGCTTCGTCTTCGCGCCATTGTATGCGCTGAGCGACCTCGCCGCCCGCTACGTCGGTCAGCGCATCGGCCATTTCACGCACCGTTACGGACAGGCCGGGCAGGCTGAGGATGCGGCTGGCTTCAAAGCGGCTGGCGTCCAGTTCGTGCCCGTGTATCAGGTTGCGGATGGCCTGGCGCGGCGACATGAGCCACATGCGCGTATCGCCGTTGACCGGGCACACGGCTTCCTGGCCGTTGAGCGGTTCGCGGATGATGCCGCTGGCAAAGCTGGAGGCCGCTTTGTTGGGGGCGCCGGGCCGCACGGATATGGTGGGCATGCGCAGGATGCGGCCGTCTATATAGCCTTTGCGGCTGAAATCGTTGACCATGAGTTCGCCCATGGCCTTTTGCGCGCCATACGAACTTTGCGGCACGGGGCTGAGCGTGTCGGGCACGGTTTCGGGAAGTTCGCCGCCAAAGACGGCCACCGAACTGGTAAAGACCACGCGAGGCTTGGTGCCCAGCGACTTGGCGCGCTCCAGGATCTGGCGCGTGGCATCGAAGTTGATTTTCATGCCCAGGTCGAAATCGACTTCGGCGTGTCCGCTGACGATGGCGGCCAGATGGAAAATACTTTGCGTGTCGGGCGTGATGGCCCGCGCGATGATGGCGGGGTCGGAAATGTCGCCCACCAGTACGTCGATGCGAGGGTCCGAGAAGCCGGCCGGCGCGGCGATGTCGACCATCGTGATGCGCGAAATTTTTTCCGGCTGGCCGCTGCGCCCGGTGAGCGAGCCTTGGGCTAATAATTGTTTGGCCAGCTTGCTTCCCAGGAAGCCGGCCGCGCCTGTAATGGCGATGTGCATGTTATGGCTCGCTAAATGTTGTCATACAAATTGCTTATCAGTTTATGGATTAATCTGTATCATGTCAACATAATGAACGACCGCAACATACTGATAAAAACACGGGTGTATTCATGGATGGCTTGACCGGATCCGGCAAAAAATCGGCAAAGAAAAACGGCACCCTGGCCGACCAGGTGACCCAGGTCTTGATGCGGGAAATCAGGGACAATACCTTTCCGGTCCATTCGCGCCTGCCCTCTGAAATCGATATGGCCCAGCGTTTCAGCGTAAGCCGGACCGTCATCCGGGAAGCGATTTCACGGCTGAAGTCCGAAGGGCTGGTGGGTTCCCGGCAGGGCAGCGGAACCCGGGTGCTCGAACCCAATGTGGCCCGGCCGTTCAGGCTGAATATCGATCTTCACGACTCCCTGCAGGCGGTATTGCGCGTCATTGAATTGCGCCGGGGCATCGAGGGCGAGATGGCCGCCCTGGCCGCCGAGCGGTGCACCGATGCGCAGCGCGCGCGCATCCGTAAAGCCTTCAACAATATCAAGAAGGCGGAGCGCGCGGGCGGGGATGGCGTGGACGAGGACGTCGCCTTCCATACGGCCATTTCGCAGGCCAGCGGCAATCCCTTGTTCACGTCGCTGTTGTCCTTTCTTGGCCAGTATGTGCGCAGCGCCATCCATGTCACGCGCAACAACGAGGCGCGCCGCGACGACTTCAGCCTTCAGGTGCAGGCCGAGCATGCCGCCATCATGGAGGCCATTTCAAAAGGGGATGCCGAGGCGGCGCGCGCGGCGGCGCTGAATCACGTCGAGCACGCGGCGATACGCCTGCAGTCGGCCGACGAATCCTTCTGGACGGCCGATGTCACCCGCGTGGCCCGCAGCCTCTCGATGAACCACGACGAGCGGGCCGATCAGCAGTAGGCAGCCAAACGCCACCCGGCCGGATCTTCGGATCAGGCTTGAACAGGCCGGCGCCTGCCCAAGCCGAACCCCAGCAGCAACAGCAGCGCGGACCACGCCAGCACGGGGATATTGCCCCAGCGCACATAAGGCGTCAGGCCCTGCATGCCCTGGACTTCGACGTCCAGCACGCCTTTGACCATGGGGTCCAGTGCGGCGCGCACAACTCCGTTCGGATCGATGGCGGCAGTCATGCCGGTATTGGTGGCGCGTATCATGGGCCGCGCCGTTTCCAGGGCCCGCATGCGCGAAATCTGCAAGTGCTGGCGCAATGCCCACGAGTCGCCGAACCAGCCCAGGTTGCTGAGATTGACCAGCACGCTGGCCCCGGGCCCGTATGTCGGGCTGGGGCGCACGGACTGGATGATTTCCTCGCCGAATACGTCTTCATAGCAGATGTCGGGCGCCACGAATTGATCGCCTATCCGGAACAGGTCCTGGCGCGGAGCCCCGCGATTGAAGTCGCCCAGCGGGATGCGCATGGCGTCAACGAACCAGCGGAAGCCGGGTGGGACGAATTCGCCGAAGGGAACCAGATGATGCTTGTCATAGCGCATGCCGGGCTGTCCGGCGCGCAGCGCATCCAGCGATGTCCCGCCATCGAAGGCGATGGCGCTGTTGGTGTAGCGCTCCCCGCCGTCGACGCGGTCGTGCAGCGGGATGCCCATCAGGATGCGGGCATCGCGCGTCTGGGCGATGTCCAGCCACTGTCGCCATCTTTGCGCAGGAATGGCGTCCTGGAACACCGGCATCACGGTCTCGGGCAGGACGATCAGGTCGGGGGCGTCGGCGGCCTGCTTGGGCGGCAGGGCGGCCAGCCGCATATAGGTGGCGATGCCCTGTTCGATAAGCCTGGGATCGAATTTTTCCGATTGGGGGACGTTGCCCTGCACCAGGCGCACCATCATCGGCGTGCCCAGGGGTTGCGACCAGGCGATGTGGCCCAGCGCAATGCCGATCAGGCCGCTGACGATGGCCAGGCCCACGGCCACCGCCGCCTTGGCGTCGTTCTCGGTGTCCTTGGCGCAAGCCAGCAGGGCGATGGCGCCCGACGCAAAAGCGGCCAGCCACGCCAGTCCATACACGCCCAGCACCGGCGCCCAGGGGGCCAGCACCCCTTCCACGTGGGCATAGCCTATGTTCAGCCAGGGCAGGCCGGTAAACAGGGTGCCGCGCAGCCATTCGGCCAGCGTCCAGCTCGATGCCCAGATGGCGGCCGCCAGCAATTGCCAGCGGTAGTTCGAGAAATTACGCAGATGACCGGCCGCCAGCCAGCGAGCCAGCGCGGTGGCCAGCGTGGTGAACAGCGCCAGGCCCGCCGCCAGCAGCAGCACAGCGGCGCCCGCCAACGGGGCGGCCATGCCGCCATAGTCGTGCATGCTGATATAAAGCCAGTAAAGGCCCACCGCGAAGTTCGCGGCGCCGAACAGGAAGCCGCCGAGCGCGGCCTGGCGGACGGTGCCGGCGCGAAAGACGTAATAGGCCAGGATGGCCAGGGCGAAGATCTGCACGAAGGGCAGTACCCAATGAGGCAGGGGGCCGGGCGCGAACGACAGGGCATGGACCGCGCCCAGCAGCGCCAGGCCGGCATGCCAGGGGGTATGGCGGCTCGGTGTAGGAATGCTCAAGGGATTTACTCGCTGGCGCCGGCGGGGGCCAGCGGATCGGCGCTGTCGTGCTTGATGTGCAGCCACAGGGCACGCTTGGCATCGGCTCCCACCACGGTGATGTTCAGGCCTTGATGGCTGATGCTGTCTCCGCGCCGGGGGATGCGGCCCAGCTCCGCCGCCAGCCAGCCGCCCAGCGTGTCGTAGTCGTCGTGCGGCAGGTCGGTGTTGAAGCTGCGGTTGAAAATGTCGATTTCGGTAATGCCCATGGCCCGCCAGCTGTTCGTGCCGGTCTGGAATATGGTTTTCTCGGCGTCCTCGTCGTACTCGTCCTCGATGTCGCCGACGATCTGCTCCAGGACGTCCTCCATGGAAACCAGGCCCGAGATGCCGCCATGCTCGTCGACGACGATGGCCAGGTGATTGCGGCTGCTGCGGAAGTCGTGCAGCAGCACGTTCAGGCGCTTGGTTTCGGGAATGAATACGGCCGGGCGCACGAGCGGGCGCAGGTCGATGGCCGGGTTGGTGATGGACAGCAGCAGGTCCTTGGCCAGCAGGATGCCCACGATGTTGTCACGGTCGTCTTCATAGACCGGAAAGCGCGAGTGGCCGGTTTCGATGATCTCCGGCAGCACTTCGGACAGCGGCTTGCTGATGTCCAGCATATCCATCTTGGAGCGCGGCACCATGATGTCGGCCACGGTCTGGTTGGCCACTTCAAGGGCGCCGGAGATCATGGCGTAGGATTCGCCGTCGAGCACCTGCCGGTCGTGGGCGGCTTCGAGCACAGCCTTGATGTCTTCGCGGTCTTCGGGCTCCGATGGCCGCATGAATGCGGTGAGCCGTCCAAACAGGGATTTCGATGCGTTTTTTGCCGGGCGGGGCTCGGCGTCTGATGAGCTAGGTTCTGGCATTGTCCAAGGGACTTGATACAGGAGGGTTTAGCATAACCGAAAATACCCGCCCGGGTGCGCGGCCTCAGGCCTGGTAGGGGTCGGCGATGCCCATTTTTCCAAGTATCTCGACTTCCAGCGCTTCCATGGTGCTGGCTTCGTCGGGGTCGATATGGTCGTAGCCCAGCGCATGCAGGACGCCGTGCACGGTCAGGTGGGCGGCATGATCCAGCAGCGGCTTGCCCTGCTCGGCCGCTTCGCTGTGCAAAACGGGCACGCACAGCACCACGTCGCCGCTGGCCGTGCCGTCGGGGCCGGTGCCGTATTCGAAGGTCAGCACATTGGTGGCATAGTCCCGGCCGCGGAACTCGCGGTTCAGGCGACGGCCTTCGTCGGCGTCCACCAGGCGCAGGGTCAGGACGACGGCGCGCAAGGCGTCCGCCTCGGGGCCGTCCGCGCGGGCGATGCCGCGCAGGGCGTGCAGCACCCAGCGGCGCAGGCGCCAGCGAGGCAGTTGGTCGGCCGCCGTGGCGTACTGAACGACCAGGGACAGATCAGGAGACATGGTCGCCGGCTTTTTCGTAGGCATCCACGATGCGCGCGACCAGCGGATGGCGCACCACGTCGCGGCTGGTGAAGCGGGTGGTGGCGATGCCCTGCACCGACTCCAGGACGTCGACCGCATGCAGCAGGCCGCTGGCCTGGCCGCGCGGCAGGTCCACCTGCGAAGGGTCGCCGTTGATCACCGCCTTGCTGCCGAAGCCGATGCGGGTCAGGAACATCTTCATCTGCTCGGGAGTCGTGTTCTGCGCCTCGTCCAGGATGACGAAGGCATGGTTCAGCGTGCGCCCGCGCATATAGGCCAGCGGCGCGATCTCTATGGTCTGCTTCTCGAACAGGCGCTGCACGCGCTCGATGCCCATCAGGTCGTAGAGCGCATCGTAGAGCGGGCGCAGGTAAGGATCCACCTTCTGCACCAGGTCGCCCGGCAGAAAGCCCAGCCGCTCGCCCGCTTCCACGGCGGGGCGCGTCAGCACCAGGCGCTGGACGGTTTCGCGCTCCAGCGCATCGATGGCGCAGGCCACGGCCAGCCAGGTCTTGCCCGTGCCGGCGGGGCCGATGCCGAAGGTGATGTCGTGCCGCAAAATATGGTTCAGGTATTCGCGCTGGCGCGGCGTGCGCGGGCGCAGGTCGGATTTCCGCGTGCGCAGGTTCAGGCTCTGATCGTCGACCGGGGGGATTTCCGGAAGGGCGGCCGGCTCGGCGGGGGCTTCCCCGGATACCTGCGGGCGCCCGGCGCCCAGTTCGACCATACCCAACTGGATGTCGTCCACCGACAAGGCCTTGTGCACGGCGCGCCGATGGAACCACTGGAGCGCCTTGGCGGCCGCTTTCGCCTGCTCGCCCGTGATCGACACATGATCGCCGCGCCGGCTGAGGCTGACATTCCAGCCATCGGCGATCTGGCGCAGGTTTTCATCCAGCGGCCCGCACAGATTGGCCAGATGGGTGTTGTCGCCATCCAGCTTGACGGTGACGGGGCCTTTTTTGCCTTGAGCGGTTCGCGTCATGCGCGTTCCCCGCTGATCACGATTTCACCCTTCAGGGAATTGGTCATGGTATGCGTGATACGCACGTCGACCATCTGGCCGATGAGGCGCGGCTGGCCCACGAAGTTGACGATGCGGTTGTTCTCGGTGCGGCCCGAGAGTTCATTGGGATCGCGCCGCGAGGGCTTTTCGACCAGGATGCGCTGAATGCCGCCCACCATGGACTGGCTGATGGCATTGGCCTGTTCGTTGATCAGGGCCTGCAAGCGATGCAGGCGCTCCAGCTTGACCTCTTTGGGCGTGTCGTCGTCCAGGTCGGCGGCGGGCGTGCCGGGCCGGCGGGAATAGACGAAAGAGAAGGACTGGTCGAATCCGACATGCCGGATCAGGTCCAGGGTTTTCTGGAACTCGGCTTCGGTTTCGCCCGGGAAGCCGACAATGAAATCGGACGACAGCGTCATGTCGGGACGCACCGCGCGCAGCCGCCGCACAATGGACTTGAACTCCAGCGTCGTGTAGCCGCGCTTCATCGCCGCCAGGATGGTGTCGCTGCCGGCCTGCACAGGCAGGTGCAGGAAGGGCACCAGCTTGGGCAGCGAACCGTGCGCTTCGATCAGCCGCGAGGTCATTTCCTTGGGATGCGAGGTGGTGTAGCGTATGCGTTCGATGCCGGGAATTTCATGCACATATTCCAGCAGCATCGCGAAGTCGGCGATCTCGGGGCCATCGCCCATGGGGCCGCGGTAGGCATTCACGTTCTGGCCCAGCAGGGTGACTTCCTTCACCCCCTGGTCGGCCAGGTCGGCAACTTCCATCAGCACGTCGTCAAACGGGCGCGATACCTCGGCGCCGCGCGTGTAGGGCACGACACAGAAGCTGCAATACTTGCTGCAGCCTTCCATGATGGAGACGAAGGCTGCAGGGCCTTCGACGCGGGCCGGCGGCATGGCGTCGAATTTCTCGATCTCGGGAAAGCTGATGTCGACCTGCGAGCGGCCCGACTGGCGGCGCTGCGCAATAAGCTGCGGCAGGCGGTGCAGGGTCTGCGGCCCGAACACCACGTCGACGTAGGAGGCGCGCTTGATGATGGCTTCGCCTTCCTGGCTGGCCACGCAGCCGCCCACGCCGATGATGAGGTTGGGGTTGCTCTGCTTCAGGTGCTGCACCCGCCCCAGGTCCGAGAACACTTTTTCCTGCGCTTTCTCGCGCACGGAACAGGTGTTGAAAAGGATGATGTCGGCTTCGTCCGGGTTCTGGGTGATCTCGACGCCTTGATCCTCACGCAATACGTCGGCCATCTTGTCCGAATCGTATTCGTTCATCTGGCAGCCGAAGGTGCGGATGAAGAGTTTGCGGGTCTTGGCGGCGGTCGGGGTTTTGGATGCCTGTGCCTGCCCGGCTGGGGTGGGCTCTTCAGGAAGCAGTAGTGCTGTCGACGCTTCGGGCTCTTCAGGGATCAGCAGCGTGCCGGATATTTGGCCTGCGCTTTCAACCGCCTGTTGTGTGGACGCTGTAGGCTCTTCGGGCAACAGGAAGGCGGATGGCTTTGCAGGCGTGGCCGCAGAGGCGGTGCCAGGCCGCTTGATGGTGATTTCTTGCATGATGATCGCCGTAACGGGTGTATATCCCGGGGGCTGAAATGTAAAGGGCTTATTGTACCGTTAACTCTGTTTTTCCTACGCGTTCTGTCGTCCCTGGTCTGTCTTCCGTTGACGCCGCAGGCGGGGCCGCATGGCGATTCCGGCACGGCGTGCTTGTTTCCGCGTCTTCCTCGTCCAGGTGGGCGTCGGCCGAACTCCCTGCGCTTCGCTCCGGTCAGACAGCGGCCGACGACGTCCCCCGCCTTCCCTTCGGAAGCACGCGGCGCACGCCTACCGCCGGAATCGCCATGCGGCCCGGTCTGCGGCTGCATGAGAGAGAATGAAAGAGCTTGATTTGCGACGCTTCCCCTGGTTCAGGGGTTTGCGCTATTTGTGTTGGTTTCCGCAGAGCCTGCGGTATTCGCGTTGCCCCAGAAAGGCAGCATGGCCCGTAGCGCGCTGTCGCGCAGTATGAAGTGATGCGCCAATCCAATGGCGGCGTGGGCGCCAGCCAGGTACATCAATACATTTCCGAGCGTCCCGTGGATGTCTTCAAGCTGTTTTGAAAATGCCTTGTCGGTCACTGGTACATGTGGCAGCGCGATGCCGAGAAAATTCCAGTCGCTGGGCGACCACAGGCGGTTGGCGATGCCAAGCAGCGGCACGGCAAACAATAAGGCGTACAGCGCAAATTGCACAATACGGGCCAGCCACTGCTGCCATGAGGGCGGTGGCGGGGCGATGCGGGGACGTTCACCACGCAGACGCGCCATAATCCGCGGGATCATCATCAGCAGAATCGCTATGCCAAACTGGATGTGAGCCCATTTGAATACCGCGCGCATGGCCGAGCCCTTGGGGGACCAGCCGTGCGCGTAGATCAGGATAAGGACCAAGGTAAGAAGAACAAATACAAGCCAGTGGAATCGCCGGACCGACAAAGGATAGTGTGAATCGTTCATAGAGACTTTGATGGTCGTATCGAAAATAGGATGAAAACGTGCAAGAGGCGTACGCTTCCAGTTTACGCTTCAAGGTCGATTCAATATTTGCTTTTTAGTAGACAGTCAGAGAATTCACTGGCAATCGACTTTCCGTACAAGTTCATTTTTTTGCAATAATCATTACGCCTTCAGTGATGCTGTAACCGTAGCCATAGCCGTAGCCCCACCCTCCGGTTTGATGGCCGCCGCCACCTTTTTTATATTCCCAGTTGTACTGTCCAGACGTAATATCGGAAACGGAAACGACTTCATACCCACCCTTGTTCAATTCTGAGATGGCTTGACTTACGTCGTCGGCGAGCCGAGCGCCATCAATCTCGCAATCGGACCAGCCGGTTTGTTCCCAGCGCTCTTCTTTGCGTACAACGTCTTTTTGCCCGCCAAAGAATCCTTTAGTTTTCTGGCCGGTAGGCACCTTTACGGTTCGGGTTTTTCCTACTGGCTTAAAGAAAGCTTCTACATAAACGACTTTATTCATTGTTTCCTCTAACAAGCCTAAGACGGAAACAATATTACACAAATAGAATTATTAACAAAATAAGCCTGCTTGCGGAACTGTGGGATAGCACGATACGACACCAGACTAATTGATCTTTGCTTATTAGGGCTATGATATAACTCAAAAATATAAATATATGATTCAATAATATAAGGCTAGTCTCTCAACAGGAGGAAGACATGGAAAAACTGACTAATGCAGGCCGTCGCCGCATGCTGGTGTCAACCGGTAGCGTTGTAGCTTTGGCTGGTTTGGGCGGTCCGGCGCACGCCGATACCGGTGCCGCGGACCCCGGCGCGGGCGGCTCGGCCGCCAAGCCCTTGCCCGGCTACGCCAGCTGGAAAGACGCCGACAGTATGATCGTTCATAGCGCGAACACGATAGAAACCCGGCGAACGGCCTTTGGAAACAGCGTCATCACGCCCATTGACCGCCTGTTCGTCCGTAATAATGTCGCGCCGCCCACCGATGCCAGCATGGTCAAAGAGCCCGACAGCTGGACGCTGGAGGTCAGCGGCGTTGCCAAGCCGCGCAGCTTCACCGTGGCCGAGCTTAAAAAGCTGGGATTGACGGCCGTACCCATGGTCCTGCAATGCTCAGGCAACGGCCGGGCCTGGTTTCCCCATAAGCCCAGCGGCACGCAATGGACGGTGGGCGCCGCCGGTTGCGTGATTTTTGCCGGCGTGCCGGTCAAGGCCGTGCTGGAAGCGGTGGGAGGCATGGCGGACGGGATGGTCTACATGACCAGCACGGGCGGCGAAGCGATTCCGCAAGGACTGGATCCCAATACCATCAGAGTCGAGCGTTCGGTGCCGATTTCGGCCATCGAGGACGCCATTCTGGCGTGGGAGCTGAACGGCCAGGCCCTGCCGCTGGCGCATGGCGGGCCCTTGCGCATGATCGTGCCCGGCTATACGGGCGTGAACTCCATCAAATACATCAAGCACCTGGCCTTCACCAAAGAACAGTCGCCGGCCAAGATACAGCAAACCAGCTATCGGTGGACACCGGTGGGCGGCAAGCCCAGCCCAAGCGAAGACTCCATCTGGGAAATGCCGGTCAAATCCTGGATCAACTATCCGTCCGACCCCGATCAAACCATTCCGGCGGGGCGTGTGCAGATCAGCGGCGTTGCCATGGGCGGGATGACCGCGGCCAAGTCCATCGAGGTCTCGGTCAATGGCGGCAAGGATTGGCAGAAGGCGGAGTTCGTGGGTCCAGATTTGGGCAAGTATGCCTGGCGTGAATTTGTCTTCAGCACCGATCTGGCCGCCGGCACGCATGAGCTGGCCTGCCGGGCCACCAACGAGGCTGGCGACACCCAGCCCGAAGAGCGCCGCGAAAACAATCGCGGCTACATCAACAACAGCTGGCGCGACCACATGGTGGTGGTCAAGGTCGCCTAAGGAAAGAAATGAAGCGTTTTGCGTTATCGGCCGCAGCAGGCTTGTTATGGATGGGCATGGCGGGGGCCAGTTGGGCGGAGGGCGCCGACCCCCAGCAGTTGGAGAAGGGCAAGGCTCTGTTCATGACGGGCGCCGTGCCTGCCTGTGCGGTGTGCCACACCCTGAGCGACGCCGGGGCAAGCGGGGCCATCGGCCCGGACCTTGACGAACTCAAGCCCGATGCGGCGCGCATCAAAAAGGTGTTGCAGGAAGGCATGGGCGTCATGCCTTCCTTTGCCGATACCCTGGACGAAGCCTCCATGGATGCCATAGCGGCTTATGTCGTGCACGCGACGGGCGGCGGAAAGTAAGCAGCTAGACCTTGGGTCCGTCAAGCAGTAAGCAGGAAAGTCCGCCTCGCGGGCTTTTTTGCGTTAAAGATGCAAATTTACATCTGTCTGTTCTAACTAAATAGAAATAGGCATAAATTAATGTGTTTCGATGAGAAAAACACATTAATTTGTTTTAAATGCACATACGATTATTTCATTAAGAAATTGTTGTATGTGCGACGCATTTTTGAGTATGATTTACGCCATGACATACAAAGAGTTTTGTCGACAGTTGGGAAAGGCCGGGTTAAGCATTCGCGAGTTTGCCGAACTTATAAAAATGAACCATAACTCGATCACTAACTGCGCTAAGAAGGGAGAGGTTCCGTCGCACTTAGCGGTGATTTCTGCGCTACTGGGTGAGATGGGCGAGCAAAAAATAGATTTTCGCGCCGTTTTGTTCGATATCGAAATTGCTCCGAAAAAGCCGCGTGGCGGCGCTGCGAAAGGGCGTTTCGGGGGCAGCAAGCAGACAATTTTGGATTTGTTCGCACCGGAACCGAAGGAGGTTGTATCGGAATAGCGGGCTGTATCGCTTATAGGCAACAAAGCACAGGCCCCTGTATGCTGTTGTTATATACAGTTAAAATGGATGCAAGGCTATTCGGTAACTTATGCGAGGCAAACTATGGGTGCGATTCCGCAATTTAATCTACAACAGTCGCTCGACACCTTTCACGACCCGAAGCAGCAGTATCTCGCCATGAAATCGATGGCCCGCGGCTATGCGGAAGGGCTTGCAGAGCCCGGTAGATTGGCATTGGTGCAAGTTTTTTGTGTTTCGATGGTATGTGGCTATTGGGATACAGTAGTTCACGCCAAAGGAAAGCAATTAAAGATTAAATCCCCTCCTTTCGGAACTACTGGGCTTGATCCCATAGCAATGAAGTTGGCTTCGGAAATTGGAGCACTTGTTGCCCAGTTTCCCGCCGCTGATGCGGGCTATCTGATCGGCAGTGTGTACACCGTGATGTTGCCGGAATCGATGCGTTCGGCCCTTGGCGCGTTTTACACACCACCTTCATTGTCAGAACGCTTGATCGACCTAGCCGTAGCAGCCGGATTCGATCCGGCCAAGCACAGCGCCTGCGATCCGTCATGTGGCGGCGGAGCATTTCTTGCCCCAGTGGCGGCCCGGATGCTAAAAGCAGCGCCCGCAGGCAGCCCGGAATTGACACTGCGGCGGATAACCGCGCGCTTGCGTGGTAGTGAAATAGACGCTTTTGCTGCGTGGATGTCTGAGGTCTTATTGGAAGTCACCTTGCTGGACTTGGTCATCACCAGCGGGAAACGGACATCGTCAGTCGTGAATGTCGGTGATTCGCTGGATTTGGATGATGCCTTCGGCACGTTTGATTTGGTGATTGGTAATCCACCCTATGGCAGGGTCACACTTTCTGATTCTTTGCGCCAAAAGTTTTCACGAAGTCTTTATGGACATGCCAATCTGTATGGTGTATTTACCGACTTGGCCTTGCATTTGTGCAAGCCCGATGGGGTTATAGCCTATGTCACGCCAACGTCGTTCCTAGGCGGACAATACTTCAAGGCATTGCGTGCCTTGCTATGTGCTCAAGCGCCTGCCCATGCCATAGATATCGTATTTGGTCGGGACGGGGTTTTTGATGATGTTTTGCAGGAAACGGCCCTGACGTCCTACCGCAAGCATGCACAGCCATCGCCCGTCGTGGTCTCGAACGTAATCACTGGCGCTCACGACAAGGCCGAAGCAACATTAATCGGAAAGTACAGACTCGATGAGAACGGTGGCCCATGGCTGTTACCGCGCTCGGAACAACAAGCATCTTTTTTCCAAGATTTGCGCAAGATGGAGACGCGGCTTTCTGATATTGGTTATGGCGTCTCCACTGGGCCGTTGGTCTGGAATCGGCATAAGGCCCAGTTAAAATCAGCAATCAAGGGTGAAAACGTCTATCCCTTGATTTGGGCGGAATCCATCGCCTCTGCAAAGTTCGTCTTTTCCGCTGCGAAGAAAAATCATGCTCCCGCTATCGAGGTGCTGGATAGTCAGCCTCATTTGCTGACCAAAACGTCGTGTGTGTTGGTTCAGCGTACGACCTCCAAAGAGCAGGCCCGACGTTTGGTATGCGCCGTTCTGCCAACAGACTTTCTGGTCAAGCACGGCGCGGCTGTCATCGAGAACCACGTCAATGCTATTTATCCAACTGTTTCCGACCCGGACATCACGCCCGAAACCATTGCAATGCTACTGAATTCCGTCCCTGCGGATGCTGCATTCCGTTGCATCAGTGGCAGCGTTGCCGTCTCTGCATATGAGCTCAATGCGCTGCCTTTGCCGACCTTGCACCAAATGAAGCAGCTCCAGATCCTGATACAAAGCCAAGCCACGCAAGCTACTATTCAGAACGCAATCGGGCGCTTTTATGGAATACGTGAATGACGTGGCCAGCTGTTCCAGCCTTAAGCACAGTAACTGAACGCTTGCCTCTGATATTTCCAGAAGGCGTCGAAAACCGACAATATTGCATCCGGGAGTCAACAGCGAAAACGGTGTTGACCATGATTTATTGTGGTGCCATACATGGCAGCAATCGATGGATACGGCCAAGTCAGGTTGTCGATATGTCCGATACTCAACTGGCGCTTTCCAGCCATGCTGAGCGTGAAGCATGGTGTGTTTACATGCATTCAAACAAGAAGAAAGAGCGCTCGCCGAAGGCATGGTATGCCGTCAATTCACGCGAGCAAATTCGAGACGAAAATATCGCGCGAGGCCTCATTCCAAATCAGGCTGTTATTGAGCGCCCAGGGATTCCAACCACTTCATCTAGACCGAAGTATGCCTTACAGCCCGAGTTTTCCGCACTGTTTGACGAATCAATACAAGGTGAATTCCTAGCGGCCGCCATAAGCGATTGGCAACTCCGTTTTCTGTCCGCGGCGGCAATGGCGCGGGCAACAATCATCCGAAATAACGCAGTAGCCTCTACTGATCGTGTTCCGGTGGTGTTCCCCAGCGGAAGTGCCATAACCTTGGCGCCCGGCGAAAGCTCGCGTATCACCAAGGCTGTCGTCGAACAATTCTCGCGCTATTTTTTGGTACAACCAGCGGTACTGTGGTTGTCCGAAAGTGCCAACAAGGTTATCGACCCGACGCTCGTCCATGCATTGCATTTGCATATTGACCAGTCCAAGAGCCTTCCGGATGTGATTCTGGTTGACCTTAGTCCGGCAAGCGGCGATATTCTGGTCGTCTTCGTTGAGGTGGTCCACACCGACGGTCCTATAAGCCAACAGCGCAAAGAAGCTTTGGAAGCGATTGCGCTTGAAGCTGGATTTGAAACCGAGCACTTGGCATACGTGACTGCATTTTCCGACCGAAGCGCCAGCCCGTATCGGGGGCTTGCACATAATTTGGCCTGGGACTCGTTCGTGTGGTTTGCATCTGAACCAGTTAACATCATTATGCTGCGCTCTGATAGTCAGAAGAAATTATCCCAGTTGCGATAAATCGTTGATGCAGGGGTAACTGCGGCCTAGTTCGAAGTAAAAGAGGAACTTAGTTTCATGACAGCCATGTGGATGATTCGAGGAGACGCTGGGCGTCTATATGGCTAACTATCAAGAGACTGATACGGTAACCAAGCAGTTGATGCCACTGAAGTATTTTTATGTACCCGCATAGGAAAACTAACAATTCTGGCCTTGACCACCGATGAGTTGAAGCAAGCCTATGAACAGCCAAAAGCCGACTTCTGCAGCCGTCTTAAGAACTCAGATACAGCAACGATAGAAACAGTCAAAGAAAGCAAAAAAGAACCCGCCAGAATTCAAATCCAGGCGGGCTCTTCCTTAACCTTAAACCGGAATTCTGGCCCAAGCAATAGTTACATCACTTCCGCCGCCGGATCTTCCTTCTTGACCTGCTTCACCAGGTCCTCGCGCTTCACGCCCAGCCACATCGCGATGGCCGCCGCCACGAACACCGACGAATAGATGCCGAACCAGATGCCGATGGTCAGCGCCAGCGAGAAATTATGCAGCGTGGGGCCGCCGAAGAAGAACATCGACATCACCATCATCTGGGTCGAGCCGTGCGTGATGATGGTCCGCGAGATGTTCTGCGTGATCGACAGGTCGATGATCTCGGACACCGCCATCTTGCGCTGCTTGCGGAAGTTTTCGCGGATACGATCCATCACCACCACGGATTCGTTCACCGAATAGCCCAGCACCGCCAGCACCCCGGCCAGCACCGACAGCGAGAACTCCCACTGGAAGAAGGCGAAAAAGCCCAGGATGATCACCACGTCGTGCAAGTTGGCGATGGCGCAGGCCAGCGCCAGCTTCCACTCGAAGCGGAAGCCCAGGTAAAGCAGGATGCCGCACACCACGAACAGCAGGGCCATCAAGCCGTTGTGCAGCAGTTCCTGCCCGACTTGCGGGCCTACGAATTCGACGCGCCGCAGCTCCACATCGGCGTGCTGCTGCTTCAGCGCCTGCATCACTTTTTCGCTTTGCTGTCCGGCGTCTTCGCCGTCGCGCGAGGGCAGGCGGATCATGATGTCTTGCGAGGTGCCGAAGTTCTGCACCTGGAAATCGGTGTAGCCCAGGCTTTGCACCGAGTTGCGCACGTCGTCCACCTGCACGGCCTGCTGGTAATGAACCTCCATGACCGTTCCGCCGGTGAACTCGATCGACAGGTGGAAGCCCCGCAAAAGAATGAACACCACCGCCGCAACAAAGGTGATCAGGCTGATCAGGTTGAGCACCAGCGCATGCCGCATGAACGGGATGGTGCGATGAATACGAAAAAATTCCATGTTGCTATGCCTGTAGTTGGTCTGCGCCGGCGGTGTGAACCGCCGGCGACTGCATTATTTTTTTTCGGGTTTCCAGATCTGGCCGATCGAAATGCTTTGCAAGCGGCGTTTGTTGCCGTAGAACAGATTGACCAGCGCGCGCACGCCGACGACCGACGAGAACATGGAGGTCAGGATGCCTATGCAGTGGACCACGGCGAAGCCGCGTATCGGACCCGTGCCGAAAGCCAGCAGGGCGACGCCCACGATGAGGCTGGTCAGGTTGGAGTCGAAAATCGTGGCCCAGGCGCGGTCGAAGCCCAAGTGTATGGCCTGTTGCGGCGTGGCGCCATTGCGCAATTCTTCGCGTATGCGCTCGTTGATCAGCACGTTGGCGTCGATGGCCATGCCCAGCGTCAGTGCGATGGCGGCGATGCCGGGCAGGGTCAGGGTGGCCTGCAGCATGGACAGGATGGCCAGCAGCAGCAGCACGTTGAAGGTCAGTCCGATGGTCGAGAATGCGCCCATCAGGTGGTAGTAGATGATGATGAAGATGGCGATGGCGATGAAGCCGTACAGCGTGGCGTCGAAGCCCTGCTTGATGTTGTCGGCGCCCAGGCTGGGGCCTATGGTGCGTTCCTCGATGATCTCCATGGGCGCGGCCAGCGCGCCGGCGCGCAGCAGCAGGGCGGTGTCGGCCGCTTCCTGGGCCGACATGCTGCCCGTGATCTGCACCTGGCCACCGGGGATTTCGCTGCGGATGACCGGCGCCGTCACGACCTGGCCCTTGCCCTGCTCGAACAGGACGATGGCCATGCGCTTGTTGATGTTGTTGCGGGTCACGTCGCGGAAGATGCGCGCGCCTTTGGAGTCCAGGGTCAGGTTGACCGAGGGCTGCTGGGTCTGCTGGTCGCGGCCGGGCTGGGCATCCTGCAGGTTCTCACCGGTCAGGATGACCTGGCGGCGCAGCAGCAGGGGGCGGCCGTCGCGGTCGGTGTAGCGCTCCAGGCCGAAGGGCACGGTACCGCCGCTGAGCGCCGCCATGGCGCTGGGCGAGTCGTCGACCATGCGGATTTCCAGGGTGGCGGTGCGGCCCAGGATTTCCTTGGCCTTGGCCACGTCCTGCACGCCGGGCAACTGGACCACGATACGGTCGGCGCCTTGCTGCTGGATGATGGGTTCGGCCACGCCCAGCTCGTTGATGCGGTTATGCAGCGTGGTGATGTTCTGTTTCAGCGCGTTGGTCTGCACCTGGGTAACGGCCAGCTCGGTCAGCTTGCCGGTCAGGGTGAACTGCCCGCCGTTCTCGCCGCTGTTCGTGAATAGCATGTCGGGCATGGCGCGGCGCAGTTCGGAGGCGGCCTGGTCGCGCGCATCGGCGCTGCTGAAGGCCGACACGATGGACAGGTCGCTGCGTTCGACGCCGGCGGTGGTGATCTTGGCTTCGCGCAGGACGTTGCGCACGTCGCTGGCGATGGAATCGTAGCGGCCCGTCAGGGCGCCTTTCATGTCGACCTGCAGCAGGAAGTGCACGCCGCCGCGCAAGTCCAGGCCCAGGTACATGGGATGGGCGCCCAGCGAGGACAGCCAGTTCGGCGATGCCGGCAGCAGGTTCAGCGCCACCGTGTAATCGGGGTCGGACGGGTCGGGGTTAAGCGCCTTTTCGATGATGTCCTTGGCACGCAGCTGGACATCGGTCGATTCGAACCGCACGCGGACCGTGCCGACGGGCCCGTTTTGTTCGAAATAGGCGCCGGTGGAGGTGATGTCGCTGCGCTTCAGTATGTCTTCGACCCGGGTCAGCACGTTGTTGTCGACCTTGACGGTGGACTTTGCGCCGGCTACCTGAACCGCAGGCGATTCCCCGAAAAAATTCGGTAGCGTGTAAAGCAGGCCTATGACCAGGGCTGCCAGTACGGTGATGTACTTCCAGAGAGGATAGCGATTCATTGTCGATCAACAGGCTAAAGCGAAGAAAAGCCCCGGACGGCGATCCGGAGCGCGCGCATCATGGGATCAGAGCGCCTTGATGGTGCCCTTGGGCAGGATGGAGGTGACGGCGGTGCGCTGCACCACGGTTTCCACCGGCTTGTCGCCCAGCATGCTGATTTCAACGGTGATGTAGCTGTCGCTGACCTTGGTCACCTTGCCCAGCAGGCCGCCGGTCGTGATGACTTCGTCGCCCTTGGCCAGGGCGGCGACCATGTTGCGGTGTTCTTTCTGACGCTTCATTTGCGGACGGATCATCAGGAAATAAAGGATCACGAACATCAGGATGATGGGCAGCATTCCCATCAGGGCGTTCTCTCCGCCGGGGGCGGCCTGGGCGGTGATCAGTTTCAGTGTTTCTATAGCGGCCATTGGGTGTACTCCTGAGGTGGTATTTTTTGGTTAACTCTGTATTGTAGCGATATCTTGCCTATTCGATGCCGCGGGCCCGGTCGCGGGCAAATTCTTCGCGCCACTGCTCGAAACGGCCGGCCTCGATGGCTGTGCGCATTTCCTGCATGATGGCCAGGTAGAAGTGCAGATTATGCAGGGTATTCAGGCGGGATCCGGTGATTTCATTGGCCCGTTGCAGGTGGTGCAGGTAGGCCCGCGAAAAGTGCCCGCAGGTATGGCAGGCGCAGGAAGGGTCCAGCGGCCGGGTGTCGTCGCGGTAGCGCGCATTGCGTATCTTGATGTCGCCGTAGCGCGTAAACAGCCAGCCGTTGCGCGCATTGCGGGTGGGCATGACGCAATCGAACATGTCCACGCCCCGGCTGACGCCTTCGACCAGGTCTTCGGGCGTGCCCACGCCCATCAGGTAGCGCGGCGCATCGGCGGGCAGGCGCGGCGTGACATGAGCCAGGATGCGCATCATGTCTTCCTTGGGCTCGCCCACCGACAGCCCTCCTATGGCGTAGCCTTCAAAGCCGATGTCGAGCAGGCCGGCCAGCGATTCGTCGCGCAGATGCTCGTACATGCCGCCCTGGACGATGCCGAACAGGGCGTTGGGATTCCCCAGTTCATGGAAGGCGGTGCGCGAGCGGCGGGCCCAGCGCAGCGACATGCGCATGGACTGGGCGGCCTCTTCGGCGGTGGCCGGGCGGCCGTCGATGGCGTAGGGCGTGCACTCGTCGAACACCATGGCGATGTCGGAATTGAGCGCGCGCTGGATGCGCATGGATTCCTCGGGTGTCAGGAACAGCCGCGAACCGTCGATGGGCGAAGCGAACTTGACGCCTTCCTCGGTGATCTTGCGCAAACCGTTCAGGCTGAAGACCTGGAAACCGCCCGAATCGGTCAGAATGGGCTTGTTCCATTGCATGAAACCATGCAGCCCGCCGTGCTTTTCCATGACGTCGGTGCCGGGGCGCAGCCACAAATGGAAGGTATTGCCCAGGACGATCTGCGCGCCGACCTCGTCGAGTTCATGCGGCAGCATGGCTTTTACGCTGCCGTAAGTGCCTACGGGCATGAAGATGGGCGTCTGGACGACGCCGTGATTAAGGGTGATCTGGCCCCGGCGCGCGGCGCCGTCGGTGGCCAAAAGCTTGAACTGTAAACCGGTCATTGCTGGGCGGATTCTATGAACATGGCATCGCCGTAGCTGAAGAAGCGATACCGGGATTGGACGGCGTGCGCGTAGGCGCGCTGTATGGGTTCCATGCCCGCCAGGGCTGAAACCAGCATGAGCAGGGTGGATTGGGGCAGGTGGAAGTTGGTGATCAGGGCATCCACCCAGGCGAATTTGTATCCGGGTGTAATGAAAAGCCGGGTGTCGCCCTCGATGACCCCGTCGGCGTCGGCATGCGGAGCGGCCGATTCCAGCGCCCGGACGCTGGTGGTGCCGACGGCCACGATGCGGCCTCCGGCCGCCTTCGTGGCCTTTATCTTCTCGATGGTTTCGGGCTGGACGCTGTAGCGTTCGGCATGCATGATGTGTTCGCTGAGCTTCTGCGTGCGCACGGGCTGAAAGGTTCCCGCGCCCACATGCAGCGTAACGAAGGCCTGGCCTATGCCCAGGTCGGCCAGCCGGGCCAGCATGTCCTGGTCGAAATGCAGGCCCGCCGTGGGGGCTGCGACCGCGCCCGGCTCGCGCGCATACACCGTCTGGTAGCGCTCGTCGTCGTCCTGCCCCGCGGCATGCTCTATATAGGGAGGCAGCGGCGTTGCGCCATGGCGATCCAGCAGGTCCAGAACCCGCTCGGGAAACTCGATCTCGAACAATTCGCCCTGGCGGCCCAGGACGGTGGCGGAAAATGCGCCATCGGCCAGGCTCAGCCGGCTGCCGGGCTTGGGCGATTTGCTGGCCTTGATATGAGCCAGCGCCGTCGTGGCCGAGGTAATGCGTTCGACCAGCGCTTCGACCTTGCCGCCGCTTTCCTTTTGTCCCAGCAGCCTGGCCTTGATGACGCGGGTGTCGTTGAACACCAGCAGGTCCGCGGGCTTCAGGAGGCTGGGCAGATCGATGAATTGCCGGTCGCGCAGCGCGCCTTGGCTATCCAGATGGAGCAGGCGGCTGTCGACGCGCCGGGTGGCGGGCGATTGGGCGATAAGCTCCTGCGGCAGCTCATAATTGAACTGGGAAAGTTCGAGATCAGGGTTCACGTCGGAAGTCTAGGAGGAGGGCGCGGCATGCGTCCTTAATGAATTTTGTGCCGGTATTTTAAGCCGCGGCGACGATTTTCTGCTCGAGCCCCATACGGAAAGGGCCTTCTTTGGTTATGCTGATGCTTTTTCAGGAAAGCCGCACCATGTCATTCTTGCTGACGCCGCAGGGCCGGACTCGTGTACGGGGCACGTGGCTTCGCCGCGCGGTCCTGGCTGGGGCGCTGGCCTTTTTTTCCGCCGGAAGCGCGCTTGCGCAGAACCTCCCGGCCGACCTGGAGAAGTCGTGGCGGGCGACGCGGCTTCCCGCCAATTCGATGTCGCTGTACGTGCAGGAGATAGGCGGCCCGCCGCTCATTTCCGTCAATGCCTCGGAGCCGCGCAACCCGGCTTCCGTCATGAAAATGGTCACGACCTGGGCGGCCTTGTCGGGCCTGGGCCCCGACTACACCTGGAACACGGCCTTCTTCGCCAAGGACGGCGGACGGGTCGACGCCTATGGCACGCTGGCTGGCCCTTTGTATCTGAAGGCCGGCGGCGACCCCTTGCTGACCGTGGAAGAGCTGTGGGGGCTGTTGCGCGAGCTGCGCCTGCGCGGCATCAAGAATTTGTCCGAAGTCGTGGTGGACCGGTCCATGTTCGGCCAGGTCGCGAGCGATCCCGGCGAGTTCGACGGCGCACCCGATCGCCCCTATAACGCCAGCCCGGACACCATGATGGTGGGCCTGGGTGCCGTGCGCCTGCTGTTCCAGCCCGATCGCCAGGCACGCAAATGGGTGCCCATCATCGATCCGCCCGTGCAGGGCCTGCGCATCGACGGCGAAATCAAATGGAGCGACGCGGTCTGCCCCGGTTCGCCTTCGATCGGAACGCAGGTGGCGGCGTCCGGCCGCGATATCGTCGTACGGCTCAGCGGCACCGCGGCCGGTTCCTGCGGCGAGTTCAGCGTATATCGGCTGGCCCTGTCCCAGCCTCAATACTTTTCCGCCTTGTTCCAGATGCTGTGGAAGGAACTGGGCGGCACCCTGGCCAAGGGCCTGCGGGACGGCAGAATGCCGGCGGGCTTGATGCCGGTGGTGTCGCGCGACTCGGAATCCTTGGCGGACACCATTCGCCTGATCAACAAGCAAAGCAACAATGTGATGGCGCGCACCCTGCTCCTGACCCTGGGCGCCGAGAAGCTCGGGCCGGGCGCCACCACACAGACCGGCGCCGCCGCGCTGCTGGCCGTTCTGAAAAGCCAGGGCGTGGACACCCGCGGCTGGGTCATCGACAATGGCGCGGGGCTGTCGCGCACCGGCAGGCTGACGGCACAGGGGCTGGCCGGCATGCTGGAGGCCGCCTGGCGCTCGCCGCTCATGCCGGAATTCATGTCCTCGCTGGCGATCTCGGGCGTCGACGGCACCATGCGGCGCCGATTGCGCGACGATGAAACCCGTGGCATGGCGCACCTGAAGACGGGGACCTTGCGCGACGTGCGCGGGCTGGCGGGCTATGTGCTGGGAGCCAGCGGCAAGCGCTATATTCTGGTCAGCTTCGTCAACGACGATCGCTCCGCGGCCGTGCGCGCCTTCGACGACGCTCTGGTTGCCTGGCTGGCGGCCCGTTAGCCTTCGCTCATCAATCTTATATAAGGTCTTTGTCAAGGAAGTACCATGCCCATACATGAAATTCGCCATCCGCTCATACGCCACAAGCTGGGCCTGATGCGCCGAGCCGACCTGAGCACCAAGAATTTCCGCGAGATGGCGCAGGAAATCGCCGCCTTGCTCACTTACGAAGCGTCGAAAGACCTGCCCCTGGAGCCGTCCAGCATCGAAGGCTGGTCCGGGCCCCTGAACGTCGAAAAGCTGGCGGGAAAGAAGGTGACCGTGGTCCCGATATTGCGGGCCGGCATCGGCATGCTGGACGGCGTCCTCAGCCTGATACCCGGCGCCAAGGTCAGCGCCGTGGGCATCGCGCGCAACGAGGAAACCCTGGAAGCCCAGACGTATCTCGAGCGCCTCGTGGGCCAGCTGGATCAGCGCCTGGCCCTGATCGTCGATCCCATGCTGGCCACGGGTGGTTCCATGGTGGCCACCATAGACCTGCTGAAGAAGGCCGGTTGCCGGAACATCCGCGCACTGGTGCTGGTCGCGGCGCCCGAAGGCATCGATGCCGTCGAAAGACACCACCCGGACGTGCATATCTACACGGCGTCGATAGACAGCCACCTGAACGAGGACGGTTACATCATTCCTGGCCTGGGCGATGCCGGCGACCGTATTTTCGGCACGCGGCAAAAAGTCCTCTGATGCGCATGCGTGGGTGACTGCCGGGGCCGAGCGCCGCTGTAACCGTCGTACATGATTTCTAACGTTTCATCGTTAAAAGCCGGGAGTGCCGCGTGCAAATAAGGTAGTATGAAAGTTCGGCATATTACTCAGGCGTTGTCTATGCGTTGTCCACGGTGGTGTTGGGGTCTCGCGGGTTTGATGCTGGGTCTGGCGGGAAGCCCGGCCCTGGCAGGCCTGTGCCAGGCGCCTTTCATGCACAACGGCGGCCAGGCGCAGCTGAGCGGCTCGGGCGGCATGCAGCTCGGCGCGGATCTGGCTTTTTCCGAAGTCCGCAAGCAGGGCAGCGATTGCGAAGCCCGGGTGCAGGGCACGGCCACCTTCGGCCTGATGGGCCTGCCGCCCGGCAAGTCGTCGGTGGATTACTGGATGGCGGTCAGGAACGGCCAGGCCACTTTCGAGCGGCGCGACGCCCAGGGCAAGCGCGAACCGGTGAACGGCAAATTCGATTTGCGCATGCTGGGGCTGTTCGCCTACGGCGAGCCCATCACGCGGGCCGGCCAGACGTTTCCCGCTTTGCGCTTCCAGATCAATCTTGACAAGAAGGCCGTCCAGACGCAGCCTATCGTTGTCCATACCGGGCAGAAAACCGTGGGCGAACGCCAGGCCATGCAAACTGCGGCGGGCGAGCAATCGTGCTGGCCGGTGCGCTATACGCGCCGCACGGAACCGATCCAGGCCTCGTTCAACGGCCTGGTGCTGCCGGTGCCCGGCATGACGTCGTCGGTCACCGACTGGTTCTGCCCCGACGTGCATATGGTGATGAAGCAGGAAAGTGTTCAAAGCGGCGTCGAGTCGCTGGTCGAGGTCACCCGGCTCGAGTAGCCGTGTGTCGATCTCGGGTTGTAGTTGTACCGTTGTAATGTGTTAACCGACTCTCGATTTAGGAGCTGATCATGGCGACAAAGAAAAGTGTTCAAGCAAGCGAAGAGGAATTCATCGACAGCGTCAAGGAAAGCCTGGACGATGCCGAGAAGCTGCTGCGCGAGGCGGCTGAGGCAACGGGCGACAAGGCCGCCGAATTGCGCGAAAGCGCGATGCGTTCGCTCAAGCGCACGCGCGAAGCGCTGTACGATACACAAGACGCCTTGCTGGAGCGCGGGCGCCGGGCGGCGCGGGCCACCGACGACTATGTTCACGACAATCCCTGGCAGGCCATCGGGATGGCGGGCCTGGCCGGGGTGCTGATCGGCGCACTGATCTGCCGCCGCTAGGTGGCGACGCTGCAGACTCATCCACTGTAAAAAGGGCGAACCATGGCGCTTCGACAATCGGTAGGCGACCTGGCCTGCACTTTGCTTTCCATCGTGCGCACCCGCCTCGAGCTGTTTTCGCTCGAGGCCTCCGAGCAGAAGGCGAATCTCATCGCCATTCTGGGCTTGGCCTTCGGGGCGCTGTTGTTCCTGACCCTGGCCGCCTTGGTGTTTTCGATCGCGGTGGCGCTGTATTTCTGGCCGACGGACCAGCGCTATCTGGCGCTGGGCTTCCTGGCCTTGCTGTACGCCGTGCTGGGGCTTGGCCTTTTCTGGGCTGTGCGGCGCAAGCTGCTGTTTTCCCCCATGCCTTTTTCGGCCACCGTTGACGAATTGCGCCGCGACCTGATGCTGGTGGAGCGCCTGCGCGATCCCCCGCATTCCGATTGGCCTGCCAACAAGGACTTGCCATGAAGCCAACTTCGCCGGCCAAGGAACGCGCCCTGAAAATCGAGCTATTGCGCGCCCGCGCCGCGCTGGAGCGGCAAAGCATGGCGCGAAGCGTCCAGAACCTGGGCGTGGCCTTCACCCCGCGCGGGTTGCTGCGCAGCGTTTTCCCCCGAGCCTCGAGCAAGTCTCCCAGCGACTGGATATTCCAGGCCCTGACGCTGACGCGCCGCTATCCGCTGCTTGCGTCCAGTGTGTCGGCCGTATTGGGCGGGGTCGGCAAGCGCCGGCGCTGGTGGCGCATCGGGGCGGGCTTGCTGCTCAGCTGGCAGGTGGCCCGCATGAGCCGCAAGGACGACTGACGCCGCAGGGTGAATCCTTGCGGCGGCAGCCGTGCTGGCCGGTTACAAGCCCAGCTCGCTCCAGATGGCGTCTACGCGCGTCTTGACGGAGGCGTCCATTTCTATGGGCGTGCCCCATTCGCGCTGGGTTTCGCCCGGCCACTTGTTTGTGGCATCCAGGCCCATCTTCCCGCCCAGGCCCGAAACCGGCGAAGCGAAGTCCAGGTAGTCGATGGGCGTATTCTCGACCAGGACCGTGTCGCGGACCGGATCCATGCGCGTGGTCATGGCCCATACGACTTCCTTCCAGTTCCGGACATCCACGTCGTGGTCGACCACGATGATGAACTTGGTGTACATGAACTGGCGCAAAACGCTCCATAGGCCGAACATCACGCGCTTCGCATGGCCCGGGTACTGCTTGCGCATGGAGACCACCGCCAGGCGATAGCTGCAACCTTCGGGCGGCAGGTAGAAATCCACGATCTCGGGCAATTGCCGTTTCAGCAGCGGCACGAAGACTTCGTTGAGCGCCACGCCCAGGACGGCGGGCTCGTCGGGCGGCTTGCCGGTGTAGGTGCTATGGTAGATGGGATCGCGGCGCATGGTGATGCGCTCGACGGTAAAGACCGGAAACCAGTCCTGTTCGTTGTAATAGCCGGTATGGTCCCCATAGGGGCCCTCCAGCGCCATTTCATACCCGGTATCCTCGGGCGCGGCGACACCTTCGGGCGGCACGGACCGCATGGCTCGGCTGTCCGACGAGGGCAGTATATGGCCTTCCAGGACGATCTCGGCAAAGGCCGGCACGGACAGGTCGCTGCCCAGCGCCTTGGTCACTTCAGTGCGCGAGCCGCGCAGCAAGCCCGCGAACTGATATTCGGACAGGCTGTCGGGAACCGGCGTGACCGCGCCCAGTATGGTTGCGGGGTCGGCGCCCAGCGCCACGGCGATGGGGAAGGGCTTGCCCGGATGGGCCAGTGCATGGTCCCGGAAATCCAGGGCGCCGCCGCGATGCGACAGCCAGCGCATGATGAGCTTGTTGCGGCCGATCAGTTGCTGACGGTAGATGCCCAGGTTCTGCCGCCTGGCATTCGGCCCGCGCGTCATCACCAGGCCCCAGGTCAGCAGGGGGGCGATGTCGCCCGGCCAGCAGCGTTGCAGCGGAATCCGGTTCAGGTCCACGTCATCGCCTTCCAGCACGACGTCCTGGCAGGCCGCGCCCTTGACGGTCTTGGGACTCATGTCCCACAGCGCGGCCTTGAGCATGGAGACCGTCGCCAGGGCATCGCGCAAGCCGCGCGGCGGCTCGGGCTCGCGCAAGGACGCGAGCAGTTCGCCCGTCTGGCGCAGTGCGCCGACTTCTTCCGCCCCCATGCCCCAGGCCACGCGCCGCGGCGTACCGAACAGATTGGTCAGCACCGGCATCTGCGCCGGCTGGCCATTGTGCAGGGCGTTCTCGAAAAGCAGGGCGGGGCCTTCGGCGCGCAGCACGCGGTCGCTGATCTCGGTCATTTCCAGATCGGTGCTGACGGGGTGCGTCACGCGCTTCAGTTCGCCTTTGGCTTCGAGCTGGGCGATAAAGTCTCTTAAATCACGGTATTTCACAGAATCAGGCCATCAGGTTACTGTCGGATTACATTTCCGGGCAGAGAAGGTTAACATCGACCTTCTTTATTTTATTGGGAAGGGGTGCAATGGCGGTCATGGGTTCCGAAAGCGTCATGGGTCGCTCCATGCGCACAGCCGGTTACCAGGTCAGCGAGTTCGTGCACGTCTGTGCAATATACCTGGGTATCGCCGTGCTGGTCACGGTGGTGCTGAGCGTGGCCGTGCCTTCGCTGCGCGAGCAGGCTCGGCAAATCCATGAGGCGCTGATCATCGCCCTGCGCCCCGACGACTTCAAGCAGGACATGCTGGCCTCGTTCGCCGGCGGCGCTTTGGCGGACGGCGATACCGTCCAGGACGTCCCCGCCGATGCCGTGGCGTCGGGCGCGGCAAGCCTGATCAGCTTCAGCCGCGCGCTGAAGGCGTCCCAAGCGGGGCGGCATGCGGCGGGACTGACCAATAGCCAGGCCCAGGCGCTGCGCAGCTATATCGCCCGGAAATACAAGATTGCCCATAGCGTGGCCGGCGCCCTGGTCAACACGGCGTTTGTCGTGGGCAAGGAAAAGGCGCTGGATCCGCAGCTGATCCTGGCGGTCATTGCCATCGAATCGCGCTACAACCCTTATGCGGAAAGCCATGTGGGCGCCCAGGGCCTGATGCAGGTGATGACCAGTGTCCATAAAGACAAATTCGAGGCGTTCAGCGACGGAGCCATGGCCGCCTTGAATCCCATTGCGAACATGCGCGTCGGCGTCCAGATACTGTACGACTGCATAAAGCGGCGCGGCTCGGTGGAAGGCGGCCTGGCCTGTTATGTGGGCGCCACCGGCCCCACCGACGGCGGCTATGGCGCCAAGGTCATCGCCGAATGGCGGCGCATCGCCCTGGCTTCGGGCATTCCCGTGCGGCGATAGGGTGCTGTTTGCCCGCCAGGCATCCGGGCGCGCAGCAGCGCATCGGAGCCCGGTTTTCCGGCTGCGCCGCTGGAATCAGGCCAGAAAGCGCTCGATGCGGCTTATGGCCTCTTTGAGGCGATCCAGCCCCGTGGCATAGGAAAAACGCATGCTGTGCGCCGCATGCGCCGGTCCGAAATCCAGGCCCGGCACGGCCGCCACCCCCGCTTCATGCAGCAGCCTGTGCGAAAAATCGCTGCTGTCCTGGCTGTGCGCGCGGATGTCGGCATAGATATAGAACGCGCCGTCGGGTGCGACCGGAACGTGCAGGCCCAGGCGCTCGAATTCGGGCAAAAGGTAGTCGCGCCTTTCCTTGAACGACAGGCGCCGGTTTTCATAGATGCGCATGACTTCGGGTTCGAAGCAGGTCAATGCCGCGTGCTGGGCCAGGGCGGGCGCGCAGATCGCCAGGCTGGCCGCCAGTTTCTCGACCGCCGCAATCATGTGTTCAGGGACGATCAGCCAGCCCAGGCGCCAGCCCGTCATGTGGAAATACTTGGAGAAGCTGTTGATGACGACGATGTTGTCGTCCAGCGTCAGCGCGCTTTGGGGCGCGTCGCCATAGTAGAGGCCCAGGTAGATTTCATCCATGATGATGAAGCCGTCGCGCTGCCGGACTTCCTCGATCAGCGCCTTCAGGTCTTCCCGGGCGATGGTCGTGCCGGTGGGGTTGCTGGGCGAGGCGATCAGCACGCCGCGGGTGGCCGGGCCCCAATGCTTGCGTATGTCCTCGGCTCCAAGCTGGAAGCGCTGTTCGGCCGAGCAGGGGATCAATCGGGGTATGCCGCCCGATCCGGTAATGAAGTTCTGGTTGGCGGGATAAGAGGGATCCGGCATGAGGATTTCATCGCCGGGGTTGATCAGGGCCATGCCGGCCAGCAGCAGCGCCCCCGAGGCGCCCGAGGTGACGATCACCCTTTCGGGGTCGACGGCCGCGCCGAACTGCTGCGCATAGTAATGGGCAATCGCGTCGCGCAGCGTGCCGATGCCGGCCGGCGGCGTGTAGCCGCTCAGCCCCGCCTGGGCGGCGCGATTCAGGGTTTCGATGACTTGGGCGGGAGCCGTAAAATCGGGTTCTCCTATTCCCAGGCTGATGATGTCGCGACCCTGCGCATTCAGGGCGCTGGCCTGCTTGAACAGCTCCACAGCGTAGAATGGCATCACTTGTTCGGTACGCTTGGCAAGTCGGGGCATAAGGCGAAAATCTCGGGCAAAAGCACGATTGTAATGGGTGGGCCTCTCCACGGTCTTTTATTTGCAACAGGTACAAAGGAATCCAGACATGCAGTCCTCGTCCCGCCGCGCTTTCCTGACCGGGCGACGCGCTACCCAGACTCCTTGGGACGCTTTTTGCCAGCGTCTCCGCAATGCGGTCTCCGGTACGTTTTTCGAGTTCGACAAGGGCGATGGCCCCGGCCGCGCCCGGCTGGTGCCCAAGCAGGCCTCCGATGTGCACAAGGCCCGGGCCTTGTGCGCCGAATACCAGGTGGTGCTGGCGCTGGATGGGGTGCCGCATTCCGCCCGGCTGGATGAGCGGCCGGTATTGTGGGTCGAACCGGGGCGCGATCTGGGCAATTGCCAGCGGCTGGAGCCGGGAAGCAGCAAGTGGTTCGTCCAGCCGGGCTGCCTGCTGGGTGAGCTCGAGGCGGCGGGCCTGGCCCAGTTTGCCGACCTGCCCTGCCACATCACCGTGGCGGCGTGGCTGGCCGACCGCAGCCTGTGCGATTGGCCGGCGGGCCAGACCGCCCGGTCCGGGGTGGCGCATGCGTCCGTCATGCTGGCCGACGGCTCCAGTGTCAGCCTCGGGCCATTTGGCGAAAGCAACAAGAAGCCGCTGCAGGGAGCTCGCCTGCAGCGGCTGGTTCCCTCTCTATTTCAACTGGCCGCCGGCGCCGATGCCCAGGCTTGCACGCGCAACCGCCTGTGGCCGGCGCGCTATCGCCTTGATGCGCTGCTGCCCGCGGCCGGACAAACCGTCAACCTGGCGCACCTGCTGCTGGGCCATGGGGGCGACCTGGGCTGGGTGGAGTGGGTGGTCATCGACGAGCAGTCGGCCCAGCCCGGCTCTGAACCGGCCTACGCCGACCGCTACACGTCCGGCCGGGCGGCCGCATGCGATCTTGCGGCGCAGGCGGGCGATCTGGATACCCAGGTCAAGGGGTTTTTCGACCCCTCCGATCTTTTTCCCTATCCGGGCCAGGACATATAAAAAGCGGCGCGGCCCCGGCGCGCTTTCATGTTCCAAACTGTGGCAAGGGACTAGAATGAGCGTCTATTTAATTTCACACACTCGAGTCCATCATGGAAGAAACGCTTCGCAAAGCCGCCCTGGAATACCACGAGCACGGCCGCCCCGGGAAAATATCCGTCACGCCGACCAAGCAATTGTCCAATCAACGCGATCTGGCCCTGGCTTATTCCCCCGGCGTGGCGGCCGCTTGCGAAGAAATCGTCACCAATGAGCAAAACGCCTTCCGCTACACGGGGCGCGGGAACCTGGTGGGTGTGATCACCAACGGCACGGCGGTGCTGGGACTGGGCAACATCGGTCCGCTGGCCTCCAAGCCGGTCATGGAAGGCAAGGCGGTGCTGTTCAAGAAGTTCGCCGGCATCGATGTCTTCGACATCGAGATCAATGAAACCGACCCGGACAAGCTGGTGGAGATCATCGCGGGACTGGAGCCCACCTTCGGGGGCATCAACCTGGAAGACATCAAGGCGCCCGAGTGCTTTACGGTCGAGCGCAAGCTGCGCGAGCGCATGAACATTCCCGTCTTCCACGACGACCAGCATGGCACGGCCATCTGTGTTTCGTCGGCCTTCCTGAACGGCCTGCAGGTGGTCGGCAAGGACATCGCCAAGGTCAAGGTGGTGGTGTCGGGCGCGGGCGCCGCCGCGCTCTCCTGCCTGGACCTCATGGTCGACCTGGGCCTGCCGCTGGAAAACATCTGGGTCTCCGACATCGAAGGCGTGGTCTACAAGGGCCGCACGGTGCTCATGGATCCGGACAAGCAGCGTTTCGCGCAGGAAACGTCCGCGCGCACCCTGGGCGAAATCATCGACGGCGCCGATGTGTTCCTGGGCTTGTCCGCCGGAGGCGTCCTCAAGCCCGAGATGGTCGCCCGGATGGCGGCCCGGCCGCTCATCCTGGCCCTGGCCAACCCCAATCCCGAGATCCTGCCCGAAGACGCGCATGCGGCGCGCGACGACGTGGTCATGGCCACCGGACGCTCCGACTACCCCAACCAGGTCAACAACGTTCTGTGCTTCCCCTATATATTTCGCGGTGCGCTGGACGTCGGCGCCACCACGATCACGCGCGGCATGGAAAAGGCCGCCGTGCTGGCGATCTGCAAGCTGGCCCAGGAAGAGCAGAACGATGTCGTGGCCGCCGCCTATGGCACGTATGGCGTGTCGTTCGGGCCTGAATACTTCATTCCCAAGCCCTTCGATCCGCGCCTGATCGTACGCATCGCGGTCGCCGTGGCCAAGGCGGCCATGGAGGACGGCGTGGCCACGCGGCCGCTGGCTGATATCGAAAGCTATGCCGAGCAGCTCCAGCAGTTCGTGTATCGCTCGGGTTCCTTCATGAAGCCGCTGTTCTCGACAGCCAAGAAGCTGGTGCGCGACGGCGGCAAGACACGCATCGTGTTCACCGAAGGCGAAGAAGAGCGCGTGCTGCGGGCGGTGCAGATCGTCGTCGACGAGAAGCTTGCCCGTCCCATCCTGGTGGGGCGCCCCGCCGTGCTGGCGGACCGCATCAAGAAATTCGGATTGCGCATCCGGCTGGGCGAGGACGTGGAAGTCACCAACCCCGATTACGACGAGCGCTTCCATCAGTACTGGACCACGTACTGGGAAATCATGTGCCGCCGAGGGATCAGCAAGGAAATGGCGCGCGTCGAAATGCGCCGCCGGCTGACCCTGATCGGCGCCATGATGCTGCGCCTGGGCGACGCCGACGGCCTGGTCTGCGGCACGGTGGGGGCGTATGCGGACCACTTGCGCTTCATCGATGAAGTCATCGGCAAGGTGCCCGGCGCAAAGACCTACGCCGCCATGAATATCCTGCTGCTGGCCGAACGCACCATCGCGCTGGCCGACACCCACATCAACGACAATCCCAATGCGGAGCAGGTGGCCGAGATCACCCTCGCGGCCGCCGCGGAAATGCGCCGCCTGAACATGGAGCCCAAGGTCGCCTTGCTGTCGCGCTCCAACTTCGGCACGGGCAGCTCCGCGTCCGGAGCCAAGATGCAGGAAGCCCTGGCCATCGTCCGCGAACGCGAGCCGGAACTGGAGATCGACGGCGAAATGCATGGCGACTGCGCGCTGGACGAGTCCCTGCGCCGGCGCATATTGCCGTCGACCAGCCTGCACGGCGAGGCCAATCTGCTTATCTGCCCCAATGTGGACTCGGGCAATATCGCCTACAACCTGCTCAAGACCGCGGCAGGGGGCAATGTGGCGGTGGGGCCCTTCCTGCTGGGCGCGAATGCGCCGGTCCATATCCTGACGTCCAGTTCCACCGTGCGCCGCATCGTCAACATGGCGGCGCTCACCGTACTCGATGCCAACACACCGCGCGGCACCTGAGCGGCCCGGCGCCGGCAGCGAACCCGTCGGCCTGGTGCTGACGGGAGGCGGGGCCAGGGCGGCCTACCAGGTAGGCGTCCTGGCAGGCATTCTCGACGTGCTCGACCCGGATCGCTCGCCGGATTTCGCCAATCCCTTCGATATCATTTGCGGGACGTCCGCGGGGGCGATCAATGCCTGCGCCCTGGCATGCCACGCGCAGGATCCGCATACGGCCACGGACCGGCTGGAGGAGTTGTGGGGCAGCCTGCAAACGGGCACGGTGTATCACGCCGATGCGGCCCGCCTGCTGCGCACGGGCCTGCGCTGGTTCGCCATGCTGGCCATCGGCTGGCTGATGCCCGACATGCGCAGCCGGCAGCCGCGCTCCCTGCTGGATAATCAGCCGCTGGGCGAGCTGCTGTCCGCGACGTTGAACTTCGAACAGCTGGAGTGCAATCTGTCGGATGGCGCCCTGCGTGCGCTGGCCATCACCGCCACGGCATACACCACGGGCGAGCACATCACCTTCTATCAATCCAAGGGGACGATCAAGCCCTGGCAGCGGTCGTTGCGGCAGGCGGTGCCGTCCAAGATAGGCGTGGATCATCTGCTGGCCTCCAGCTCATTGCCCTTTATCTTTCCGGCGCAGTCGATGCTGATCGGCGGGCAGGGGCTGTGGTGCGGCGATGGGTCCATGCGGCAGCTGGCCCCCATGAGTCCGGCCATCCATCTGGGGGCGAAGAAGATCCTGGTCATCGGCACCGGCTACAAGGACGACACGCACCCCGAGAAAAAAGAGACCAAGCCCGGTTACCCGACGCTCGCGCAAATCGGAGGCCACGCCTTATCCAATATATTTCTGGACAGCCTGTCCATGGATGTGGAACGCATGCAACGCATCAATGAGTTGCTTGCGCAATTGCCGGTAAATGTATTAAAAAGCCAGTCGCTGCGCCCGGTAAGCACTTTTGTCGTGACTCCCAGCCGCTCCCTGGACGAGATGGCGCTGGCGCATCTGGATCAGATGCCGCGCGCTGCTCGTACCCTTTTCCGCGTCCTTGGTGTATCGTCGGCTTCCGGGCCCAAAATGGGCAACGGCGGTGCACTGATTTCGTATTTGTTGTTCGAGGCCGGCTATACCCAGGAACTGATACGCCTGGGGCGGGCCGATGGCATGAGTCGTGCTGAGGAAGTAAAAGCGTTTTTCAAGGAGGCGCCCCCATGAGCCAAGCGCAGTCATTGCAAAAAAAATTGCAAAAAGGCGGTTTGATCGATGCGTCCGTCGTCTCTCAGGACGAGGCGCTCAGTGCGGCCCGGACAGCGGGCATCAGCGCCTTCGTTGTTGATTGCGATCGGGCTCGCAGCCGGTCCGCCGTGTTGCGCGCGGTGGTGAAAGCCGTGGATTTCCCGGAATACTTCGGCGGGAATCTCGACGCCTTGTATGACTGCCTGTGCGACACGGTACTGGATCACAAGAACGGCCTGTTCCTATGGTTTTACAAGCTGCATTCGGGCGATCCCGCGCTGGCGGATGATTCGGACGCCATCCTGGGGGTGTGCGCCGATGTCGTTGAATTCGCCTCGAACAATGACAGGCGCTTCGCCTTTGCGGTCGAGCATGCGGGCAAGCATCCCGACCCCGAGCCCGGCGTCGAACCCACGCCTTATTCGGGCGGCCGGGAAGAGTAGCTGACACTGTTGCGGCCACTCCTCGATACAGGCATGAGCCCTAAGCGCTTTTGACGGTATTTTTCATTTTTGCGACGTCAGCACTGCGGCATGAGTGCCACGGGAAATCCGCTGCCGTCTAGCTCCAGCCTTGCAGGGCGCTGACGGCCGCAATCAGCGCGAGCCCCGCGGTTTCGGTGCGCAGGACGCGCTTGCCGAAGCTGACGCCGGTCAGCTTGCAGCGCGCCACCAGATCCTGTTCCTCATCCGACCATCCTCCTTCGGGGCCGACCAACAGGGCGAGTTCCGTCTGTTGTGCCTGCAGGGCCTGAGCCAGGCTGCATGGGCTGTCGGGATGGCAGAAGAGGGTGGCTGCGGCGTCGGTCATGTCCCTGGCCAGGTAATGGTCCAGTGAACACGGTTCGGCGATGTCCATGATGCGGTTGCGGCCGCTTTGTTCGCTGGCGGCCTGGGCGATGCGGCGCCAGTGTTCCAGCCGCTTGCGGAGGCGGTCGCCGGTCAGCTGCAATACGCTACGGCGAGCGGCGATGGGAACGACCCGGACGGCGCCCAGTTCAACGGCTTTCTCTATGATCCAGTCCATTTTGTCGCCGGAGGGTATGCCCTGGACCAGGGTGATGCGGCCGTCGAGTTCGGTTTCGACGGGATCGTGTTCGCCCAGGGCGGCGTGGCCGCGCTTTCCGTCGATGATGAGCTTCGCGCTGTATTGGCCGCCCTTGCCATCGAAGAGGACGATGTCTGAATCCGGCTTCAGGCGCAAGACACGTATGGCATGGTGCGCAAGCGCGTCAGGGAGCTCGAGGGTGGTGTTGGCCGCCAGGGGCGTGGGGCAGAAGAATCGGGGGATGGCCATATGGTGAGGGGGCTGTCTGCGGACGACTGTGAGGGCATCATACTTTATGGCGTATTGTCCGATGCGGCTATGGTCAAGGTGGGTGTTGTGCTGACGTCTTTTTTCTGATGATTTGCTTCGCTTTTTTATTACTGAGGTGTTGCGGTTTTTTTGTTTCGCTATTGGGTGTTTTTTGTTGAACGGCTCGGGGGGCTTGGCCTGGGGCTGGCTAGACGAGCAAGGTCCCGGCTGCGCCGTGACTACCCGCACCGGCCCAGGAAACGGGGCGTGCGCGGAACTCGCCCGAATGGACGGCCCCCGGCCGTCCATAAGCCCGGGCTCAAACAGCCGCGCACTTGCATCCCCGTTTCCTGGGCCGGCGCGGCTTGCCCGTGAACCGCCAGCCCCAGGCCAAGCCCCCCGAGCCTTGAAGCAGAAATGAGACGAAATCGCACTCGGGAAGAGGGTTTGGATTTGGCTTCGGCTGGCGTTTTTCTCCGCTATTGAGCCGGCCTGTGTCGGCTCGCGGGGAGTGAGGGCTGTGCCGGGCGGTTTGCGCAGCGCCGCGCGGTCGGACGGCGCGGGGGATGCAAGGCCGCGCTGTCTGAGCGCGACGTTTTCGTACAGCCAGTGGCTGTACGACGCGCGAGTTCGCGGCCGCCCCCGCGCTGTTCGGCTGCGCGGGAAGCCCTGGCAAAGCCAGGGCCGCTGGCGCGTTAGCCCGGCACAGCCCTCACTCCCCGCGAGCCTTTCCTGATCTCAACAAGCCATAAGCCCTACCGCAATCGCGGTAAATAACAGATACACCCCCCGGTGGTAAAATCAGAGGCTTTGTAAACCTTCAATGACGAGGGTCGGCCGCGCCACGCGGACCCAGCCCTCTTGCGAGTCTTCAATGAGCCTTACGCCTGCCCAAGATTCGTCCATGGCCAACGCTATACGCGCCCTGGCCATGGATGCGGTTCAACAAGCCAATTCGGGTCATCCCGGCGCCCCCATGGGAATGGCCGATATTGCCGAGGCATTATGGACGCGCCACCTGCGCCATAACCCCGCCGATCCCACCTGGGCCAACCGCGACCGTTTCGTGCTCTCCAACGGCCACGGCTCCATGCTGATCTATGCCTTGCTGCACCTGACCGGCTACGACCTGCCCATCGAAGAGCTCAAGAACTTCCGGCAACTGCATTCCCGCACACCCGGCCATCCCGAAGTCGGCATTACCTCCGGCATCGAGACCACCACCGGCCCCCTGGGCCAGGGGCTGGCCAACTCCGTCGGCATGGCGCTGGCCGAAGCCCTGCTGGCCCAGGAATTCAATCGCGCCGGCCATGCCATCGTCGACCACTACACCTATGCCTTCGTGGGCGACGGCTGCCTGATGGAAGGCATCTCGCATGAAGCCTGCTCGCTGGCCGGCACGCTGAAGCTGTCCAAGCTTATCGTCTTCTACGACGACAACGGCATCTCCATCGACGGGCGCGTCGAAAACTGGTTCGGCGACAACACCCCGCAGCGTTTTGAAAGCTACGGCTGGAACGTGCTGCGCGATGTCGACGGTCATGATATCGAAGCCGTCGATGCCGCCATCGTCCAGGCCCAGAAGCTGGCCGGCCAAGGCAAAGGCCCCACTCTTATCTGCTGCCGCACCGTCATCGGCAAGGGCGCTCCCCATGCGGCCGGCACCGAGAAGGTGCACGGCGCTCCGCTGGGTGGGGACGAAATCCAGGCCACCCGCCAGGCGCTGAACTGGCCTTACCCCGCCTTCGATATTCCCGCCGAAATCTACGCCTATTGGGACGGCAAGGAAAAAGGACAACAGCAGCAGGGCGAATGGCAAACGCGGTTCGATGCCTACGCCAAGGCCTATCCCGTCGAAGCCGCTGAGTTTCAGCGCCGCATGCTGAGCGAGCTGCCCGGCGACTTCGCCGAGCGCGCACGCGCCTTTGTCGACGCCACCAACCAGAAGGCCGAGACCGTCGCCACCCGCAAGGCCTCGCAGCTGGCCATTACCGCTTTCGTCGAGATGCTGCCCGAGATGCTGGGCGGGTCTGCCGACCTGACCGGCTCCAACCTGACCGACTGGAAGGGCGTCGAGCCCGTGCGCGCCGGCGACCTGCATCTGCGCTTCGGCCGCCACATCAACTACGGCGTGCGCGAATTCGGCATGGCCGCCGTCATGAACGGCGTGGCCCTGCATGGCGGCTACCTGCCCTTCGGCGGTACTTTCCTGACCTTTTCCGACTACTCCCGCAATGCCCTGCGCATGGCGGCGCTGATGAAGCAGCGGGTGGTGCACGTGTTCACGCACGACTCCATCGGCCTGGGCGAGGACGGCCCCACCCACCAGTCGGTCGAGCATGCCGCGAGCCTGCGCCTGATCCCCAACCTGCATGTCTGGCGCCCCTGCGACACCACGGAAACGGCGGCGGCCTGGGCCTACGCCATTCAGCGTCCCGCCAGCGTGGGCATGGACGTGCGCGATGGCGGTCCCAGCGCCTTGCTGCTGTCGCGCCAGAACCTGCCTTTCGTGGCGCGCGACGCGCAGGCCATCGAAGGCATCAGCCGCGGCGGCTACGTGCTGCGCGACGCGCAGGACGCCCGCGCGGTGATCATTGCCACGGGATCCGAAGTGGCCCTGGCCCTGGGTGCGCAGGAACAGCTGGCCGCCAAGGGGATCGCGGTCCGCGTGGTGTCCATGCCTTGCACCAATGTGTTCGATGCGCAAGACGCGCAATGGCGCGAGAGCGTGCTGCCCAAGGGCATGCCGCGCGTCGCCGTCGAGGCGGGCGTTACCGCCGGCTGGTACAAATACGTCGGCCTGGATGGCGCCGTGGTCGGTTTGGACACCTACGGCGAATCCGCGCCGGCCGGTGCATTGTTCAAGTATTTTGGCTTGACGGCCGAGCACGTCGCTGCAGCCGTCGAACAGGTTTTATAAACAGGAGAGCAATAATGACGATACGCGTGGCGATCAACGGCTATGGCCGTATTGGGCGCAATATTTTGCGGGCACACTACGAAGACGGCAAGAAGCACGATATTCAGATCGTGGCCATCAACGACCTGGGCAACCCCAATACTAATGCCCACTTGACGCGCTTTGATACGGCACACGGCAAGTTCCCCGGCAAGGTGACGGTCGACGGCGACTACATGGTCGTCAATGGCGACAAGATCCGCGTCCTGGCCAATCGCGACCCTTCGGCCCTGCCTTGGGGCGAGCTGGGCGTCGACGTCGTGCTGGAATGCACAGGCTTCTTCACCAGCAAGGAAAAGGCCAGCGCGCACCTGAAGGGCGGCGCCAAGAAAGTCATTATCTCGGCTCCCGGCGGCAAAGACGTCGATGCCACCATCGTTTACGGCGTGAACCATGGCGTGCTGAAGTCCAGTGATACGGTGATCTCCAACGCATCGTGCACCACCAACTGCCTGGCTCCGCTGGTCCAGCCTTTGCATGAGAAGCTGGGCATCGTCAATGGCCTGATGACCACCATCCACGCCTACACCAACGACCAGGTCCTGACCGACGTCTATCACGAAGACCTGCGCCGTGCCCGTTCGGCCACGCACAGCATGATCCCCACCAAGACCGGCGCCGCGTCGGCCGTGGGCCTGGTCATGCCCGAACTGAACGGCAAGCTGGACGGCTATGCCATCCGGGTCCCCACCATCAATGTTTCCATCGTTGATCTGTCCTTCGTGGCGGCGCGCGACACCAGCGTCGAAGAAGTCAACGGCATCCTGAAGGCCGCCGCCGAAAGCGGTCCCCTGAAAGGCATCCTGCAGTACAACGAGGAACCGCTGGTGTCAGTGGACTACAACCACGATCCCGCTTCCAGCACGGTCGACGCGGGCCTGACCAAGGTGTCGGGTTCCCTGGTCAAGGTGTCTTCCTGGTACGACAACGAATGGGGCTTCTCCAATCGCATGCTCGATACCACGGTCGCGTTGATGTCGGCCAAGTAAGCCGGTTTTTCCAGGAGCACGGGTTTGTCGCCCAGTCTCCCACGCAAGGGCGGGGCAACCCGCCCTTGCCGTGTCTGTTCCATTCCTTAAGAGCCGCTCATATCATGTCTACCATCAAAACTCTTTCTTCCCTGGCTGCCTCCGGCGGGCTTTCGGGCAAACGCGTATTCATCCGCTCGGATCTGAACGTGCCCTTGAGGGACGGCGAAATCACCGAGGACACCCGCATCCGCGCCTCGGTGCCGGCCATACGCATGGCGCTGGACGCGGGCGCGGCCGTCATGGTCACCTCGCATCTTGGACGCCCCACCGAAGGCACGGTGGCTCCCGCCGATACCCTGGCGCCGGTGGCGCGCAGGCTGTCCGAGCTGCTGGGCATGCCCGTCGAATTGCGTGGCGATTGGGTGGACGGTGTGCAGGTCGGTCCGGGCCAGGTCGTCCTGTTGGAAAACTGCCGCTGCAATGTGGGCGAGAAAAAGAACGATCCCGAACTGTCGCGCAAGATGGCGGCGCTGTGCGACGTCTACGTCAACGATGCTTTCGGCACCGCGCATCGCGCCGAAGCCACCACACAGGGCATGGCGCGCTTTGCCCCGGTGGCCTGCGCGGGCCCTTTGCTGGAAGCCGAACTCGATGCCCTGGGCCGTGCGCTTGAGAATCCCAAGCGCCCCCTGGTGGCCATTGTGGGCGGCTCCAAGGTCTCGACCAAGCTGTCCATCCTGCAGGCGCTGGCCGGCAAGGTCGACCAGCTGGTGGTGGGCGGCGGCATTGCCAACACCTTCATGCTGGCGGCCGGCCTGCCCATAGGCAAGTCGCTGGCGGAGCCCGACCAGGTGGATCAGGCCGGCGCCGTCATCGAGATGATGAAAAAGCGCGGCGCCGCTGTGCCGATTCCGACGGATGTCGTCTGCGCCAAGGAGTTCAGCGCGACCGCGGCCGCGACGGTGAAGGCGGCGGGCGACGTGGCCGGCGACGACCAGATCCTGGATATCGGTCCCGATACCGCGCAGCAGCTGGCCGGCATTCTGAAGCAGGCGGGCACCATAGTCTGGAACGGTCCGGTCGGCGTGTTCGAATTCGACGCCTTCGCCAACGGCACCAAGGTGGTGGCGCAGGCCATTGCCGATTCGGACGGCTTTTCGATTGCGGGCGGCGGCGATACGCTGGCGGCGATTGCCAAATACGGCATCGAGGACAAGGTGGGCTATATCTCCACCGGCGGCGGCGCTTTCCTGGAGTTCCTGGAAGGCCGGACATTGCCCGCCGTGGAGATCCTGCAGCAGCGCGCGCGGGATTAGGCCGGAGCGGTTGGCCGCTTAGCGCGAAGACCTGTAGATTGACAGCGGCTTATCGCGCATCCCCTGCCTCGATCAGGGCCCGATAGCCTTCGATGGCGTCGGGCCAGCGCAGCGCGAAGCCGCTGGCTTTCAGGCGCGCATTGCACAGCCGCTTGCTGCCGGCCGCGATCCTCGGGGTGTCGGTCCTGGGTGGCTGAGGCGCGCTCAGCATGTCGGCCAAGGTGTCATACAACTGTGCCATGGGCATGGGCCTGTCATCGCTGCCCACATAGCACGGCTGTGCTCCGTCCAGCATCAGCAAATGGGCGCAGGCGCGCGCCGCATCCTCAATATGCATACGATTTGTCCAATGGGGCGGATCCTGGATGACGGCGGCCCGGCCCTGGCGCAGCCTGTCCAGCAATTGCGTGCGGCCCGGCCCATATAGCCCCGACAGACGCAGTGTCACGGCCTTGCGGCCCAGGCTCCGCCGCAGGTGATTCTCGGCTTCCAGCACTATTTCGCCGTTATACCCTTGCGGCCGGGCCGGCGTATCCTCATCGACCCAGTCTTCGCTGGCGCCATACACCGCGGACGACGAAACGAACACGAAACGCCGCAGGGCCTCATGGTTCAGCGCCGCCAGCAGGTTGGCGGCGCCGTCCAGGAACACGGAGCGGTAGGCTTGCGGGCTGCGCTCGCCCGGCGCCACGGCGTAAAGCACATGGCTGATGCCGCCCGGCAGGGCGGCCAGCGTGGCGGCCTGGCTCAGATCGGCGGCCAGCCAGCGCAGGCCGGCCGTATCGTCGGCGGGCGGGTGCCGGCGCAAGGCCCAGACATCGTGGCCTTGGGCAAGCAGGATATCTCCAGTGCGGCGGCACAGGTCCCCGCCGCCGGCCAGCAGTATGCGGCGTTTCTCAGTATTCATCTTCGTGTGCAATCAAATAAGGCCTTCATCGTAGAATAACAATTCGGAAAGCCGGCAGCAGGGACGCCAATATCGAAAGCGCGCGATACGAGCGCCACGGCCGCATGCAAGCCAATCACTACGGGACAGATGCCATGATGCACAAGAATTTCATTGCCAATCAATGGGTAAGCGCGCTGGCGGGACAGACCGTGCCGGTTATCGATCCATCCAACGGGCTGCTTTATGCGGAGATCGCCCGGTCGGGTGAAGCCGACATCGACGTGGCCGTTCGGGCCGCCCGTGCGGCCTTCGAGGGCGCATGGGGCAGGATGGCGCCCGCCGAACGCAGCAGGCTGCTCTTGCGTGTCAGCCGCGCCTTGCAGGACAACCACGAGGAGCTGGCCCGGATCGAGTCGAAGGACACGGGCAAGCCGATGCGCCAGGCCCGCTCCGACGCCGCCGCCGTCGCGCGGTATTTCGAGTTCTACGCCGGCGCGGTCGACAAGCTGCATGGCTCGACCATTCCCTATCCCCGTGACTACACGGTGCTGACCCTGCGCGAGCCGCACGGGGTGACTGGCCATATCGTTCCCTGGAATTACCCCTTGCAGATTTTTGGGCGCAGTGTGGGGGCGGCGCTGGCGGCCGGCAACGCCTGCGTGGTCAAGCCGGCCGAGGATGCCTGCCTGTCGCTGCTGAAGGTGGCCGAGATTGCCATGGAGGCCGGCCTGCCCGCCGGGGCGCTGAACATCTGCACCGGCCTGGGCATCGAGGCGGGCGCCGCCTTGTCGGCGCACCCGGGCATCGACCATATTTCATTCACCGGTTCGCCGCAGACCGGCCAGCAGGTAGCCTTGGCGGCGGCGGGGCACTTTGCGCCCGTTACGCTGGAACTGGGAGGCAAGTCGCCGCAGATTCTGTTTTCCGACGCCGACATCGAAGCCGCCTTGCCGGTGCTGTTGAACGCCATCATCCAGAACGCCGGGCAGACCTGCTCGGCGGGCAGCCGACTGCTGGTGCAGCGCGCCATCTATGCCGATGTGATCGGGCGGCTGTCCGAGCTGTTCAGGGGCACGCGCACGGGGCCCGCCGGCGACGATCCGGATTGCGGGCCCTTGATCAATGCAAAGCAGCAGGCGCGCGTGAAGCGGTTTCTGTCGGAGGCTGAAGAGTCCGGCGTCTCGCTCGTCGCGCAAGGGATGCTCGATCCCAATGCGCCCCAGGGCGGCTTCTATCAAACTCCTGTGCTGCTGGGCGACGTCCCGCCGGCGCACCGCCTGGCGCAGGAGGAAATCTTCGGCCCCGTGCTCGCCGCCATTCCCTTCGAGACCGAGGCCGATGCCTTGCGCATTGCCAACGGAACGCCTTTCGGCCTGGTGGCCGGCATCTGGACGCAGGATGGCGCAAGGCAGCTGCGCATGGCGCGGGCCGTCCGCTCGGGACAGGTATTCATCAACAACTATGGCGCGGGCGGCGGCGTCGAGCTGCCTTTCGGCGGCACGGGGCAGTCGGGCTACGGCCGCGAGAAGGGCTTCGAAGCCTTGTATGGCTTCACCACCGTCAAGACGATTGCCATCAAGCATTAACCCTCAACCGGAAGCGCCATGTCTTTGCCTCAAGCCCCTCTCGTCCGCCAGCACCCCGATCAATTGCTCGTGGGCCTGGTATCCATTTCCGATCGCGCCGCCAGCGGAACATACGAAGACCAGGGCATACCCGCCCTGCAATCGTGGCTGGATGGCGCGTTGACGCGGGCGCCTCAGGTCGCCGCGCGCCTGGTTCCCGACGAGCCGGAACAGATTTCCGCCACCCTGGTGCATCTCGTCGATGTGCTGGGCTGTGACCTGGTGCTGACCACCGGCGGCACGGGCCCGGCCCGGCGCGACCTGACCCCCGAAGCCACTCTGGCCGTCGCCACCAGGGAAATGCCCGGTTTCGGCGAGCAGATGCGCCAGATCAGCCTGAAGTTCGTGCCCACCGCGATCTTGTCGCGCCAGGTGGCCGTCATACGGGAGACGGCGGATCACGCCGCGCTGATCATCAACTTGCCGGGCCAGCCCAAGGCCATCAAGGAAACGCTGGAAGGCCTGAAAGGCCCCGACGGACAAGTGCTGACGGCGGGAATCTTCGCGGCGGTGCCGTATTGCATCGACCTGATCGGCGGGCCGTATATTGAAACCCGCGAGGACATCGTCAAGGCCTTCCGGCCCAAATCCGCCATTCGGCCGACAGCGCGTACAAATTAAGAAGGGATCTGTATCCTATCGATACCAGCGGCGGCTGGCCGGCCTGTACATTCGGGTAAAATGAGCGGAACCCTTATTAATTGATTTCAGGAGTCTTTTCATGGCCCTTGTTTCCATGCGCCAGCTGCTCGACCACGCAGCCGAGAATGGCTATGGCATACCCGCGTTCAACGTCAACAACCTTGAGCAAGTTCAAGCGATCATGGAAGCCGCCGCTGAGACCGATAGCCCGGTGATCATGCAGGCATCCGCCGGCGCCCGCAAATACGCCGGCGAAGGCTTCCTGAAATACCTGATCCAGGCCGCGGTCGAAAGCTATCCCAACATTCCCGTCGTCATGCACCAGGATCACGGCCAGTCGCCCGCCGTCTGCCAGGGCGCCATCGACCTGGGTTTTTCCAGCGTCATGATGGACGGCTCGCTGCAGGCCGACGGCAAGACCATCGCCGAGTATGAATACAACCTTGACGTCACCCGCCAGGTAGTCGAAATGGCACACAAGCTGGGCGTGACCGTCGAAGGCGAGCTCGGCTGTCTGGGTTCGCTTGAAACCATGAAGGGCGACAAGGAAGACGGCCACGGCGCCGAAGGCACCATGACCATGGAGCAGTTACTCACCGATCCCGAGCAGGCCGCCGACTTCGTCCGCCACACCCAGCTGGACGCACTGGCCATCGCCATCGGCACCAGCCACGGCGCCTACAAGTTCACCCGCAAGCCCACCGGCGACATCCTCTCCATTTCCCGCATCAAGGAAATCCACCGCCGCCTGCCCAATACCCATCTGGTCATGCACGGCAGTTCCAGCGTGCCGCAAGAATTGCTGGCCGAGATCCGCGAGTTCGGCGGCGACATGAAGGAAACCTACGGCGTGCCGGTCGAGGAAATCCAGGAAGCCATCAAGTTCGGCGTCCGCAAGGTCAATATCGACACCGACATCCGCCTGGCCATGACGGGCGCCATTCGCCGTTTCATGGCCGAGAACCCCGGCAAGTTCGATCCGCGCGAATACCTGAAGCCCGCCCGCGAAGCCGCCAAGAAAATCTGCAAGCAGCGCTACGAGCAGTTCGGCACCGCCGGCAATGCCAGCAAGATCAAGCCGGTGTCTCTGGCCGAGATGGCCAAGCGCTACGCCGGCGGCGAATTGGCGCAAGTCGTTCAATAAATGCGCTGCTTCCGGGCCTAGCCTTCATCCCGTCCGGCATGGCGCCGACGGGATTTTTTGCTGCCGGCCCGCTTCAAGGCGCAAGCGCCCCATCGAGGGCATCGGTTCTTTTTTCAAGGATACATCGTGGTTCAGGCTCTACATCAATCAAGCATCAAATCGCTGCCTTTGATCGCTCGCGGAAAAGTGCGCGACATGTACGCGGTGGGCGATGACAAGCTGCTGATCGTGGCGTCCGACCGGATTTCCGCCTTCGATGTCATTCTTGACGATCCCATCCCCGGCAAGGGGCAGGTGCTGACCGAGCTCACCGAATTCTGGCTGAAGAAGCTGGCCCACATCCTTCCCAATCACTCCACCGGCATCGATCCGGCGGACGTGGTCGGCGCCGATGAACGCGATCAGGTCGCCGGCCGGGCCGTGGTGGTCAAGCGCCTGAAACCCATATTGGTGGAAGCCGTGGCGCGCGGCTACCTGATCGGTTCGGGCTGGAAAGACTACCAGGCCACGGGCGGCATTTGCGGCGTTGCCCTGCCGCCAGGCCTGCAGCAGGCCAGCCGTCTGCCCGAGCCCATTTTCACGCCGGCGGCCAAGGCGGAATTCGGTTCGCACGACGAGAACGTGGATTTCGATTACGTGGTGGGCCAGATCGGCCAGGACCTGGCCGAGAAAATCCGCGCCGTCACCCTGAAGCTGTATTCCGAAGCGGCGCAGTTCGCGGCGGGCAAGGGCATCATCATCGCCGACACCAAGTTCGAGTTCGGGCTTGACGAGCAGGGCCAGCTGCACTTGATGGACGAAGTCCTGACACCCGATTCCTCGCGCTTCTGGCCGGCCTCGGGCTATGCGGTCGGCATCAGCCCGCCGTCCTTCGACAAGCAGTTCGTGCGCGACTGGCTGGAAACCCAGGTTTGGGATAAAACGCCGCCCGCCCCCAAGCTGCCGGCCGAGGTCCTTGAGAAAACGGCGGCCAAGTACCGCGAGGCGGCCGACCGCCTGATGGCATGAGCGCCGCGCGCATTGCGCGGCAGCCCGTACAATAAAGAGTCCATTGGGGACTCTTTGCATTTATATGGCTGAATTTCACATGACCGATCCGAAACAGGGCAACGACGGCGCGGCGCCGGTGGTGGGCATCATCATGGGCTCGTCCAGCGACTGGGACGTCATGAAGCATGCGGCCGCCATGCTGGAGGAATTCGGCATCGCCCACGAGATGCGCGTCGTATCGGCGCATCGCATGCCGCTCGACATGGTGGACTACGGCGCACAGGCGGCCGGCCGCGGCCTGCGCGCGATCATTGCGGGCGCCGGCGGCGCGGCGCACCTGCCGGGCATGATGGCGGCGCTGACTCCGGTGCCGGTGTTCGGCGTGCCGGTGCCGTCCAAATACCTGCGTGGCGAAGACTCCCTGCTGTCCATCGTGCAGATGCCCAAAGGGGTGCCGGTGGCCACCTTCGCCATCGGCGAAGCGGGCGCGGCCAATGCGGCCCTGCATGCCGTGGCCTGCCTGGCCACGACCGACCCGGCCCTGCAGCAGAGGTTGATGGCGTTTCGCGCGCGGCAGACCGAGGCGGCCAGGGCCATGGTCGTTCCTCCTCACGTAACCATGTAGCGGCCCGCACAGTTCGATTTCCGCTATCCTCTTTTCGCCTTTTGACGACAGGTTCCCACCCATGAACGACGCTTCCGATTCCTTTGCCGCCATCCTGCCGGGAGACTGGCTGGGCATGATAGGAGGAGGGCAGCTGGGGCGCATGTTCTGCCATGCGGCGCAAAGCCTGGGCTACAAAGTGGCGGTGCTGGACCCGGACGAGCACAGCCCCGCCGGCGCGGTGGCCGAGCTGCACATCCGGGCCGGCTATGAAGACAGCGCGGGACTGGAGCAACTGTCCGCCCGCTGCAAGGCCGTCACCACCGAGTTCGAGAACGTGCCTGCACAAAGCCTGCGCACCCTCGCCCTGCGCTCGGCCGTACGCCCTTCGGGCGATGCGGTGGCCGTGGTCCAGGACCGCATACGGGAAAAGGCCTTCATCGAGGGCGCGGGCGTGCCCGTTGCTCCTTATGCGCCCATACACGGGGCGGAGGACATCGCCGCGGCGCCGGATGAGCTGTTCCCGGGCATACTCAAAGTCGCCCGCCTGGGTTACGACGGCAAGGGACAGGCGCGCGTCAAGAGCCGCGAGGAAGCACAGGCGGCATTCGCGCAGTTCAAGCAAGCCGAATGCGTGCTGGAAGCCATGCTGCCTTTGGCCGGCGAATTGTCGGTGGTCATGGCGCGCGGGGCCGACGGACGGACTGTGCTGTACCCCTCGGCGCAGAACGAGCACCGCGAGGGCATTCTGGCGATCTCGACGGTCGATGCCTCGCTGCTGGCTCCGGAACTTGCGGCCATGGCGGCCGAGGCGGCGCAGCGCATCGCCCAGGCGCTGGACTACGTGGGCGTCATGTGCGTGGAATTCTTCGTGCTGAACGACGGCAGCCTGGTGGCCAACGAAATCGCGCCGCGCCCCCACAACAGCGGGCACTACACCATGAACGCCTGCGTCACCAGTCAGTTCGAGCAGCAGGTCCGGGCCATGGCGGGCTTGCCTTTGGGCGATACCCGCTGCCTGTCCCCGGTCGTCATGCTGAACATCCTGGGCGATGTCTGGTTCGACCCGACCAGCGGCGAAAAGCGCGAACCGGATTGGGCCCGGGTGCTTGCGGTGCCCGGCGCCAAACTGCATCTGTACGGCAAGGCGGAAGCGCGGCGGGGGCGCAAGATGGGGCATGTGAATGTGCTGGGCCAGACGCTGGAGCAGGCCCGCGAGGCCGCGGCGCAGGTGGCGCACATACTGGGCATAGAATTCCAGGCATGAGCACGCCAGCCATGCCGGTGCCGTCCGATACGACCCTGCTCCTGGCCGAGGCCGCGCAGCGCCTCGCGGCCGGAGGTCTGGTGGCCTTTCCCACCGAGACTGTCTATGGCCTGGGCGCCGACGCCGAGAACCCCGAGGCCATCGCCCGCATCTATCGGGCCAAGGGCCGGCCTTCGAATCACCCGGTCATCGTCCACGTGGCGCCCGAAGCCGATATCGGCTACTGGGCGGCGTCGATACCCGCTCAGGGGCGCGCCCTGATCCAGGCATTCTGGCCCGGACCGCTGACGCTCATTCTTCCACGGGCCGCCCATATCCCCGCCGCCGTCAGCGGCGGGCAGGACAGCGTGGGGCTGCGCTGTCCGTCGCATCCGGTGGCGCAGGCGCTGCTAAGGGAATTCGCGCGTTTGAAGGCCAACGGACAAGGCGGCGTCGCGGCGCCGTCGGCCAACAAGTTCGGTCAGGTATCGCCCACCCATGCCGCCCATGTGCATTCGGAATTTCCCGATCTGGGGCCGGCCGATCTGATGGTGCTGGAAGGCGGGCCCGCGCAGGTGGGCATCGAATCCACCATCGTCGATGTGTCGCGCACCGGTCAGGGTATCGGTCCGGTGCTGCTGCGTCCCGGCCATATATCGGCCGCGCAGATCGCCGAGGTGCTGGGCGTGGAGCCGGCCCGGCCGGATGCGGCGGCGCCGCAGGTCTCGGGCTCGCTCAAGGCGCACTACGCGCCTCGCACGCCCTTGCTGCTGCAAGCGCTGGACCGCCTGCTGGAAGCCGCGGCCGAACCCGTCTCGGGACGCACGGCGGCCGTGGTGTTTCCGGGCCATGCGGGACCCGCTATGGAGCAGGTGGACTGGCTGGAGTGCCCGGACGATCCCGCTGCGTATGCCCGCGAACTCTATTCCCTGCTGCGCCGCCTGGACCAGCAGGGCTATGCCCGCATCCTGATGGAACGGCCGCCACGCGGCATTGCCTGGCAGGCGGTGAATGACCGCATAGGCCGCGCGGCCGCGGCCTTCGAGCCGTCGTAACGCGGACTGGGGCCTGTCAGCGCTGAAACGGACGCTGCGCCGGCCGGCAACGGGCTGGCGATGCAGGCAACATGGACGGGGCCTTAAACACCCAGATAGCGCATAAGTGTTTCGGGACGCTCGGCCAGGGCGGCGCTGTCCTGCGCCTCGACCAGGCAGCCTTTTTCCAGCACCACGCAGCGGTCCGTGTGGGCCAGCACCTTGCGGTAGTTCCGGTCCACGATCAGGGTCGACATGCCGGTTCCGCGCACGGCCGCGATGATGCGCCAGATCTCGGCAATGATCAGCGGCGCCAGCCCCTCGGTGGCTTCGTCCAGGATCAGCACATCGGGATTGGTCATGAGGGCGCGGCCGATGGCCAGCATCTGCTGCTCGCCCCCCGATAACTGCTGCCCGCCATGATCCAGGCGCTCGGACAGGCGGGGAAAGGTATCCAGCACCCGTTCGTAGGTCCAGTCGTTCCGGCCGTCGTAACCGCGGCGGGCGGCCACCTGCAGGTTCTCGCGCACATTCAGGTTGGGGAATATTCCCCGGCCTTCCGGCACATAGGCCACGCCCAGGCGCGACACCTGGTGGGGCGCCGAACGCGTGCAGTCCCTGCCGCGTACGGTAATGGTGCCGCCGGTCGCCGGAACGTGTCCCATGATGGTCCGTATCAGGGTGCTTTTTCCCATGCCGTTGCGCCCGAGCAGGCCGATCGATTCACCGGCTCCGATACGCAGGCTGACGCCCTGCAGGACATGGCTTTCGCCATAATGCGCATGCACCGCATCGGCCATGATCAGGGGGCTCATTCGCCGTCTCCCAGGTAGGCCGCCTGCACATCGGGATTGTCGCGTATGGCCTGCGGCGCCCCATGGGCGATGACTTTTCCATTGACCATGACGGTGATCTCGTCGGCCACCCTGAAGACCGCATCCATGTCGTGCTCGACCAGCAGGACGGCATGCCCGGCTTTCAGCGATGCCAGCAGGTCCAGCATTCTTTCGGTTTCCTCCGGGCCCATGCCGGCCAGCGGCTCGTCCAGCAGCAGCACGCTGGGCGCGGTGGCCAGGCTCATGGCGATCTCGAGCTGGCGCTTGCGGCCATGCGACAGCAATCCGGCCACCTGGCGCGCGTCATGCTCCAGGCCCGCCAGCGAAATGGCCTGATCGGCCGCTTCATTGCTGAGCCGGCAGCCGCTGGCCGGGGAGGCCCAGTTCCAGAAGGCCTGATGCCTGGCTTGCGCGGCAAGGCGGCAGTTCTCATGCACCGTGAGCGACGGGAAAATGGTGGTGCGCTGATAGCTGCGTCCCAGGCCCGCGCGGGCGCGGCGCGGCTGCGGCCAGGACGTGACTTCCTGGCGATGCAGGAAGATGCTGCCTTCGTTGGGCGCCAGCTCGCCGGCCAGCACGCTGACCAGGGTGGATTTTCCGGCGCCATTCGTGCCGATGACGGCATGCACGGTGCCGCGCGCCAGGGACAGCGAGACCTGGTCGAGGGCGGTCAGTCCGCGAAAGCGGCGGCTTATGTTTCTGGCCGACAGGAGCACGTCTGTCATGATTTCGTCCTGGGAGAAGGGGCGGAGGCCCGTCGCGGACGGCCGCGCCATTGCGCCTGCATGCCGATCAGGCCGTTGGGCATGAGGGCCACCAGCGCGATGATGGACAGGCCGAAGGTCAGATGCCAGTGGGCCGACCAGTCGCCGAACAGGGCCTGGGATTGGAAGGCTTCTTGCAGCAGCGTCAGGCCGACCGCGCCCAGGATGGCGCCCCATAGGCGGCCGCTGCCGCCCAGGATCACCATGAGCAGCACCAGGCCCGATTGTTCCCAGGCAAGCAGTTCGGGGTTGACGAAGCCGTCTTTGGCGGCGTACAGCAGGCCGCTGACGCCGGCCAGCGCGCCGGCCAGGGCATAGGCCACCAGCTTGTAATTGAAGGTGGAGTATCCGGCGCTGCGCATGCGCTGTTCATTCACGCGGATGCCGGTCAGCGCCGCGCCGAAGCGCGAGCGCATCAGCATGGCCAGGAAGGCCCAGACCAGAACCAGGCAGGCCAGGGTGAAGAGGAAGAAGCTGTACGGGCTGTCGACATTCAGCAGCACGCTATCGCCCAGCCGCAGTTCGGGCCTGAAGTACAGGTAGATCCCGTCGCTGCCGCCGCCCACGTCGGTATCGTGGAAGACGTAATAGGCCATTTGCGAGAAGGCCAGCGTCACCATGATGAAGTAGACGCCGCGGGTGCGAAGCGCCAGGGCGCCCGTCAACAGCGCATACGCCAGCGCGCAGATCATGGCGGCCGGCAACAGCCACAGCAGGTTGCCCGGCCCCGATTCGGGGGAAAGCAGCGTGGTGGCGTAGGCCGCGATGCCGAAGAATGCGGCATGGCCCAGGCTGACCAGGCCCGCGCCGCCCACCAGCAATTGCAGGCTGAGCGCAAAGATGGAGTAAATCATGATCTTGATCGCCAGGCTGATGTAATAATCATTGGCGACCAGCGGAAACAGGGCGAACAGGCACAGCAGCCCGGCCATGCAAAAAGAGCGCAAGGTAGCTTGCATGAATCAGCCTTGTTTGAACAGCCCTTCGGGCCTGAAAAGAAGAATGCCCGCCATCAGAACGTACACCAGCACGCCGGCGATGCTGGGGAAGAAGACCTGCCCGAAGGTATCGACGAAGCCCACCAGCATGGCGGCCAGGAAGGCGCCCTTGATGGAGCCGATGCCGCCGATGACCACTACGACGAAGCAGATGATGAGCACGCTGTTGCCCATGCCCGGGTAGACCGACGAGACCGGCGCGGCGATGGCGCCGGCCAGTGCCGCCAGAGCGACCCCGATGGCGAACACGATGCGGTACAGGCGGTTGATGTCTATGCCCAGGGAACTGATCATCTCCCGGTTGCTGGCGCCCGCGCGTATCATCATGCCCAGCCGCGTGCGGCCCAGCACCCAGTACAGCAGGCCGGCGACCACCAGACAGACAATGGAGATGAACAGCCGGTAGACCGGATAGGTCATGACGTCGCCCAACGCGATCGAGCCCGCCAGCCAGGCCGGCGGCGAGACGCCGTGCACGTCGTTTCCAACGGCCAGGCTGCGCAATTCCTCGAACACCAGGATCAGCCCGTAGGTCATGAGCACTTGCTGCAGGTGATCGCGGCGGTACAGAAAGCTGAAGAAGGCCCATTCAAGAAAATAGCCGAGAAGGATGGCCAGCAGCAGGCAGAGCAGGACGGTGACCAGAAAGCCTCCGCCCGCATACTGGGCGACCACGGGCTGCAGCGCGAAGGCCATGTAGGCCCCGATCATATAGAAGCTGCCATGGGCAAGGTTGATGATGCCCATGATGCCGAATATCAGCGTCAGTCCGCTTGCCACCAGGAACAGCAGCAGGCCGTACTGCACCGCATTCAGGCATTGGATCAGGAATATGACCGGGTCCACGAAGCCTCTCCGTTTACAGGCGGCAGCCGCGGGCCGGATCGGCCAGCGCCTTGATGGCAACGCCCTGGCTGAGGTTCTGCTCGCCCTTGACCTGGCGCAGGTAGATGTCCTGGATGGGGTTGTTGGCCTTGGACAGGGTGAACTTGCCGCGCGGGCTGTCGATGGTGGCGCTGCTCATGGCGCTGCGCATCGCTTCCTTCTTGGAGACATCGCCCTTGACCGCCTCGAGGCCCGCGGCCAGCAGCTGGGCGGCGTCATAGCCTTGCACGGCATAGACGTCGGGCTGCATGTCGGGGTAGTTCTTGGAGTAGTTTTCGCGGAAGGCATTGTCGCGCGGCGTGTTCAGCCCATCGGCATAGTGCAGCGTGGTGAACAGGCCCTGGGCCGATTCGCCCTGCGCCTTCAGGGTGCCGTCCGTCATGAAGCCGCTGCTCAGCAGCGGCACGGTCTTGCCCAGGCCCGAGGCCGCATAGTCCTGTACGAACTTCACTGCGCCGCCGCCCGCGAAGAAGGTGAAGACCGCGTCGGGCTTGATCGAGGCGACTTCCGTCAGCAGGGGCTGGAATTCGACGTTGGGGAAGGGCAGGGTCAGTTCCTTCACGACCTTGCCGCCGTGCTTTTCAAACGATTCCTTGAAGCCGGCGATGGCTTCCTTGCCTGCCGCGTAGTTCCAGGTAATGGTGACGGCTGTCTTGTAGCCTTTCTCGGCGGCAACGGGGCCCATGGCATACGAGGGCTGCCAGTTGGAGAACGAGGTGCGGAAAATGTTCTTGCTGCACAGCGGCCCGGTGATGGCGTCGGCGCCGGCATTGGGAATGATCAGCGTGGTGTCGGAATCCTTGGCGGCCTTGGCCAGCGCCATGGCCACGCCCGAGTGCACGGTGCCGACCAATACGTCGACCTGGTCGCGCTTGATCAGGCGGTTGGCGTTGTCCGGCCCCTTGGACGGATTGGATTCGTCGTCGACCTGAAAGTATTCCAGCTCCTGGCCGGCCAGCTTGCCGCCTTGCTCCTTCACATAAAGCTTGAAGCCGTTTTCAATGGCCTGGCCCAGGGCGGCGTAGGTGCCGCTGTAGGGCAGCATGAAGCCCACTTTGACGCTGGCCAGGGCACTGCCGCTGGCCAGGGCGAGCGCGGTCGCCATGGCGGCGCCTGTGAATACATGTTTCATTTGTCTGCTCCTTCGGTTTTTATAAAAATGACTGCATTATGCGCAATGCGCGGTGTGGCGGTAAATCAGGGATGGCGCGAATTGAGTTTGCCCATGAAGGCGCTTACGGCGCCGATCACCGTGTCGGGCTGGTCGCGGTGTGGCGAATGGCCGCAGTCCGCAATGACGCACAATTCGGTTTGCGGGGCCAGGCGCCGTATGCCGTATATCTGGTCCAGGGTTCCGTATTCGTCGCCTTCGCCTTGTATCGCCAGCACGGGACAGGCGATCCTGTCCAGGAAGGACTCGATGTTCCAGGCGCGGAAGCCGGGATTCAGCCAGATGTCGTTCCAGCCCCAGAAGGCGGAGTCGGGATCCTGGTGGTAGCGCCCCAGCTTTTCCGGCAGGCTGGTGGTCAGGTAGGCGACGCGCGCCTGTTCGATATTTGAAATGGTGATGTCTTCCACGAAGATGTGGGGCGCCGCCACGGCAATGGCCTTGACCCGTTCCGGATACATGGCGGCATACAGCAGGGCGATGGAGCCGCCGTCGCTGTGGCCGAACAGAATGGGGCGCTCGCCGTCGATGCCCAGCGCCTGGAAGAGCGCCGGCAGGGCGTCCCGCGCCTGAATGTGCATGAAGTCGACGGGCCACTTTTCATCATGGGGGCGCGGAGTGCTGTTGCCGTATCCATAGCGCGAAAAGACCAGGCCGCGGCAGCCGGCGGCCGCACAGAGCCGGGCGGGCCAGTCTTTCCACATCGATGCCGATCCCAGCCCCTCGTGCAGGAACACCAGCAGGTCGCCTTCGGTCTTGTCCGGCGCGATCCACTGGCATTCGATCGTCATGTCGCGGCCCATGGCGTGTACCGGGACAAGCTGGATGGCGGGGTCGGCGATGGCTTGATTCATGGGTCGGGTCTATTTGTTCAGTTGACGCAGGCGGAAGCGCTGGATCTTTCCGGTGGCGGTCTTGGGCAGGTCGTCGATGAAATGAATACTGCGAGGATACTTGAAAGGCGCCAGGTGCTGTTTTACGTAAGCCTGCAATTCGTGTTCGATGGCGGAATCGCCCGCCCCGCCGTTGCGCAGCACGACATAGGCGGTGGTTTTCATCAGGCCATCGCCGTCGGCCACGCCGATGACCGCGGCCTCCAGCACGGCGTCGTGCTGGGCCAGCGTGTTTTCGACTTCGATGGGCGACACATACTGGCCGCTGACCTTGATCATGTCGTCGCTGCGCCCGGCGTAGGTGTAGTAGCCATCGGCGTCGCGGGTGTACTTGTCGCCGCTTTTCAGCCAGTGGCCCTGGAAGGTCTCCTGCGATTTCGACCGGTTGTGCCAGTACATCAGGGCGGCGCTGGGGCCCCTGATGTACAGGTCGCCGATGGTGTCCACGGGAACGCTCTGGCCATGCTCGTCGCGCAGGTCGACCTCGTAGCCGGGCACCGGCTGGCCGGTGGTGCCGTAGCGTATGCGCCCGGGCTGGTTGGACAGGAAAATATGCAGCATCTCGGTGGAGCCGATGCCGTCCAGGATGTCGCAGCCGAAATGCTGGAGGAAGCGGTTGCCCAGGTCCTTGGGCAGCGCTTCGCCGGCCGAAGCGCAGATGCGCAGGGCCACGCTGTCGCGGGCGGGCAGCCCGGGCGAAGCCAGCATGCTGGCGTACAAGGTGGGGACGCCGCAGAATACGGTGGGGCGATGCTGCGTCAGGCGCTTGAACACCGCATCGGGCGTGGGGCGTTCGGCCATCAGGACCGTGGTGGCGCCCACCGACAGCGGGAAAGTCAGCCCATTTCCCAGGCCGTAGGCAAAGAACAGCTTGGCAGCGGAAAACACCGTGTCGCCTTCCTTGACGCCCAGCACGGGCTTCCCATAGAGCTCGGCCGTGTACCACAGGTTGGCATGCGTATGAATCACGCCCTTGGGCTGTCCGGTCGAACCCGAGGAATAAAGCCAGAAGGCGACTTCATCGGCCGCCGTGCGACAGGCGGGCCGCTCTTCGGCTTGCGCCATCAATTGCTGGAACTCATGCGCGCCCGCGGGCAGCTCGTCGACCGCTTCCGACACCACGACGTGCTTGACGTCATGCTCGCCGGACATGGCCTGCTGCAAGACGGGCAGCAGCGCTCCCGATACGAACACCGCCTGGCTGCGGCTGTGGCGCAGCATATAGGCATAGTCGTCGGACGTCAGCAGGGTGTTGACGGCCACGGGCACCACCCCGGCGTGCAGGGCGCCCAGGAAAGCCACGGGCCAATCGACGGTATCGTGCATCAGCAGCAGAACGCGCTCTTCGCGCCGGATGCCCAGGTTCTGCAACAGGCCGGCAAAGCGGGCGATTCCGGCAGCCAGTTCGCCATAGCTCAGGCTGCGCCGGTCGTCGATGTAGGCAGGCTTGTCCGCCCTGGCGGCATTGATTTGCACAAGGTGAGCGGCGAAGTTCAGCTCGGTCGGACAGGCTTGCATGTGGGTCTCCGGAAGTTTTTTTATGGTGTGCCCGCATGGCGGGTGGCGCGGCGGGCGCGCTGTTCAGTGTTGGCCGCCCGCTTGCCGGGTGAATTCGATTTGTCCTTCGGGCAACAGGTACAGGATCAGCGCCCGGCCCTGGCTGACGGTAGGGCGGTGGACCGTGCCGGGACCGTAGACCAGCCAGCCGGCCGGCGCGCCGTCAAACAGGGCCTGGCCTTCCAGCGGCATGATCAGGTCGATCTCGCCCAGGGGGTGGCGGTGCTCGGGGCCGGCGACGTCGTTCATTTCAACGACGTCGACCGAATAGCCGTGCAGTTCGGGGCCCGGCTTGATGACGCGGCCATAGCGTATGCCGCCTTGTTCATACTTGCACATCCAGCCCTCTTCCATGCCCTGCTTGCAGGCCTGGAGTATGCGCTGGCATACCTCGCCTTCATAGGGAAACAGACGCCGCAGGTCGGCCTGCAGCGCCGCGTCGAGCGGGCGTGCGCCGATCTCGCGGGTAAGCGATTGGATCAATTGCTGGAATGCTTCTGTGCCGCTCATGGCCGGGTCCTTGTAATGCGCGTCGATCTATCTTGATGCATGTCAACTTTTGCCGCTACAGGGTGGAAATTAGGGCTTTTGTTCTGGCAAGTCAAGCACTATAATGCATGTTCATTGATAGCTAAGGGTTTTTCTGGGTGAAAAAGAAATTGCTGGATCGGAAAGCGGCCGTGGCCCTGCTCGACTCCTCCAACGGCGCAGACCCTTATCTGGCCTCCCTGGGCGAACGCGTCCGGCGCATGCGTGCCATACGCGGCATGACCCGCAAAGAGCTGGCGCGGGCAGCGGGCGTCTCCGAACGCCACCTGGCCAACCTGGAACTGGGCGTGGGCAATGTATCCGTCCTGGTGCTGCGGCAGATCGCCCATGCCTTCAACTGCGCCATGGCGGAGCTGGTGGGCGACGTCACCACGGCCAGCCCCGAATGGCTGCTCATCCGCGAATTACTGGAAAAACGGTCCGAACAGGAATTGCAGCAGGCGCGCGAAGCGCTGATGCGGCTCTTCGACGACCCGGTTTCGTCGGGACGCCGCAACCGCATGCGTCAGATCGCCCTGGTCGGCCTGCGCGGCGCCGGCAAGTCCACGCTGGGCCGTCTGCTGGCTGCCGATATCGGCTATCCCTTCGTCGAGCTCAGCGCGGAAATCGAGCGCGTCGCCGGTTGCGGCATCCTGGAAATTCACAGCCTGTACGGGCCTACCGCTTATCGCCGCTACGAGCGCCGCGCCCTTGAGGAAACCTTGCAGCTTTACCCGGAAATGGTGCTGGCCACGCCGGGCGGGCTGGTTTCGGAACCGGCCACCATGAATCTGATGCTGTCCCATTGCTATACGGTCTGGGTCAAGGCCAGCCCCGAAGAGCACATGCAGCGCGTCATGGCGCAAGGCGACTTCCGCCCCATGGCCGGCAACAATGAAGCCATGGCCGACCTGAAGCGCATCCTGGCCAGCCGCGAGGGCTTTTACGCCAAGGCCGACTGGATCTGCTCCACCAGCAACGTCACTCTGGAGCAATGCTTCGACGGACTGCGCACACATGTCCGCGAGGCGGCCAGCCTGGCGGCCTAGCCGTCGCCCTCACACGCAAAAGGCGGTCACCCCGGGGTGTTCCGATGTATCGGCAGGCGCGCCATGAAATGCATTTTCATGCATGTTTTATTGACACTGAATTTTATCTGCAATATTATGCATGCAAGGCCTCAGGGCAGGCAGTATTCTTCAGTTTCAAATCAGGGACCCTCTCATGACCGAAGCCAGCACGCACGTCGATTTCCGTACCGACCCTTCCCAGTACCGGCATTGGACGCTGTCCTTCGATGGCGCCGTTGCGACGCTGGCCATGGACGTGGCGGAAGACGGCGGCATACGTCCGGGCTACAAGCTCAAGCTGAACTCCTACGATCTGGGCGTGGACATCGAATTGCACGACGCCCTGCAGCGCATACGCTTCGAGCATCCCGAAGTCCGCACGGTGGTGGTCACCAGCCTGAAGGACCGTATTTTCTGTTCGGGCGCCAACATCTTCATGCTGGGCCTGTCCTCGCATGCATGGAAGGTGAACTTCTGCAAATTCACCAACGAAACCCGCAACGGCATCGAAGACTCCAGCCGGTTCAGCGGCCTGAAATTCGTGGCGGCGCTCAATGGCGCCTGCGCGGGCGGCGGGTACGAGCTGGCGCTGGCCTGCGATGAAATCCTGCTGATCGACGACCGCTCCTCGGCAGTGTCCTTGCCGGAGGTCCCCCTGCTGGGCGTGCTGCCGGGCACGGGCGGCCTGACGCGTGTGACCGACAAGCGCAAGGTGCGCCATGACCACGCCGACATTTTCTGCACCCTGGTCGAGGGCGTGCGCGGCCAGCGCGCCAAGGACTGGCGCCTGGTCGATCAGATCATCAAGCCCGCGCAGTTCCAGGAAGAGGTCGGGCGACGGGCCGCCGAACTCGCCTCGCAAAGCGACCGCCCGGCCGATGCCAAAGGCATCAGCCTGACACCCTTGCAGCGGGTCGATTCCAGCAGCGGCATCGACTACAAATACGTTCAGGTAAAGATAGACCGCGAGAAGCGGCTGGCCACCTGGACGGTGCGCGGGCCCGAGGCGGCCGCGCCCAAGGACATCGACGGCATCGTGGCGCAGGGCGACGCGTGGTGGCCCCTGCAACTGGCCCGCGAGCTGGATGACGCCATCCTGCATCTGCGCACCAACGAACTGGATATCGGCAGCTGGGTATTCAAGACCAGCGGAGATCCGGCCCTGGTCCTGGACAGCGATCAGACCCTGCAGCGTCATGCGGGCCATTGGCTGGTCCGCGAAACCCTGGGCATGCTGCGCCGCACGCTGGCCAGGCTGGATGTCAGCTCGCGCTCGATGTTCGCCCTGATCGAGGAAGGCTCCTGCTTTGCGGGTACCTTGCTTGAACTGGCGCTGGCTTGCGATCGCAGCTATATGCTGGACGATCCGGATGCCGCCCGGCCGGCGCAGATCGCGGTCAGCGAGATGAATCTGGGCCATTACCCCATGGTCAACGGCCAAAGCCGGCTGAACCGTCGTTTCTATGAAGAATCCGAGCCTCTTGATGCGATCCGTGGCGCCATGGGCGACATGATCTCCGCGCGACAAGCCGAATCGCTGGGCCTGGTCACCTTCTCGCCCGACAGCATCGATTGGGACGACGAGATCCGGATTGCACTCGAAGAGCGCAGGGCGCTTTCGCCGGATGCGCTGACGGGCCTGGAGGCCAACCTGCGTTTCGGCGGCGCTGAAACCATGGAGACCCGCATATTCGGGCGCCTGACGGCGTGGCAGAACTGGATCTTCAACCGTCCCAACGCCGCCGGCGAAAAGGGCGCGCTCAAGCTGTACGGCAAGGGCGAGCAGGCCAGCTTCGACTGGAACCGCGTCTAGGGCCTCTTGGCGCGACGCATAAGGAACGGAACATCCCCTAGGAGAGCAGACATGTCAGGCATCAATTATTCGGAAAAAATACCCAACAACGTGAATCTGTCGGGCGACCGCGCCTTGCAGCGCGCGCTGGAGCACTGGCAACCCAACTACCTGCAATGGTGGCAGGAAATGGGCCCCGAGGCCGCCCAGAATTTCGACGTCTACCTGCGCACGGCCGTCAGCGTGCAGCCGGACGGCTGGGCCCACTTCGACCACGTGAAAATGCCGGACTACCGCTGGGGCATCTTCCTGGCGCCCCAGGACGGCAGCCGCAAGATCCACTTCGGCGAGAACATCGGCCGCGACGTATGGCAGGACGCGCCAGGCGAGCATCGCGCCAACCTGCGCCGCATCATCGTCACGCAGGGCGATACCGAGCCTGCCTCGGTCGAGCAGCAGCGCCACCTGGGCCTGACCGCGCCTTCGCAATACGACTTGCGCAACCTGTTTCAGGTCAACGTCGAAGAGGGCCGCCATTTGTGGGCCATGGTGTACCTGCTGCACCGCTACTTCGGCCGCGACGGCCGCGAAGAGGCCGATGCCCTGCTGCAGCGCAATTCCGGCGACGAGGACAGCCCGCGCATCCTGGGCGCCTTCAACGAAAAAACGCCCGACTGGCTGGCCTTCTACATGTTCACCTATTTCACCGATCGCGACGGCAAGTTCCAGTTGTGCGCCCTGGCCGAGTCCAGCTTCGATCCTCTGGCCCGCACCACCAAGTTCATGCTTACCGAAGAGGCCCATCATATGTTCGTGGGCGAATCGGGCGTGTCGCGTGTTCTGCAGCGCACCGCCGAGGTCATGAACCAGCTCAAGACCGAGGATCCGGCCGCCTTGCGCGCCGCCGGCGTCATCGATCTGCCCACCATCCAGCGCTACCTGAACTTCCACTACAGCGTGACGATAGACCTGTTCGGCGCCGACCAGTCCTCCAATGCGGCCATTTTCTACAGTTCCGGCCTGAAGGGCCGGTATGAAGAGGGCAAGCGCACGGACGACCACGTCCTGAAGAACGACACCTACCGCGTGCTCGAGGTGGTCAACGGGCAACTGCGCGAAATCGAAGTGCCCATGCTCAACGCCCTGAACGAAGTGCTGCGCGACGATTTCATCAAGGACTCCATGGCCGGCGTGGGCCGCTGGAACAAGGTGCTGGAGAAGAACGGCATCGCCTTCCGCCTGCAAGTGCCGCACAAGGCCTTCAATCGCCGCATCGGCACCCTGGCCGGCATCCGCGTCTCTCCCGAGGGAACCGTGCTGAGCGAAGAACAATGGAAGGCGCACGAGCACGAATGGCTGCCCACGCCGGAAGACCGCGCATTCGTCGCATCGCTGATGGGGCGCGTGGTGGAGCCGGGCAAGTTCGCCAATTGGATCGCTCCTCCGGTCATCGGCGTCAACCGCCAGCCCATCAACTTCGAGTACATCCGCTTCAACTGACATGAATGCGCCCATACCGTCCAGGGTGCTGAATCAGCACCTCATCGATCCCGAGATCTGCATACGGTGCAACACCTGCGAAGAGACCTGTCCCATCGACGCGATCACGCACGATGCAAACAACTACGTGGTCGACCCCGGCATCTGCAATCATTGCATGGCCTGCGTGCCGCCTTGTCCCACGGGCGCGATCGACAACTGGCTGAAGGTCTTGTCCGACCAGGCTTACTCGATGCAGGACCAGTTCGGCTGGGATGTGCTGCCTGCGGCGCAGGACATCCCCGACGGCATGGCGGGTGGCGAAACTCCGGCGGACCCACAAGCTGAAGAGGCCGTCCAGGCGGACGCGCTGGACGAGATCTCGCCATTGGAAGGCATGCCTTCGACGGCGGCCGGGTCCAGCATACCTCCCTGGTCGGCGGCGCATCCCTACGTCAACCTGTACACCCACAAGAATCCCGTGACGGCGACGGTGGTCGGCAACTATCGCGTAACCGGCGACGATACCGAAAGCGACATCCGGCACATCGTCCTGGACTTCGGCACGACATCGTTTCCCGTGCTGGAAGGCCAGTCCATCGCCATCTTTCCGCCCGGCACGGATGGGGCGGGGCGCCCGCACCATGCGCGCCAGTACTCCATTGCCAGCCCGCGCGACGGCGAACGGCCGCGCTACAACAACCTGTCGCTGACCGTGAAGCGGGTCACCACCGACTACGACGGCAAGGACGCTGCGGGCGTGTGCTCCAACTACCTGTGCGACCTGAAGAAGAACGACACGGTCAAGATCATCGGCCCGTTCGGCAACACCTTCCTGATGCCCAATCAGGCCGATGCCAACATCATCATGATCTGCACCGGCACGGGCTCGGCGCCCATGCGGGCCATGACCGAGCGCTGCCGGCGCCTGCTCAAGGAAGACGCATTCAAGGGCAGGCTCATGCTGTTCTTCGGCGCGCGAACCGAGCGCGAACTGCCGTATTTCGGCCCGCTCATGAATCTGCCCAAGGACTTCATCGATATCAACCTGGCCTTGTCGCGCGAACAGGGCCGGCCCAAGCGCTACGTCCAGGACCTGATCCGTGAACGGGCCGCCGATGTGCTGCCGCTGCTCGAAAGCGAGAGCACCTGTATCTATGTATGCGGCCTGAAAGGGATGGAAGACGGAGTGCTGCAAGCGCTCGAGGCCGTGGTGTCGGATGCGGGCAGGCCGTGGGCGGAACTCCACGCCCAATTGAAATCGCAAGGACGGCTGCATTTCGAGACCTATTGAGGACAATACTTGAGAAAACCCCATATCGCCTTTAGGGTTAAACTTCTTGGCTTACCAGTCAGAGAAATTGTCGGGTTTTGCCATGAAATTTAGCGAGTTCAAGGTTGGAATGGTGATCAAGCATGGGCCTATCGTCGTCGACGAGCAGCAAATGCTGGATTTCGCAAGGTCGTACGATCCGCAGTGGTTCCACGTCGACGAAGAACATGCGAAGAAGGGGCGTTGGGGAGGGTTGATCGCCAGTGGCTGGCTCACTTGCAGCCTGGCCATGCGCATGGCGGTTGACTCCGCTTTGTACGACTCCGAGTCTTTCGGTTCGCCTGGGCTGGAGCGTTTGCGCTGGCTGCTTCCGGTGCGCCCCGGCGATGCGGTAAGGCTTGAAGCCACGGTGGACTCCGTTCGCACTTCGTCCACGCGCGACGACCTGGGCATCATGCGCTGGTCGTGGCGGGTGTTCAATCAGCGTGACGAGCAGGTGCTCGAGGTCGAGGCAACCAGCCTGTTCGATCTGGGTGCGCCGACGGCCAGCTAGTGCCCTGTTCGCTTAAACGGACACTGCATTATTCGTTTAAGCGTCATGGATACAACAAGGGCTGCCCGCGGGCAGCCCTTGTTGCTTGCGGCGTTGCGCCCGGCGCGGCCTTAGAAGAAGGCCTGCAGTCCGGTCTGGGCCCGGCCCAGGATCAGGGCGTGGACATCGTGCGTGCCTTCGTAGGTGTTCACGACTTCCAGGTTGACCAGGTGGCGGGCCACGCCGAACTCATCGGAGATGCCGTTCCCGCCCAGCATGTCGCGGGCGAGTCGGGCGATGTCCAGCGCCTTGCCGCAAGAGTTACGCTTCATGATGGAGGTGATTTCCACCGCCGCCGTGCCCTCGTCCTTCATGCGGCCCAGGCGCAGGCAGCCTTGCAGTGCCAGGGTGATCTCGGTCTGCATGTCGGCCAGCTTCTTCTGGATCAGTTGGTTGGCGGCCAGCGGACGGCCGAATTGCTTGCGGTCCAGGGTGTACTGGCGGGCGGTGTGCCAGCAGGCCTCGGCTGCGCCCAAGGCGCCCCAGGCAATGCCGTAGCGCGCCGAGTTCAGGCAGGTAAAGGGGCCGCGCAGGCCGCTGACCTTGGGCATCATCTGCTCGGCGCCGACCTCGACCTCGTCCATGACGATTTCGCCGGTAATGGAGGCGCGCAGGCCAACCTTGCCATGGATGGCGGGAGCCGACAGGCCCTTCATGCCTTTGTCCAGGATGAAGCCGCGGATCTTGCCGTCGTCGTCTCCGCCGACCACCTTGGCCCACACCACGAATACGTCGGCGATGGGCGAGTTGGTAATCCACATCTTGCTGCCGCTGATCCGGTAGCCGTCGCTGGTCTTGACTGCACGTGTTTCCATGTTGCCGGGATCAGAGCCATGGTTGGGTTCGGTCAGGCCGAAGCAGCCTATCCATTGGCCGCTGGCCAGCTTGGGCAGGTATTTGCGCTTCTGTTCTTCACTGCCGAATTCATTGATGGGCACCATCACCAGCGAGGACTGCACACTCATCATGGAGCGGTAGCCCGAATCGATGCGTTCGACTTCGCGGGCGATCAGGCCGTAGCTGACATAGTTCAGCCCGGCGCCGCCGTATTCTTCGGGAATGGTGGCGCCCAGCAGGCCCAATTCACCCATTTCGGAAAAGATGGCGGGGTCTGTTTTCTCGTGGCGGAAGGCCTCAAGGACTCGGGTTGCAAGCTTGTCCTGGGCGTAGGCCTGGGCGGCGTCGCGCACCATGCGCTCTTCCTCGGTAAGCTGGGTGTCCAGCAAAAGAGGGTCTTGCCAGTGGAAGGAGGGGGCTGCCGACATAGGAATGCTCCGGTTCAGAAATGGATACAAAGATGGAAGACAGCCTGGCCGGCGGTTCCGGCCAGGCTATGCGTTTCGTTTACGACTGGGCCGCCAGGGCCTGTTCGCGAATCTTCTGCAAGGTGGTCGATGGCGAAATGGTTTCGGGATCGATCAGGCAGTGCAGTATGGCTGGTTTGCCGCTGGCCAGGGCTCGTTCGAAGGCGGGAGCGAACTGCTCGGTCGTTTCGACGCGTTCGCCATGGCCGCCGAAGGCCTGTGCGTAGGCGGCGAAATCGGGATTCTGCAACGCTGTGGCGGACGGGCGCGCGGGGTAGTGGCGCTCCTGGTGCATGCGTATGGTGCCGTACATGCCGTTATCGATCAGCAGCACGATGATGGGCAGCTTGTACTGCACTGCGGTGGCGAACTCCTGGCCATGCATCATGAAACAGCCGTCGCCGGCAAAGCACACCACGGTTTTCGACGGATCGATGCGCTTGGCACCGACGGCGGCGGGCAGCCCGTAACCCATGGAACCCGAAGTGGGCGCCAACTGGGTGCCGTAGCGCTGGAAGGGATGGAAGCGGTGCAGCCAGGTGGCATAGTTGCCCGCGCCATTGCACATGATGGCGTCGTCGGGCAGGGCTGTGCGCAGGTAGCTCATGACCTGGCCCATCTGCAAGGCGCCGGGGTGCTTGATTTTCTGCGGATCGGTCCAGGCCAGGTAGCTGGCCCGCATGCCATCCAGCTCGCCCGACCATGCCGGCTGGCCGGCGGGCTGAAGGGCGGCAACGGACTGGGCAAAGGATATCGGCGATACATTGATGGCCACGTCCGCGCGGTAGACGCGGTTCAGTTCCAGCGGATCGGGGTAGACATGCACCAGGGTTTGCGCCGGTACGGGTATGTCCAGCAAGGTGTAGCTTTGGCTGGCGATTTCCGACATGCGGCCGCCCACCAGCAGAATGAGGTCGGCATCCTTGATGTATTGCATCAGCGCCGGGTTGCCGCCCAGGCCCACGTCGCCCACAAAACAGGGATGGCTGGTGGAAAACAGCATTTGTCGGCGGAATTGCACCGCTACCGGCAAGCGATGGCGCTCGGCGAAGGCTGCGAACTGATCCACGGCTTCTTGGTCCCAACGCGTGCCGCCCAGGATGGCGATGGGCTTGCGAGCCTGCGCCAATTGCGCGGCCAGGGCTTCCATCTGCTGCGGGGTGGGCGCTGTTTCGGGCACTTCGTAATGGGGAGCATCGGCCACTTCGGCATACTCCACCAGCATGTCCTCGGGCAAGGCGATGATCACCGGACCGGGGCGTCCCGATGTGGCTACATGGAAGGCGCGCGAAATGATTTCCGGTATGCGCTCGACCTGGTCGATTTCGGTGACCCATTTGGCTTGCGTGCCGAACACGGCGCGATAGTCCATTTCCTGGAAGGCCTCGCGTTCGCGCATGCCGCGCTCGATCTGGCCGACGAAAAGAATGAGGGGCGTGGAGTCCTGCATGGCAATGTGCACACCGGCCAGGGCATTGGAGGCCCCGGGTCCGCGTGTGACCATGCAGATGCCGGGTTCGCCCGTAAGCTTGCCGTGGGCATCGGCCATCATTGCCGCGCCGCCTTCCTGACGGCATACCGTGACCTGGATTGAAGCGTCGTGCAATCCGTCCAATACGGCCAGGTAGCTTTCCCCGGGAACGCAAAAAACGTGTTTGACGCCTTGCGCCGCCAGTTGATCGACAAGAATATGGCCGCCCAGGCGGGGGCGCGGGGTGGGGTGTGAGCTTGCTTTCATAAGGTTCGAGAATAATGTGCGTTGGCTGCACAACGCAATTGATAAAATTGCACAATGTCTTGCCTATTATGCATAGTATGCAAGACGCCGATCAACATCCGTCGCCGTCGATTCTACCGCCGGCGCGGGCATTGCACTAAGATCAGTCCATGAGAAATGGCATACCCAATCTGGGCGCGCTGCAGGCTTTCGAGGCCACGGCGCGCCTGGGTTCTTTTTCCAGGGCGGCCGAAGAGCTGTCGCTGACTCACAGCGCGGTCTATCGCCAGGTCACCGGCCTGGAGGAGCGGCTGGGGGTGCAGCTGCTGACCCGGGTGCGCCGGCGCGTTGCCGTCACCGAGGCCGGCGCGGAATACGCGGCGCGCGTGCGCCATCACCTGGAGCAACTCGAGAAGGACACCTTCGGGCTGGTGTCGCGCTCGGGCATGGGCCGCAGCCTGCACATCGCCGTGCTGCCCACCCTGGCCACCACCTGGCTGGTGCCGCGCCTGCCCGATTTCCAGCGCCTGCATGGCGATATCGCGGTCAGCCTGTCCGTGCGGACCCTGCCCTTCCAGTTCAACGATCATCCCTTCGACGCGGCCATCTACCACGCAGCGCAGATCTGGCCGCAGACGGCGGGCATAAAGTTGTTCGACGAGGAGGAGCTGCTGCCGGTCTGCATTCCGGAGCTGGTGGCGGACGCTGCGGATCCGCTGCGCGCCCTGGATGGCCTGACACACTTGCACATGCTGTCGCGGCCCGATGCCTGGCGCCAGTGGTATCAGGCGCAAGGCAAGGAATACCTGCCGTCGATGAGCGCCGGTCCGCGCTATGAACTGTTCACCATGACGCTGGCGGCCGTCCGGGCCGGATTGGGCGTCGCCCTGGTTCCGCGCTTCCTGGCGCAGGACGAACTGGCCCGTGGCAGCCTTGTTGCACCGTCTCCCGGCGTATTGGCCGTCAGCGACGCCTACTTCTTCAGTTATCCGGTGTCCAGTGAACGCAGTGAGGCCTTGATCGCCTTCGAGTCATGGCTGGCCGGCATCACACAACCATGATGGAGGAGAACATGATCCATAATCCCTCGCTCCGGCCCGCAGGCGGGTTGGCCGCCATGGGAAGCAAGGCCTTGGGGTGCGGCGTGGCGCTGCTGCTGGCCGCGGCCTGCGTCTGGCCCGTCTTCGCGGCCCCGCCCCTGGACGCCGGCGAGGCCGGCCTCATTCAGGCGAAGGAGGACTTCCAGCCTGAAGCCGGCACCGGGCTGGGCGAGCGCCGTCTTGCGCGCGCACGTGACTACATGATCAGCAGCGCCAATCCGTTGGCCAGCCAGGCCGGCGCCCGCATTCTGGCCGAGGGCGGCAGCGCCACCGATGCGCTGATCGCGGCGCAGATGGTATTGAACCTGGTCGAGCCGCAGTCTTCGGGAATCGGCGGCGGCGCCTTTGTCGTCCGCTACGACTCGAAGCAAGGCGTGGTGCAGTCCTACGACGGCCGTGAAACGGCGCCCGCCGCTGCGCACAGTGATCGTTTCATGAAGGACGGCAAGGCCATTCCCTTCCGGGATGCCGTCAATAGCGGGCGGTCTGTGGGCGTGCCGGGCGTGGTGGCGGTATTGGGACTGATGCACGAACGGCATGGCCGGGCAAGCTGGGCCAGCCTGCTTCAACCCGCCATCGATCTGGCCGAGAAGGGCTTTCCGGTGTCCCCGCGACTGCATGCCTTGCTGGAGGACAACCAGGCTTTGCGGCAGCAAGCGGCGGCCGCCGCCTATTTCTACGATGCACAAGGCCGGCCATGGCCTGTCGGCCATATCCTGAGGAACCCCGCGTTCGCGGCCTTGCTGCGCAGCATTGCACGGGACGGGCCGCAAGCCTTCTATGAGGGCAAGGCGGCGCGGGACATCGTCGGCGCGGTCGCCTCGCATGCCGTGCCCGGCGACCTCAGTCTGGCCGACATGTCCGCCTATCGGGCCAAAGCGCGCCCGCCGCTGTGCGCGCCCTATAAGGCCTATACGCTGTGCGGCATGCCGCCGCCCAGTTCAGGCCCGCTGGCTGTGATCCAGATGCTGGAAATCCTGTCGCATACGCCGATTGCCCGTTTGCCGCCCACCTCGCTCGAGGCGGTTCATTACTTCTCCGAGGCGGGCAAGCTGGCATTCGCCGACCGCGATGTATACGTGGCCGACCCGGATTTCATCGACGTGCCGGTAAAAGTCTTGCTGGACCGGCGCTATCTGGCCCTGCGGGCGGGGCTGATCGAAGCGGATGCCACCATCGGAAGAGCGCCGCCGGGCGATCCGGTGGGCTTGAAGGCGATACGGGGCCAGGACGATTCCCCCGAGCTGCCGTCCACCAGTCATGTCGTGGCGGTGGACCGGGCGGGCAATGTGGTGTCCATGACCAGCTCGATCGAAACGGCTTTCGGCAGCAAGATTTTCGTGGATGGCTTCCTGCTGAACAACCAGCTGACGGATTTTTCGCTGTCGGGCGTGGATGAGCAGGGCAAGCCGGTGGCCAACCGCCTGGAACCCCTGAAACGGCCGCGCAGTTCGATGGCGCCCATGATCGTGCTCAAGGACGGCAAGCCCTTCATGGCCATCGGCTCGCCCGGCGGGGCGGCCATCATCAACTACGTGGCAAAAACCCTGCTGGGCGTCCTGGATTGGGGCCTGGATATACAACAGGCCATAGACTTGCCCAACTACGGCAGCCGGAATCGTTTTACCGAGCTGGAAAAAGGCCGGCTGCCTGGCCTGGCTCCCGCCTTGCGGGCCATGGGGCATGAAGTGCGGGAAGTCGATTTTCCCAGCGGCCTGCAGGGCATCGTGCTGACGCCCGACGGCCTGGAGGGAGGAGCGGATCCGCGGCGCGAAGGCGTGGCCGTCGGAGGCTAGCGGAAGACCACCGTGCGCTGGCCGTTCAGCAGGATGCGGTGCTCCACATGCGAACGCACCGCGCGCGCCAGGACCAGGGACTCCACATCGCTGCCCACCTGGGTCAGGTCATGGGCGCTCATGGCGTGATCCACGCGTTCGATGTCCTGCTCGATGATGGGGCCTTCGTCCAGGTCGGCGGTCACGTAATGCGCCGTGGCGCCGATGATCTTCACGCCCCGCGCGTGCGCCTGATGATAGGGGCGGGCCCCCTTGAAACTGGGCAGGAAGCTGTGATGGATATTGATGGCCTTGCCCGACAGCGCCTTGCACAGCCTGTCCGTCAGTATCTGCATATAGCGCGCCAGCACGACCAGGTCGACATTCTCCTTGTCCACGATATTCAGTATCTGCTGCTCCTGGTCTGCGCGCGTATCCGCATTCACCGGCAGATGATGGAAGGGGATGCCATAGGCGTGAGCCATCCCGGCGAAGTCCGGATGGTTGGACACGATGCCCGCGATCTCCACCGGCAGCTGTCCGCTGTGGGTGCGGAACAGCAGGTCGTTCAGGCAATGGCCCTGGCGGCTGACCAGGATCAGCAGGCGGCTCTTGCGCCGCGCGTCGTAGATCTTGGCCTGCATGCCGAACCTGGCCGCCACGGAGGAAAAAGAGGCTTCCAGGGCGGGGACGTCGGTCGGCTCGGGCAGCACGAAATGGACGCGCAGGAAAAAGCGTTGCGTTTCCAGGTCGCCGAACTGCTGGGCGTCGATGATGTTGCCGTGCAGGTCCAGCAGCCAGCTGCTGACGCTATGCACGATGCCGGTGCGATCCGGGCAGGAGAGGGTTAGGATATAGTCGTTCATGTGGGATGCAGCGGGGGTGTCTTGTACTGAGCGGGGAACTACAAAGAGGCTTTGACTGTTTGCGCAATCGCCAGGCATGCCGTCAGGGCGGGCGATTCCAGGCCGAACAGGTTGACCAGTTGGGGGACTCCGTGGGACGAAGGGCCGGCGATGATGAAATCGGCGGCCGGCGATCCGGGGCCGACGATCTTGGGCCGGATGCCGGTGTAGCCGGGGTTCAGCGCTCCGTCGGGCAGGGCGGGCCAATAGCTGCGCACAGCCTCGTAGAAAGCGTCGGCCCGGCGGGCGTCCAGTGTGTAGTCTTCGTGGTCCACCCATTCCGTATCGGGGCCGAACTTGGCCTGGCCGCCCATGTCCAGGGTCAGGTGCACGCCCAGGCCGGCCTCGTTGGGCATGGGATAGATGAGCCGGCCGAAGGGCGAGCGGCCGGCCAGCGTGAAGTAGTTGCCTTTGCAGAAGTAGGCCGGCGGTATCAGTGCTTCCGGCTGTCCGAGCAGCTTGCGCGCCGTCATGGGCGCCGACAGTCCGGTGGAGTTGATGACGCAATTCGCGGTCAGCTCCATGGCTTCGTCGCCTTTGAACTCCAGGTGGAATTCGCCCGAATCCAGGATGCGGCCCGCGCTGAATTCCGTGTGGAAGACGCATTGGGCGCCGTGGTTCTCGGCATCGCCCTGCAGGGCCAGCATCAGCGCGTGGCTGTCGATGATGCCGGTGGAGGGCGACACCAGCGCCGCGTCGCACACCAGCGCCGGCTCCAGTTCGCGCGCCTCGGCCCCGCTGATGCGGTACAGGTCGGTGACGCCATTGCGGGCGGCCTGGTCGGCGATCTGCTGCAGCTTGGCGCTTTGTTCCGGCGTTGCCGCGACGATGAGCTTGCCCAGCCGCTTGTGCGGTATGCCGCGCTCGGCGCAATAGGCGTAGAGCATTTCCTTGCCGCTGACGCATAGCCTGGCTTTCAGGCTGTCCAGCGCGTAGTAGATGCCGGCGTGGATGACTTCGGAATTGCGCGAGCTGGTGCCGGTGCCGATGGCTTCGGTCGCCTCCACCACCAGCACTTCCCGTCCGGCGAGCGCCAATTCACGGGCCACGGCCAGGCCTACAACGCCCGCTCCCAGGACGACACAGTCTATATCTGCTGCCATAGTTTTCTACATCAAAAAGAATACGCCGGCCGGTCTCAGCCGGACAGCGGTTCGGTCGAAGGGGTTAGATCAAAGTCGCCGGCATGATAAACCAGAGGCTGGCCGAAGTTGCGATGGCAACGTTCCACCTGGCCGATGAAAATCGTGTGATCTCCCGCGTCGTGCTGGGTCAGGTTGTAGCATTCGAACCAGGCGGCGCATTCGGCCGCATCCAGCATCAGCGTGCCGCCCGGAGCCCGCGCCAACGCCAGCCCCTTGAAGCGCTCGGCCTGGGGACCTTGCGCAAAACGTTTGGCCAGGGACAGCTGGGGCGCCGCCAGCACATGGACCACATAGCGGCGGGTTTGCAGAAAATGCGCCAGCGATGACGCTTTCTTCGACAAGGTCCACAGTATCATGGGCGGATCCAGGGACACGGAATTGAAGGAGCTGATCGTCAGCCCCACGGGCTTTGGGTCCTGGGCGGTTTCGGTGGTGATGACGGTCACGCCGGTCGCAAAGCGGCCTAGCGCCGATCGGAAGAAGCGGGAATCGAAATCGGGTGGGGTCGCTGTCATAAAGTGAAGCCGGCAGCGCGATCAGGGCGCCAGGCGCATGCGCGACCACTGCTTGTCCGGGCCGCGCTGGAATACCAGGCGGTCGTGCAGGCGCGACGGGCGACCCTGCCAGAACTCGACGTAATCGGGCGAGAGCCGATAGCCGCCCCAGTGCTCGGGCCGGGGCGGCTCGGCGCCCAGCGATTCGGTCAGGGCGGCATTGCGGGCTTCGAGCTCGGCGCGCGTGATGGGCTGGCTTTGAGGCGACACCCAGGCGCCGATGCGCGAACCCAGGGGACGGCTGTGGAAGTAGTCGTCGGACTCGGCCGCCGATACTTTTTCGACGGCGCCTTCCAGGCGCACCTGGCGTTCGAGCTCCGGCCAGAAGAAAAGCAGGCTGGCGTGAGGGTTCCGGGCCAGCTCATCGCCCTTGCGGGATGTGTAATTGGTAAAGAACACCAGTCCGCGCTCGTCGAAGCCCTTGAGCAGGACGATGCGTGCCGATGGCCGGCCGGCCGGCGTGGCGGTGGCAAGCGTCATGGCATTGGGCTCGGGCACCTGCGCTTTCAGCGCTTCGCCGAACCACAGGGTGAATTGTTCCAGCGGCGTGGCGGCCAGAGACGCTTCAAGCAATTCGAACTTTTCATACTGCTGGCGGATATCGGCAACGGACATGGCGGCAAGGATAAAAGTGATTAAGCCATAGTTTACTCGCTTGCGCGCAAGCTTCGCGGCCGTCGCGCCGTCGGCCGGCGCGGCGGCGCGGGCTCAGGCGCCGCCCGCCAGTGAACTGCGCAGCTCGCCCACCAAGGCTTGCAGCCGCTTGTCATGGATATTCGACTGCTTCAGGGCCTGCGCCGTTTCCAGCACATACTCCACGCAGGGCCCATAGCTGCCATGGGCATTGCGCACGATATGGATCAGGCGCTCGGTGGGCAGGCCGCGCACGTAGGCATCGGTGTTGCGGTTCATGGTAAAGACCAGGGCCGTGACTAGGCCATGGCCGGTGCGGCAGCTGAGCCATTTGGGGATGTAGGCGCCGCTGGGCATCTCGCGCCGCCAGAGCGCTTCCATGGTGCCGGGCACATCGCAGGCCGGAATGCGGTAGACCATGCCCCGGCAGGAGCCTCCGGCATCCAGGCCGAACACCAGCCCGGGCTGGTCGGGTGTGCCGCGGTTGACGCGCGACCAGAGGCACAGGGCGCGGTGATAGCCATGGAGCAGGGCGTCGCGCTTTTCGGTGAACTCGAACTCCGGTCGCCAGATCAAGGAGCCGTAGCCGTAAACCCAGATGTCTTCATCGGCCTTCCAGCCAGCCAGCGATTGTTGCAGGGAGGCGTGTCGTTCGGCTTCGGTAAGCAGGCGGAAACTGCCGGGGGCGGGGATGGGATGGGGGTCGGGCGAAAAAACGGTGTTCACTTTGCGGGCGGCTCCTGGCGCGAATGCACGCCTTATTTTACGGCAGTCCGGGGCGTCCGCCCGATCGTTTGTGCCGTCTGTCGCTTTTAGGCAGTACGCCGGCGGGGCGTACGGTAAACTTCTTTTCTGGCCCCGCCGCTTACCGATAGTGCGCCGGCGATCCATCCCATCGATTCCCGAGCCCGACATGTCCGATGCCTTTCCTCCCGATACCCTGCGCCGTTTCGGCGGCCTCGAGCGCTTGTACGGCCCGGACAGCCTTGGGCGGCTGGGCGCCGCCCATGTGACGGTGGCGGGCATAGGCGGCGTGGGGTCCTGGTGCGCGGAAGCGCTGGCCCGTTCGGGGGTGGGCGCGCTGGGGCTGATCGATCTCGATCATATCGCCGAATCCAATGTCAACCGCCAGTTGCACGCCTTGACCGAAACCCTGGGGCAGGCCAAGGTGGTGGCCATGGCCCAGCGCGTGCATGGCATCAATCCGGGATGCCGGGTGGCGATGATCGACGATTTCGTCAGCCCGGACAACGTCGGAGAGCTCATTCCGGCCGACACCCGGCTTGTCATCGATTGCACCGACCAGGCCCTCGCCAAGATCGCCATGATCCTGGAGGCGAAGCGCCGGTCCATACCCATCGTGGTGTGCGGCGGCGCGGGCGGCAAGACCAACCCGCTGGCCCTGCGCGCCGGCGATCTCTCGGCCGCCGTCAACGATGCGCTGCTGTCCAAGCTGCGCAATACGCTGAGGCGCCAGCACCGTTATCCCAAGGCGTCGGATCAGGCCGGCAAAGTGCGCAAGCGCGTGCCCAGAATGGGCGTGCGGGCCTTGTGGCTCGACCAGCCGGCCTTGCTGCCGGCGCACTGGCTGGGTGCCGGCGGCAAAGCGGATGGGCGGGACCCGATGGCCGGAATGGCCGATGGCAGGCAGGAACTGGGACAGATGGCGGCCCAGGCGCCGCAGGCCGCGGCCTTGCAGGGCTTGTCCTGCGCGGGCTATGGCTCGGCGGTGACCGTTACGGCCACCATGGGCATGGCGGCGGCCAACGAAGCCTTGCACTGGCTGCTGACCGGGCGGTTCACGGCCTGAGGCCAGCGGTTCGGGGATGTGGATGTTCCACCCCGATACGGCTTCATCGAAGACTCAGACTTCGATCGTGCCTTCCAGGTACTGCACGCAAGAGCCCGACACATACACGCGGTCGCCTTCGACTCGACATGTCAGCAAGCCGCCCCGGCGGGATGCCTGCAAGGCGGTCAGCAAAGGCTGGTCCAGGCGCCGGGCCCAGTAGGGCGCCAGGCCGGCATGGATGGATCCGGTGACCGGATCCTCGTCGCCGCCGTTCGCCGGCCAGAAATAACGCGATGCGAAATCATGCTGGACGCCGGGAGCGGTGACAGCCACGTCCAGCGGCGCCAAGGCTTTCAGACGCTGCAGGTCCGGCACGACATTCAGGACATCGTCCTGGCGGCCGTACACGGCAATATAGGCCTGCTGGTTCTTCAGGACTTCAAGCGGCGCGATGGAAAGGCCTTCTTTCAGCGCAGGGGGAATGTCCGCGGCGGCCAGGGGCGATGGCTCACGATTCGGGAAGCTCATTTCGATAAGCCCGTCGTCGCCTTGCACAACGACGATGTCTCCGACAGCCTTGGCCCAGAACGTCACTGGCGATGCGGCCATTTGATGCCTGAACAACACATAGGCGCTGGCCAGTGTGGCGTGCCCGCAAAACGCGATCTCGGTCATGGGCGAAAACCAGCGAATGTGGAACTTGCCGTTGGCATCGAGCACGAAGAACGCGGTTTCGGAAAGATTGTTTTCGGTCGCGATGGCTTGCATATCGGCTTCGGGCAGCCAGGTATTCAGGGGCACCACGGCGGCCGGGTTGCCCTTGAAGGGTGTGTCGGTGAATGCATCGATATGGAATATGGTCAGTTTCATGATGGGCGGGATACGGACGGAGTATCGGGAACAATGGCGATAGAATCGGTGTACGAATGGAGCATGACGGGCCATGTCCTCTCGATGAGGGGCTGTGCAAGCCTTAGCATAGCTCAGGCAAAGGCGGGATGCAGCAGGAGAAAACGGGGAGCGGACCCTGGACCCGCCGCCACGGGCGGCGGGTCCGGAATTTGCTGGGGCATCGAGGCCCGGCCGCCAAGGCGGGTGATTCCGCAAGGCGGTGGCCTTGCTCAGGAGAACGACATGAAAAAAATGCGGATTTTGCTATCGATGTTGCTTTTGGCGGCGCTTGCGGCCGGATGCAGCAATACCTTCCGCGGCGCCGGGCAGGACATCGAGCGCGGGGGGGAAAAGATCCAGGAGAAGGCGGGCTAGCGGAACCCGCGTGCCGTAGCCGCGATCTATGGGAGGCTGATGGATTCGATGATCTCGGCTGCGGCGCATGCGCTGGCGGCGGGCGACCCTCTGGGTGCCCTTGATCGGGTCGCTTTGCGCGACGATGCGCCTGCGCTTGCGCTTCGAGGAATTGCCCTGGCCCAGTTGGGGGACTTCAGCCGTGCCAGAATGCTCTTGCGCAGGGCGATGCGCGCTTTCGGCGCACGGCAGGCCGTCGCTCGTGCCAGATGCGTCGTCGCCGAAGCCGATATTGCACTGGCTTCGCGCGAGCTGAACTGGGCGGCGAAGTCTCTCGACGCGGCGCGGGCGACGCTCGAGGCGCATGGCGACAAGGCCAATGCCGCCTATGCGCGCTATCTCGAAGCCCGCCGCCTTCTGCTGCTGGGACACCCCGACGAGGCTGAGCGCAAGCTCGATCAGTTGAATCCGGCGTCCTTCCCGCCGTCGATGACGGCCATCCACGAACTGATCTCCGCCGGCATCCAGATGCGGCACCTGAAGGCGGCCGCGGCGCATGCCGCGCTGGACCGGGCCGGGCGCGCGGCGCAAAGAGCGGGCATCCCTGCGCTGACGGCGGAGGTGGACAATACGCTTCAAGTCCTGAACGCGCCGGCAGCGCGCTTGATGCGCAGCGGACTCGAGCGCTCATTGCGGCTCGGTGAAGTCGAAGCGCTCATGGAGTCCGAGGCGCTGGTCCTGGATGCGTTCCGGTATGTCGTGCGCGACGCCGGTAAAACCGTCTCGCTCGTACGGCGTCCGGTGCTGTTTGCGCTTGCTCGTGCGCTGGGGGAGGCATGGCCCCACGATGTGTCGCGGGATACGCTGGTTGCGCGGATTTTCCGTGCGAGGACCGCCGATGATTCATATCGCGCACGCCTGCGCGTCGAAGTGGGGCGCCTGCGTGCGGAACTTCGGGCTTTGGCCGATGTAAGGGCGACGAAACGGGGTTTTGCATTGGAGCCTCGCCGGGCGCGCGACGTCGCCGTGCTGGCCAGGCCGGTGGAGGAACGGCATGCGGCGGTACTGGCTTTCCTGGCCGACGGCGAATCCTGGTCCAGTTCGGCCCTGGCGCTTGCGCTTGGCGCCAGCCAGCGCACCGTGCAGAGGCAGCTCGACGCATTGACGGCATCGGGCAGGGTGCAGCCGTTTGGAAGGGGGCGCGCTCGCCGCTGGATTGCCTGCCCCGTTCCGGGATTCACGACAGCTTTGTTACTCCCGGACGCGATGTCGATCGGCTAGTGTGTAGTTTGGCTGGTTCGTATTTGAATGAACCCCACACTACTTGAGGATTGAAAACATGCACACATCAAGCGCTGAAGTCACTCGCGAATATGGGCCTCTTCCAGATGTCGAGGGCATACACGGAGTCACCTATGATGGGCGGCAAGTCTGGTTTGCCACGGATGGACGAATGAATGCGCTCGACCCCGACAGCGGAAGAGTGTTGCGTTCCATCGACGTTCCCGCCGACGCCGGAACCGCCTTCGATGGCAAACATCTGTTCCAGATGGCTAAGGGCCGCATCCGGAAAATCGACCCTGATACGGGTCGCGTGCTTGCAACGATACCGGCGCCTGACGGCCAGGTCTCGGGCCTGACCTGGGCCGAAGGCTTCTTATGGGTGGGACAGTACCGGGAACGCAAGATCCATCAGATCGATCCGGAAACGGGAGCCGTATTACGCAGCGTCCAGTCCAACCGCCATGTCACCGGGGTCAGCTGGGTGGACGGAGATCTCTGGCACGGCACCTGGGAAGACGGCGCCAGTGAACTGAGACGGGTCGATGCCTCGACGGGAGAAGTCCTGGAAATACTGGAGATGCCGCCCGGAGCGGCCGTATCGGGCCTCGAGTCCGATGGCCGGGACTTGTTCTTCTGCGGCGGCGCAGACCTTGGGGTGGTCAGGACGGTTCGCCGGCCACAGCCTGTCAGGTAGCCGCCGGCGAGCACGCTTGCGTGAATCAGGCCCCTGTCTTCGTTCGCTGATTGGACAGATAGATATTATCGCGCTCGATCTTGCGGCCTTCGTTCACGGCGGCGATCCAGTCCCGGGTCGTGGCGACGGCGGCGAAGCTGGAGTGGAACACGGTGCTGAATACCCGGTGTATTTCCTCGGCGCTGGCGCTGCCGGCCGAGTTCCTGTACGACGGCGATCCGCTCGCGTCCCCGAGGAACTCCACGTTCAGCCCGTCATGCGATGCATGATAAATCGTGGCCGCATCGCAGTTATGCGTCATGTAGCCCACCACGGTCAGTGTGTCGATGCTTTTATCCGCCAGCCATTGGGCGAGGTCGGTATCGGTGAATGCGCTGGCCATCTTCTTGTTTATCCGATGGTCCGCCGGGCGCTGCGCAACCGTGGAATGCAGTTGCCAGGCATCGGATCCCTGGGCGAACAGGGGCGAGTCCTTGGGGGCGTCGTGCTGCACGACAATGACGGGAATGCCTGCCGCGCGGGCGGCATCCATTGCAATGCCGATGTTTTGTAAAGAGTTCTCCACGGGCGGATGCTCGATCAGCAGATTTCCGGTGATGTATTCATTCTGCACGTCGATGACAAGCAAGGCGCGGCGGGGGGATACAGACATAATGCTCTCCTGAGTAAATGGGCGGGCGGATGATTTCGAATCAGGGCCTGCCACCTGATGGGTCCTATTGTCCGTTCGTCCTATGTGGAAAGACATTGGCCCGAAGGCATATATACGATAATATCGGGCCATGCGTACATTCACCCAGCCTGATCGATACAAAGTGGCCGTCATCGCGTTTGACGGCATGACCCCGTTTCACCTGTCGGTTCCCTGCCTGGTCTTCGGATCCAGGCAGGCAGATTCGGCGGCGCCGGCTTTCCAGGTGGACGTCTGCGCCTTCGAACAGCCGGTCATGAGCACGTCGGCCGGATTCGACATCGCCGTCAAGCATGGTCTTTCGGCGGTGGAGGAGGCCGATATCGTGATCATGCCCACCTGGCATGACGATTGCCGCGAGGCGCCGCCCATCCTGATCGAAGCGCTGCGCCGTGCCCACGCCCAGGGCGTGCGAATCATGGGCTTGTGCCTTGGCGCATTTCCGCTGGCCCAGGCCGGCCTGCTGGACGGCAAGTCCGCCTCGACCCACTGGGCTTATGCCGAAGCCTTATCCAGGCGCTACCCCAAAGTAAACGTCAATCGCGACGTGCTTTATGTGGACGAGGGCGATGTCCTGACGTCCGCCGGCGTCGCGGCCGGCCTGGACTGCTGCCTGCATCTGTTGCGCCGGCTGTGTGGCGCCGAAGCCGTCAATCGCGTGGCTCGCCAGCTCGTGGTTGCGCCGCAGCGTCAGGGCGGGCAGGCCCAATTCATCGAGCGGCCGCTGCCGGTATCCCGCAGCGACAGCCGATTCTCCGAGGTGCTGCAGTGGGTGGAGCGTCACCTGGAGCAAGCCCACAGCCTGGATTCGCTGGCCGGGCGCGCCGCGATGAGCCGGCGCAACTTCACACGCCGTTTCCGCCAGGCGACGGGCACCTCGTTCAAGCAATGGCTGCTGAACCAGCGGCTGGCGCATGCGCAACGCATGCTCGAATCGGGCAACGCATCCATCGATGTCGTGGCTCAGCAGGCGGGCTTCGGGTCCGCGCTTTCGCTGAGGCAACACTTTCGGGCGGTTTTTAAAACGACACCGGCCGCATACCGGAAGCTCTTTCGCGGAAATCCACAGGCAAAAGCGGCTTGATGCCGGCTTCCCGCGGCTGCCCGCCTTTCGGGCCAGATCCTACAGCAAGCGAAAGGCCAGGACTGCAACCAGGGTTGGCGGCAGCGCCGCGATCAGCAGCCCCAAGGGCTGGATGGCATTGTGGGAGAACTTCTCCTTCAGTATCGCCGCACCGGCGGGATTGGGCGCATTTGCGATCAAGGTCAGGCCGCCGCCGGTAACGGCGCCGGCCACAAGCGCCGTCTTGAAGTCCAGGCTCAGGCCTTCCACCAGGGAGCCAAGATAGGTCAGCGCGGCATTGTCGGTGATGGCGGTCAGGGCCGTGGCGCCGAAGAAAACCGCGTTCGCATCCATGCCCATCAGCACTGGCTCCAGCCACCACTGCTGCAATCCCCCCAGGACGACCAGGCCGGCCAGGAAGAAGGCGACCAATAAAGCCTCCCGGAGAATGAGCGGATCCTGGTGCCGCTGGTACGCGGTGGCGAATCCCAGGAAAAACAGGAGCAGCCCCAGGAATACGGGAGGGTGGTGCGCAAAGGCCACGATCAGGATCAGGAAAATCAAGTGGATCAGAATGACCGCGGCGGGCAAGGAGCCGCTCCGATCTTGCGGCCGGGCCCCCATATGGCCCAGCTCGCGCCGGAACAGCAGCATGGCCGAACCCGCATTGAGCAGCACGGCGATGGCGGCTTTCCATCCGAAATTGGAAATCATGAACCAGATGTCCCAGTTCCACTTGGCCGCAACCATCAGCACGGGCGGCGCCGCGAATGGGGTCAGGGTGCCGCCTATGGATACATTGACGAACAGGACGCCCAGGGTCGCATACTTGAGTTTGTTGGAAACCTCGCGGGAGAACAGGGTATCGCGCAGCATCAGCGCGGCCAGCGTCATGGCGGCGGGCTCGGTAATGAAGGATCCCAGCAAGGGCACAAACGCCAGGACCAGGAAGTAAAGCGCCATGCCTTGAGGCAGGGGCAGGTAGTGAGCGATGAGCCGCACAGCTGAGCCCGCCAGCTGCAGGATGGGCCGTGTGCCCGCCACGACCATGATGGCGAAGACGAACATGGGTTCGGTGAAATTGCGGGATTCCAGATAGGCCGTTGCCTCCTGTTTGCCGTTGATGCCGAACATGAAGAGCATCAGCACCATGGCCCAGAAACCGAAAACCACTTCGACCTCGCCCAGCAGATGCCAGATGCCGGCATGGCGAGGCTGGGTATGGGCCAGGCGTTCGAAGTATTTGGTGGAAAAGGTGTGCAGGACGGCCAGGCCGAACAGGGTGGCGCCAATGATCTGGATAAGTGAGGGTGTGTTCATGGATCGGGTCGTGTGAAAACCGCGTGGCGGCCCGACCATCGCATAAACCTGCCACACCCCAATGTGTGAACACCCGCGTTGGAGTATAGCGTATGAGCCGCCAGGAGGGCGACTCCCGCCGCCGTGCTTGCGGCGCCTACGTCCCGCCCAGTTGACGCGGTCCCGACGGCGTCTGGATGTAGGCGACCAGGTGGGGCGCGATGCCGGCCGGCGCAGGCAGCATGCGCAGCACCCCGTCGAAACCGATGCTTTCAAGCATGCGGTTGCCCAACCCGGCCTCCGGATGAAAGGCATCGACCCGGATCAGTGCGCAGCCCATGTCCGGCATGGCGGCGGCCGGGTGAGCCTGGCCCCGCCATTGTATTAGGGCTGGCGCAATGCCTTGCAGAGGCAGCTTGCCGTCTTCGGATAGGGTGATGCTCCATTCCAGCTGCCCGCGCGTCATGGCTTCGACGTGGCCCAGCGGCACGGGCGACGCCGTGCAGGCGTCATGGATGCTGTTGCTGCGGGCGACCCATGTCGCAAGGCGCGGCGTCGGGGGCGAGCCATCGAGCTCGAACCAGCGCGGGCGATCGGGCGGCAGCGCTTTCGGATTGACGGCGATGACTTCCAGATAGACGTCGGCGCCCAGCCTGAGCACCAGGTTGTGGGTGCCCATGCGCGGATGTTCACCGCCCACTTGCGGGACGATGCCCACTGCATTTTCCACATAGGCTGCGCCTTGTTCGAGTGTGGGCGCCGTCACGACGAGATGATCGATATGAGAACGAAGCATGGCCGGTCCGGACCTCCTTGGGGCTTCATGACGCCGGGGCGCGTCAGCTGCGGCAAACCTTAGCATAGCCTGCTGCCGGCCATGCACAGAGGCAATATACTAGCGCCAGCCGTATTCGACTTCACATTTTTTGCCGACGGAATGAATCAGACCTTCACGCCTCCCAGTTATCACGACGCTCCCGATGCCACCTGGACCACCGCCGATCTTTGCGACCGGGCCTTGAGCACGCCGGCGCTCAACTTGCGCGTGCTGCCGCCCGTTTATCGATCGTTCGGTGGCCGGCCCTGGTATTTCGGGCCGATACTGGCGGTACCGGGCGCTTGTCCGAGCGAAGGCTGTTCGCTTGCGGCGATTCTGACGGAGCCCGGATTGGGGCGGGTGCTGGTGGTGGATGCCACGGCCGTCGGAGCCTGCGCGATTCTGGGCGACCGCATGGCGGCGCTGGCCGTGCATAACGGCTGGAGCGGCGTGCTGATGCACGGCTATGTGCGTGATACCCAGGTACTGGCCCGGATGCCGGTGGGCGTGCACGCGCTGGCCGCGGTGCCGAACCGGCCAGCAAGCATGCCGCCCGCGCGTGCCGGCGGCGAGCTCATGCTGCATGGCCACGCCATCCGCACGGGCGATTGGCTCTACGCCGATGCCGACGGCATCGTGATCACGTCGATTCGCCACACCGAAGCGGGCGCCTAGCGCCCGTCAACGCTACAGGAAAGCGATCCACCGGCCAGCCAGAACGGCGGCAAGCCAGATCATCAGCGATGCAAGCGCCTGCACTCGCACAATGGCGGGCACGGCGGCGTCGGGCAGCAGCGCCTGGCGCCAGGCCGTGCTGGCGCCCAGCCACAAGGCATTCAGCACACCGGCCGCCACCAGCGCCATCTTGACCAGGAAAGCCGTGTTGCCGATGTATTCGCCGGGTTGCGTAATGAACAGCCAGAAACCGGTCAGTATCGCCAGCGCCAGGCCGCCGGCCGCCATCCGCGACAGAAAGGGGCCGACAAGGTTCAAGGGCAGCGACCGGCCTGCCCCCAACAGGCGCAAGTCCAGCGAAACAATGGATCCCACCAGCACGCCCAGAAAGACGATATGGGCGGCATTCACGAGCAGATAAGCCGTGCCCGATTGTTGCAGCAGCAAAGACGGCGGCAGGCCGGCCAGCCACTCCATCCATGCCATGGCTTATTTCGCCTTCCTGATGCGGTCGGGGTAGATGTCGTAGGTTTTGCCATTCACGGTGATCTGTACCGCTTTCATGCGCTTCTCGCCATGATCTTTGGCGCGATTGCCCGTGGCGGTGATGGTGTCGCCAACCTTGGCCGATCCTTCGACGAATCCCGCCCGCTTGGTCTGCGAGGGATTGCCCAGTTCGATGCGCCACACGCCGTCGTTCGGTGTCTCGACGTCCAGGCGGGGGTGGGGCGGAATGATTGCAACGGATTTCACGGTGCCCGTAAGCTCCATCTGTTCTGCTTCGGCCCATTCCCAGCCGTGATGCGCCCAGGCGCTGGACAGGAACAGGCAGGAAGCGAACAAGCCTCCTGTGGTGACGGACAACAATCGATTAGACATGATGACCCCCTTTGACGCTTCGGTGGAAACCGGCTTAGCCGCGCTTGGGTATGTCCAGCCCCTTCGCCACGGCCGGCCTGCTTAAAAACGAATCGAGCACCCGGCTTACATTGTGGAAGTCCTGTATGCCCACCAGTTCGCCCGCGCCATAGAAGCCGATCAGGTTGCGCACCCAGGGAAAGATGGCAATGTCGGCGATGGTGTAGCTGTCGCCCATGATCCAGTCGCGGCCGTCGAGCTGTTTGTCCAGCACGCCAAGTAGTCGCTTCGATTCGGCCACGTAGCGGTCGCGCGGACGCTTGTCTTCGTAGTCCTTGCCGGCGAACTTGTGGAAGAAGCCCAACTGCCCGAACATGGGGCCTATGCCGCCCATCTGGAACATCAGCCACTGTATGGTCTCGTAGCGTCCGGCGGCGTCGGCCGGCATGAATCGCCCGGATTTCTCGGCCAGGTAGATCAGGATGGCGCCCGACTCGAACAGCGGCAGCGGCTTGCCTCCTGGCCCATCGGGATCCAGGATGGCGGGAATCTTGTTGTTGGGGCTGAGGGAAAGGAACTCCGGCGAAGTCTGGTCATTCGTGTCGAAGCTGACCAGATGGGGCTCGTAGGGCAGGCCGGTTTCCTCGAGCATGATCGAGGCCTTGACGCCATTGGGCGTGGGCAGCGAATACAGCTGGATGCGCTCGGGATGCCGGGCCGGCCATTTGCGGGTGATGGGAAAAGCGGATAGATCGGGCATGCATGTCCTTCGGTTGGGTCTCTGCATACAGGATAACCATAAATCCGTGGCGCCGAAAGAGCTATAGCGCGGCGTCCAACCAGCCTCGCAGGGCGTTGGACACGCGCAGGGCGGGCGCGTTTTCCAGGTCGCGCCGGCTGAGCGCGGCGACGCGCGCCAAGCCCTGGTCCAGCAAAGCCTGGCGCTGGACGCCGGGCAGCAGGCCGCAGGATACGGGCGGCGTCAGCCAGGCGCCCGAGGCGTCCCTGACATAGATATTGCTGCGGCTGCCTTCGCAGGCCTCGTTCCTGTCGTTGCAGTACACGACGTCGAAGAATTCGGGATGCCGCTCCAGCCATGCCTGGGCCTGCGCATACCAGGGCCGCCGCGTGGTCTTGTGCCGCAGCCACACGGCATCGGTTTGCAGCGGCGCGGAAGACAGGCGCAGCCGTACGGGTGCCGGCGTGGGAGGAAGCGGGTTGGCTTCCAGCGAGAACTCGCCGTCCATGCCGACCAGCAGCCGCAGGCGATGGACGATATCCGGGTCCAGGCCCGCAAGGCATTCCTCGATGGCGGCATCCAGGGGCCCGCCCGGAAAGGCATGGCCCAGCGCCAGGCACGATGCCTCCAGGCGCCGGCGATGGCCCGCCAGCAGCGGAATGCGCCGTCCGGTTTCGACGCGCATGGTTTCAATCAGCTGAATATTCTGCAAGTCCATGGCGTGTCCAGGTGCTGGAGGAAGTCGGGAGCGTGTCCGGATCCGCCGCGGAACCGGTATCCAGGATGCGCGCTTTCCACAAGCACTCCTCCCATTCCAGTTCGGCCCGGGAGTCGTGGACGATGCCGCCGCCCACGCCGAATATGCCGTTGCGCCCGTCCTTCATTTCTATCGTCCGTATGGCCACATTCAGCGAGCAATCGCCGCTGGGTGCCAGCCAGCCCAGGCTGCCGCAGTAAATGCCGCGCGCCGAAGCCTCCAGCGACCTGATGGCGTTCATCGCCGCGATCTTGGGCGCGCCGGTGATCGAACCGCAAGGGAACAAGGCGCGCAGCAGGTCTTCCAGGCCGGCTTGGGGCGCCTGGGCCGTAACAGTGGACGTCAGGGTCCAGACGGAGGGATAGCGCTCCAGGGTGAACATATCGGTGACCTGGACTGATCCGGGCGTGGCCAGGCGCCCCAGGTCGTTGCGCAGCAAGTCGACGATCATCAGGTTCTCGGCGCGGTTCTTCTCGCTGCCCAGCAGCTCTTGCGCGGCCTGCCGGTCCAGCACGGGATCGATATGGCGCGGTGCCGTGCCTTTCATGGGGCGCACGGTCAGCGTGGCGCCCTGGCGAGCCACGAACAGCTCCGGAGAGAACGACAGGATGCTGCGTGCGCCGTCTTCGATGTAGGCCGCATGCGCGGCGGGATGCCTGGCCGCGATGTGCCGGTAGAGGTCGCGCGGCGGCGCCGAGCTCTCCAGGGCGATGGGGAAGGTGTAGTTGGCCTGGTACAGCTCGCCGCGCCCTATGCTTGCGCGCAGGCCGGCGATGTGTTCAAGATAGCGGCGCTTGTCGATCAGGGGGCGGCTGCGCAAGGAAATCGGTCCGGCGGATTCGGGCGGTCCCCACACAGGAGCTTCACGCGCCCGCTGAAACACCAAGGCGGCCAGGCGCGGCCGTTGTGGGGCCTCGATGGTCCGGGCCGGCCCGCCTGCCGCCGGCGGATTCCCATGAGCGGCGGCGGGGCCGGATTCGGAGAGGGCCGGCTCCAGCCATTCGCCCAGCTCATAGTCCAGCAGCAGCGAGATCCAGCAGCCTTGCTTCTGCGCATCGGCGATCTGGCGGAAGGCGGCGGGCAGTTCATCCGCCGCATGCGCGGCGATGCGGCGGACGAAACCGTCCAGTTCCAGCGCCTGGCCCGTCAGCCGGTTTTCATAGCGGCAAAGCATGGGCATTGACGGGCTCAACCGGCGGCTTCCAGGAAATCGTGCAAGACCGCGCCGGTGTGCGATTTGGCTCTCAGGCCGATGATGTGTTCGGGCGTGCCTTGCGCCACCAGCCGCCCGCCGCCGCTGCCGCCCTCGGGGCCCAGGTCCAGCACCCAGTCGGCTTCGGCGACGATGTCCAGGTTGTGCTCAATGACGACGACGGTATTGCCCGCCTCGACCAGGCGGTGCAGTACGTGGATCAGCTTTTCGACGTCGGCGATGGACAGGCCCACGGTGGGCTCGTCCAGCACGTACAGCGTGTGCGGTATGCGCGAGGCCCGCCCGGTCTTGATGACGCCGTCGGTCAGCCTGGCCTTGGCCAGTTCGGTGACCAGCTTGATGCGCTGCGCCTCGCCGCCCGACAGGGTGGGCGAAGGCTGGCCCAGCGTCAGGTAGCCCAGTCCCACGTCCTGCATCAGTTGCAGTATGCGCGAGATCCTGGAATGCGCCGCGAAGAACTCCACGGCTTCATCCACTTCCATCTTCAGGACTTCGCCGGCGCTCTTGCCGCGCCAGGTCACGTTCAGCGTATCGCGATTGAAACGTTCGCCGTTGCAGCCGTCGCACAGCACCTTCACGTCGGGCAGGAAGCTCATTTCTATGGTGCGCATGCCCTGGCCTTCGCAGACCGGGCAGCGTCCTTCACCGGTGTTGAAGGAGAAGCGGGCCGCCGTCCAGCCGCGCACGCGCGCATCGCGAGTGTCGGCGAACAGCTTGCGCACGTCGTCCCAGAAGCCGACATAGGTGGCCGGGCAGGAGCGGGGCGTCTTGCCTATGGGGGTCTGGTCGACCTCCAGCACGCGGTCTATGTGTTCCCATCCCGAAATGCCGACGCAGCCGTGCCATGCGGGCGCCTTGCGCTGCGACACGGCTTGCGCCAGATTGTCCAGCAGCACATCGCGGGCCAGTGTGGACTTGCCGGATCCGGATACGCCGGTGACGACGCTGAGCCGGCCCACGGGCAGGCTGGCCGCCACATTGCGCAGATTGTGCAGGTGCGCGCCCTCGACGCTGATCATGCCGGTATCGCCGTCGATGGGGCGGCGGGCCTGCAAGGGATGCGGCAAGGGCTTCTTCAGATAGCGTCCGGTGACCGAGGCAGGGTTGTCCATCAGGTCTTGCGCCGTGCCTTGCGCCACCACCATGCCGCCCCGCACGCCGGCGCCGGGGCCGATGTCGATGATGTGCGAGGCGCGCCGTATGGTGTCTTCGTCATGCTCGACGACCACCAGCGTGTTGCCGTGGCCTTCCAGCGCGGCCAGCGCATCGAGCAGGATCCGGTTGTCGCGCGCATGCAGCCCTATCGTGGGTTCGTCCAGCACGTAGCACACGCCCTGCAAGTTGGAGCCAAGCTGGGCCGCCAGGCGTATGCGCTGCGCTTCGCCGCCCGAAAGCGTGGGGGCGGCGCGGTCCAGCGCCAGGTAGCCCAAGCCCACTTGCTGCATGAAGTTCAGGCGGCCCTGGATTTCCGCAAGAATGTCGCGGGCGATCTCGCCTTCGCGGCCACGGCTGACCAGTCCGGTGAAGAAGGCCTGCGCATCCGACACCGGCAGCGCCGCCAGTTCGGCAATGGACCGGTCGCGCCAGCGGAAGGCGCGTGACACGGGATTCAGCCGTTCGCCGTGGCAGGCGGCGCAGGTTTCGCTGTTGCCTTCGTACCAGGCGTTCCAGGCGGTTTCCTCGCCGGTCTGCTCGGCGTCGAAACCGGTCAGTTGCAGGCCGGTGCCGAAGCAGGCGGTGCACCAGCCGTGTTTGGAGTTGTACGAGAACATGCGGGGATCGGGTTCGGGAAAGCTGGTGCCGCAGCTTGGGCAGGCGCGCTTGACCGAAAAATGCTTTTGTTCCGGGGCGGAGCGGGGTTCGGCCGTGCGCCGCTCGTCCAGCGATGCGGCGCCTTCCGGCGTCAGGTCGAGCAGCACGCTGAAGCTGCCCTGGCCATGCTCCAGCGCGCTGCGTACGGCTTCGCGCAATTCGGATTCATGCCGGGGGTCGACCAGCAGGTCGGCCACCGGCAGTTCTATGGTGTGTTCCTTGTAGCGGTCCAGCCGCGGCCACGGCGCAACGGGAATGAACTCTCCGTCGACGCGCAAGTGCGTGTGACCCTTGCCCGCCGCCCATTTGGCCAGGTCGGTGTAATAGCCTTTGCGGGCGCTGACCAGGGGCGCCACGATGCCGATATGGCGGCCCCGGTAGTCCGTCAGTATCTGCGCAACGATCTGCTCGGCCTTTTGCGGCTCGACCGGAACCATGCAGTCGGGGCACATCTGCGTGCCCAGCTTCACATACAGCAGGCGCAGGAAATGATGGATCTCCGTCATGGTGGCTACGGTGGACTTGCGGCCGCCGCGGCTGGTGCGCTGCTCGATCGCGACCGTGGGCGGTATGCCGTAGATCGCGTCCACGTCGGGCTTGCCCGCCGGCTGGACGATGGCTCGCGCATAGGCGTTCAGCGACTCCAGGTAGCGGCGCTGGCCCTCGTTGAACAGGATGTCGAAGGCCAGCGTGGACTTGCCCGAGCCCGAGACGCCCGTGATGACGGTGAAGGTGTCGCGCGGAATGCTTACGTTCACGCCCTTGAGGTTGTGTTCGCGGGCATTGAGTATGTCTATGCTGGTCGCCGCCGAGCGGCCGCGTTTCAGCAGGCTTTGCAGCGGGGTTCCCGTGTCGCCGTAGTTGCGGGCCGGCTCGGCCAGCAAGCGCGCCTGCTGCGATTTGTCTTCGTAGACGATGGCGCTGGTGTAGTCGGCCAGCGCCTGGCCGGTATGAGATTCCGGAATCCGCATCAGGTCTTCGGGCGTGCCCGTGCCCACGACCTGGCCGCCCGCGTCGCCGCCTTCCGGCCCCAGGTCGATCAGCCAGTCGGCGGCACGGATCACGTCGAGGTTGTGCTCGATGATCAGCAGGGAATGGCCGGCGGCCAGCAGCTTGCGGAAGGCGCGCATCAGGCGGGCCACGTCATCGAAGTGCAGGCCGGTGGTGGGCTCGTCGAACAGGAACAGGCTGCCCTTGCGGGCGACCTTGGCGGTGGATATCCCGTCGCGCGCCGCGCTGGCCAGGTGGCCGGCCAGTTTCAGCCGCTGGGCTTCGCCGCCGGACAGCGTCGGCACCGGCTGGCCCAGGCGCACGTATTCCAGGCCCACGTCGGCCAGCGGCGCCAGGCCCCATTGGACGTCGCGCAGGCCGCTGAAGAAATCCAGGGCTTCGCTGATGGTCATTTCCAGAACTTCATCGATCGATGCGCTGCGCCCCAGGTGTTCCACCCTGACTTCCAGGATTTCCGGGCGGAAGCGCTTGCCGTCGCAGTCCGGACAGCGCAGATAGACGTCCGACAGGAATTGCATTTCGACGTGCTCGAAGCCGGTGCCGCCGCAAGTCGGGCAGCGCCCGTCGCCGGTGTTGAAACTGAAGGTGCCGGCCGTATAGCCGCGCTCCCTGGACAGCGTGGCCTGCGCGAAGAGCTTGCGTATGGCATCGAAGGCGCCCACATAGCTGGCCGGATTGGAGCGGGCCGTCTTGCCGATGGGCGTCTGGTCCACCATGACGACCTCGGCCAGTTGCTCCGCGCCCAGCAGGCGGTCGTGCTCGCCGGGCGATTCGGTTGGCTTGCCCTGATGCTTCAGTATGGCCGGGTGCAGCACATCCTGTATCAGGGTGGATTTGCCCGAGCCCGATACGCCGGTGACGCAGACCAGGCGTCCCAGGGGAATGGATATGGAAACGTTCTTGAGGTTGTTGGCCCGTACGCCCTCCAGAAGCAGGCGGGGCGTGTTGGCGGCCACCGGCATGGGGCGTGGGGCCTCTACGCGCAGGCGGTCGCCCAGGTAACGGCCGGTCAGGGTGTCGGCCTGGCGCAATTGCGCCGGTGTGCCGTCGAAGACGATCTGTCCGCCGCGTTCGCCCGGCCCGGGGCCGATGTCCAGGATGCGGTCGGCGGCAACCATGACCTGCGGATCGTGTTCCACGACAACCAGCGTGTTGCCGTTGGCCCTCAGGCGATGCATGACCTCCACCACGCGATGCATGTCGCGGGGATGCAGGCCGATGGACGGCTCGTCCAGCACGAACAGGGTGTTGACCAGCGAAGTGCCCAGGGCGGTGGTGAGGTTGATGCGCTGGACCTCGCCGCCGGACAAAGTACGGCTTTGCCTGTCCAGCGACAGATAGCCCAGGCCGACGTCGCACAGGAATTTAAGACGCGTGCGCACTTCGGTAAGCAGCAGTTCGATGGCGGCGTCCAGGCTGGCGCCGAAGCTGATGTCCAGAAAATAGTCGCGGACGCGCTCGATGGGCAGGCGCATCAGGTCGTGTATGCACAGGCCTGGCAGGGAGTCCAGCAGTTCGCGGCTCCAGTCGGCATTGACCGGCATGAAGCGCGGATAGCGTCCGTCGCCGTCCGCCCGGGTATCGCCGCCCAGGCGCCAGAGCGTGGCTTCGGGCTTGAGCCGTGCGCCTCCGCAGGCGGGGCAGGGGGTATAGCTGCGGTACTTCGACAGCAGGACGCGCACATGCATCTTGTAGGCGCGCGATTCCAGCCAGTCGAAGAAGCGCTGCGCGCCGTACCACTGGGTTTTCCAGGCGTTGGCGCCGCCCTTCCAGTCCGGCGTTCCGTCGATGACCCAGCGCTTCTCGCGTTCCTCCAGGGCTTCCCAGGGCGTGTCCAGCCGCACATTCGCCGCGCCGGCGTATTGCTCCATCTCGGCCTGGCATTCCTTGTAGCTGTTGGTCTGCCAGGGTTTGATGGCGCCGCCGCGCAAGGTCTTTTTCTCGTCGGGCACGACCAGGCCATAGTCTATGCCCATGACGCGGCCGAAGCCGCGGCAGGACTCGCAGGCGCCCAGCGGGGAATTGAAGGAAAAGGCGCTGGGCAGGGGCGTGCTGTACTCGATGTCGCAGTTCGCGCAATGCAGGCGGTTGCTGAAGCGCCACGCGGTTTCGGCGCCGCTCTCGTCGGAGGACTCGGGCATGGCGTAGACCGTGACATGGCCATCGCCCTGCTTGAGCGCCGCATCCAGCGCTTCCATCACGCGTTGCGGCTCGGCGGTGCCATAGCGGAAGCGATCCTGCACGACATGCAGGACGCGCAGCTTCTCGGCCTTGGCAGCGCGCTTGCCTTTCCCTTTTCCCTTGGGAGCCGGCGGCGTATGCAGCCGGGTCTCTTCGTGGTGGATGCGCGTATAGCCCTGCTGGTCCAGGAAGCCGCGGACCTCTTCCTCGGTGTAGTTCGAGGGGATCACAATGGGGAAGGTGATCACCAGCCGGGGATCGCCGGACTGCGAAAGCGCGGCCAGCTGCTGCTGGATTGATTCGGGGCTGTCGCGCTGCACCCGCCGGCCGCAGCATTGGCAGTAGAGCCGGCCCAGGCGTGCGAACAGCAGCTTCAGGTGGTCGTTCAGCTCGGTCATGGTGCCGACCGTGCTGCGCGAATTGCGCACCGGGTTCACCTGGTCGATGGCAATGGCTGGCAGAATGCCGTCGATGCGCTCGACCTTGGGCTTGTCCATGCGGTCCAGAAACTGGCGCGCATAGGGCGAGAAGGTTTCCACGTAGCGCCGCTGGCCTTCGGCGTAAAGGGTGTCGAAGGCCAGCGAACTTTTGCCCGATCCGGATACGCCGGTAACGACCAGCAGTTCACCGGTGTTGATGTCGACATCGAGGTTTTTGAGGTTGTTCTGGCGTGCGCCGAAGATGCGGATACGTGAGCTCATGGCGATATGATAATCGTTCTGCCGGAGGCTACCCGGCATCCCCGTTTTTGTGTCGGGGGATTGTTTTGAGGTAGAATCACGGGTTGACTGAATTTTTAGGGGCCGCGTGTTTGCGAGCCTTGCATGCAAAGATCGGAGATCATCATGGCAGAAATCAAACGTACGCGTCGCAACACCCTTGAACGCCGTTGCCTTGGCAAGGCATTCAAGCGCCTTTTCGTGCGCGCGCCCAAAGGCGTTTTCAAGATGCTGGAAAAGGTAAAGCGCGCCTGAAGCAGCGCTGCCAGGCCGCATTCATGCAGCTTGATGACACCTTTGTGTCAAAACGTTAGTATGGCAAGAAAACCGCAGATACCGGGTCTGCGGTTTTTTTTTGGCCTATGATGACCGCAATAGTCAAAATAGACCCAAAGAAAACGACATGTCCACCTGGCGCCATCTTTTTACGGTTGTGACGCCCACTTATAACCGGGCGCACACACTGGAAAGAGTGTATTCATCCTTGCGTGAACAGTCTTTCCAGGACTTCGAGTGGGTGATCGTCGACGACGGCTCCACCGACAGCACCCGCGCCATGGTCATGGGCTGGCAGCAGGAGGCCAGCTTTCCCATCCACTACATGTGGCAGAAAAACCAGCACAAGAAGACTGCCTTCAACCGCGGCGTCCGCAAGGCCAGCGGCGAACTGGTGGTGGCGCTGGACAGCGACGACAGCCTGGATGCCAATGCCCTGTACACGATGGCGCTGGTCTGGAGCGAGATCCCGCCTCGGGACCGTTCACGCTTCGTCGCCATCACCGGCCTGTGCGCTCAGCCCGATGGCCACATCGTGGGCGATATGTTTCCGCGCGACGTCTTCGATGCCACGGCGCTGGACATGACGTTCAAGTATCACGTAAAAGGCGAAAAATTCGGCTGCCTGCGCACCGATGTGCTGCTTCAGTTTCCCTTTCCCGAAGAGATCGCGGGCTTCGTCCCCGAAAGCCTGGTCTGGCGCGCCATCGCGCGGGCCGGTTACCTGACCCGCTTCGTCAATCAGGTGTTCAGGGTGTATCACGACAGCCCCGATTCCCTGACCCAGCAGGCCAGGGAAAGCCAGCAGCACGCCCTGGGCTTGTGGCTGCTGGCGCAGGACACCGTGGTGGAATGCCTGCCCTGGTTTCGCTATCAGCCGCAGACTTTCCTGATGGCGGCGGCGCGCTACACGCGCTTTTCGCTGCATCTGCGGCACAGCAGGCAGACGCTGCCCAAAGGGCACAGGCTGAGGGGCATGGCGTCCTGTACGCTGGTGGGCCTGATGTGGCCCGTGGGCGCAATGCTGTACGTGCGCGATCGCGTCAGGGCGCAGACGGCTTAGCGGCGGCCGGCCGCGTCAGTGCAGGGTGCGGGGCGGGTCGAAGTCGGAGCCGTAGATGTCGTCATCCCGATCGTCGTCGTCATCGTAGCTGTCGTCGTCCGGATCGTCGTCGGCGGCCGGCTCGTCGTTCATGATGAAGGGCAGGATGTCGCGCAGGTTCTCGGTCCAGGCGATTTCCTCGCCTTCCTGGTTCACCTTGATGAAGCGCACGCCTTCCAGGTCGGACAGCTGGATGGCCCACAGGTATTCGCAATCGAACACGTCGCCGTCGGCGATGATCATGCCGCCGGTGTTGCCGATGAGCTTGGCCCCATCGCCGCCGATCTGCACGAGCACGTGGTCGCCCGGGTCGTCCTGGATGTCCAGCGGCACACCGAAGACCACCCATTCGAAGCCGGTTTCCCCGGCATCGATGACTTCGGCCAGAACGGGCTTGCCCATGTAGGCGCTCAGCGCGTCGGCGCTGCGGCCCAGTAGGTCGAGTTCTTCGGCGGTGAAGACGAGTTGTGGGGCTTGCTGGCTGGACATGTGAGTCAAAAGAAAAAAACGTATTCGATATTCTAAGGCATCGGGCCCCGCGCCCAAAGTGGTTTCGAAGCGCGTGAGGCCGCGCGTCATGCCACGGTTTTCCTGTAGCGCCTACAATCGGGCCTTTATCCATTCATTCTTTGTTTTTCCTGTTATGGCTCAATACGTATATACGATGAATCGGGTCGGCAAGATCGTGCCGCCGAAGCGGCAGATACTGCGCGACATCTCCTTGTCGTTTTTCCCCGGCGCCAAGATTGGCGTGCTGGGCCTGAATGGCTCGGGCAAGTCGACCTTGTTGAAGATCATGGCGGGCCTGGACCGCGAGATCGAGGGCGAAGCCATTCCCATGCCGGGCATCAAGATCGGCTACCTTCCCCAGGAGCCCGTGCTGAATCCGGAGCACACGGTGCGCGAGTCGGTCGAGGAAGGCCTGGGAGAGCTGTTTTCCGCCCGCAAGCGGCTCGACGAGGTGTATGCCGCCTACTCCGAGCCCGATGCCGACTTCGACAAGCTGGCGACGGAGCAGGCCGAATTGGAAGCGATCATCGCCGCCGCCGCCACGACGGGCGCCGACGACATCGAGCACCAGATGGAAATCGCCGCCGATGCGCTGCGCCTGCCTCCCTGGGATGCGCTCATCGGTAATCTCTCGGGCGGCGAGAAACGCCGCGTGGCGTTGTGCCGCCTGCTGCTGTCCAAGCCCGACATGCTGCTGCTGGACGAGCCCACCAACCACCTGGACGCCGAAAGCGTGGAATGGCTGGAACAGTTCCTGCGCAAGTTCCCGGGCACGGTGGTGGGCGTGACCCACGACCGCTACTTCCTGGACAATGCGGCCGAATGGATACTGGAACTGGATCGCGGCTACGGCATTCCCTGGAAGGGCAACTACAGTTCCTGGCTCGAGCAGAAGGACGACAGGCTGAAGCAGGAAGAGGCGTCCGAATCGGCCCGCCAGCGCACCATCAAGAAAGAGCTCGAATGGGTGCGGCAGAACCCCAAAGGCAGGCAGGCCAAGGCCAAGGCGCGCCTGGCCCGCTTCGAGGAACTTTCCTCGCACGAATATCAGAAGCGCAACGAAACCCAGGAAATCTTCATTCCCGTGGCCGAGCGCCTGGGCAATGACGTCATCGAGTTCGAGAACGTCAGCAAGGCCTACGGCGACCGCCTGCTCATCGACAACCTCAGTTTCAAGATACCCGCGGGCGCCATCGTCGGGATCATCGGCCCCAACGGCGCCGGCAAGTCCACGCTGTTCCGCATGATCGCCGGCAAGGAGCAGCCGGATTCGGGCTCGGTGAAGCTGGGCAAGACCGTGAAGCTGGCCTTCGTGGACCAGTCGCGCGAGTCCCTGCCCGACGACAAGACGGTGTTCGACGCCGTGTCCGACGGCGCCGATCTCCTGACGGTGGGCCGCTTCGAGATGCCGTCGCGCGCCTACCTGGGCCGCTTCAATTTCAAGGGAGCCGACCAGAACAAGGTGGTGGGCAAGCTGTCGGGCGGCGAGCGCGGGCGCCTGCACTTGGCCAAGACGCTGATCGCGGGCGGCAACGTCCTGCTGCTCGACGAGCCGTCCAACGACCTGGACGTGGAGACCCTGCGCGCCCTGGAGGACGCCTTGCTGGAGTTCGCCGGCAGCGTCATGGTCATCAGCCACGACCGCTGGTTCCTGGACCGCATCGCCACGCACATCCTGGCCTTCGAGGGCGATTCGCAGGTCGTGTTCTTCGACGGCAACTACCAGGAATACGAGGCCGACAAGAAGCGCCGGCTGGGCGAAGAGGGTGCCAAGCCGCGGCGTTTGCGGTATAAAGCACTGAAATAGCCCGTGTTCCGGAAGCCGCCCCATGCCTGTCCTGAGCTCTCACGATTCCATGATCCTGCTGGTCGACATGCAGGCATCGCTGCTGCCCGCCATCGACCGACATGAGCCCTTGTTGCAGGGCGCATTGCGCCTGGTGAAGGCGGCCCAGCTGCTGGGGGTGCCCGTGGTCGCGACCGAGCATTGCGCCGATAAAATCGGCGAGACCAGCCCGGTCCTGCGGCCATGGGTCGATCACGTGATCCACAAGACGCACTTCGATGCCACGCGCGAAACGCATTTCCTGCAGGAAATGCCCAAGCGCCGAACCAACGTGTTGTTAATCGGCACCGAGGCCCATGTATGCGTGTTACAAACCGGCCTGGGCCTGGCGCGCCAGGGCCTTGGCCCTATCCTGGTTTCCGATTGCATCGGCTCCCGGCGCCCCGCCGATCTCCTTGCGGCGCAAAACCGCTGGAATCACCATGGCTTGGAGCAGATAAGCGCTGAAATGGCCATGTTCGAGTGGCTGGAAACCCCCTCGCATCCGCAATTCAGGGACGTCCTCGCCCTGGTCAAGTCGTCCTGAGCTCATCCTGATACAACTGTTTCGCACGTTCACAAGCCCATGTGCGCAGGTGTTGCCTGGGACCTGGACTATCGGCTACTTTAGCGTGTCGCTCGCATTATTTGGAGATCGAAAAATGACATCAGCAACTCTCGGTAAATTGACCGCCGTCGGAATCCTTGCCCTGGCACTGGGCGGTTGTTCGTCCTGGGACAACATGAGCCACCGCCAGAAAAGCGCCGTGACGGGCGCGGGCCTGGGCGGCGTCGCCGGTGCGGTGATCACCGGAGGCGGCATCCTGGGTACGGTGGGGGGCGCGGCCATTGGCGGCGTCATCGGCGATCAGGTGGGCAAGAACCGCTAAGCACGAGCCGAATAAAAAAAACCGCTGCATCGCGCAGCGGTTTTTTTATGGGCGGCCTGTCGCTGGCGCAACGGGATGGGCCGGCGGCCCGGGCCGAGCCTGGCGGATCAGCCCTGGCCGCCTTCCGGCTGGGGCATTTCGATCTTGACCTCGAGGATTTCAAGGGAGTCCTGGCGCTCCAGATTGACCTTGATGTCGTTGGGATCGATCTTGACATAGCGCGAAATGACCTCGACCAGCTCTTTTTGCAGGCGGGGCAGGTAATCGGGCGTTACGCCGTCGCCGCGCTCGTTGATGAGAATAAGCTGAAGGCGATCGCGGGCGACACTGGCCGATGTTTTCTTCTGGCCGCGCAGAAAGGATAGGAAGGACATGTTATTTCCCTCCGAAAAGGCGCTTGAACAGGCCGGGTTTTTCGTAGTCGACGAAACGCAGCGGCTTCTCCTCGCCCAGGTAGCGCGCCACGACGTCCTGGTAGGCGATGGCGACGTCGCTGTCGCGCAGATGGATGGCCGGAATGCCCTGGTTCGAAGCCTGCAGCACGGCTTCGGATTCCGGCACCACCCCGATCAGCTTGATGCGCAGGATGTCCTCGATGTCTTTCAGCGAGAGCATTTCGCCTTCGGCGACGCGCTTGGGGTTGTAGCGGGTGAGCAGCAGGTACTCCTTGATGGGTTCTTCGCCTTTTTCCGCGCGCCGGGACTTGGCCGATAGTATGCCCAGGATGCGGTCGGAGTCGCGCACCGAGGAGACTTCGGGGTTGGTCACGACCAGCGCGTCGTCGGCGAAATACGAGGCCATCAGCGCGCCGGTTTCGATGCCGGCGGGCGAATCGCAGATGATGTATTCAAAACCCATGTCGGCCAGGTCGTTCAACGCCTTTTCGACGCCTTCGCGGGTCAGTGCGTCTTTGTCGCGGGTTTGCGATGCGGGCAGGATGAACAGGTTCTCAAGCTGCTTGTCGCGGATCAGCGCCTGGTTCAGCGTGGCTTCGCCCTGGATGACGTTGACGAAGTCGTAGACCACCCGCCGTTCGCAGCCCATGATCAGGTCCAGGTTGCGCAAGCCGACGTCGAAATCGATAACCACGGTTTTATGGCCTTTCATCGCCAGCCCGGAAGAGAAGCTCGCACTGGTGGTCGTTTTGCCCACCCCGCCTTTGCCGGAAGTCACCACAACAATTCGCGCCATGACGTTAGAATTCCTTTAGGTTTTTGTAAATCACGTAATCGTAATGCAAAACTGCATCAAAACAGCCTAAGCCGGCGCTAATTCGTGCCCGGCTTGGCAACAAAAGATATCCGTCATTGGCCCAGCGGGGTCATGCGCAGGATGTCGCCATCGAGGTGCACGATGCTGGGCTGATTGCGCAAGGTTTTGTCCAGCTGGGTTTCGATGACCCGGTACACGCCGGCAATGGCCAGCAGTTCGGGATCCAGCTGGGTGGTGAAGATGCGGGCCGTGGCATCTCCCCGGGCGCCGGCCATGGCCTTGCCGCGCAAGGGGCCGTAGACATGGATGTTGCCGTCGGCGATCACCTCGGCGCCCTGGCTGACCACGCCGATGACGATCAGGTCGGTATTGCGGGCGTAGATGCGCTGTCCCGACCGCAGGGGGCGATTGATGACCATGGCGGCGGGCGCGATGTCGGAAGGGACGTGAGCCGTCTCCTGGGGAGGCGGCGCGGCGCCGGCCGGTTTTTCATCGCCGGCCGCGGGCGGCGCAACGACCGGCACTTCCTGATCCGGTGCGGGCGTGCTGGCCGGACGCGGAACAGGGTTGGCCAGGTCCACGGCGGTCAGTCCCTGCGCCTGGGCGGCCTTCAGGTTGGCTCCCTCGGCCACCACGCCCACCGGATGCAGGCTGTGCCTCCGCAATGCGTCCAGCAGGGCGGGCCAGTCTATGGCCTGTTCGATCTGATTCGCATCGATCACCACCGGTTCGTTCTCGAAGAACGAGCCCGCGTCCTTCATGCGCTGTTCCAGCGCCGACGACAGCTCGGCGGCGTCGTGGCTGTGCAGCACGACGCGTACGGCATACAGCGTGGCGCTTTTGAAATCCAGTGCCAACTGGCCTTTCCGGCCGGAAGAAGAGTCGCTCACTTCATTGTCCGCTAATAGAAAATTACATATCCGGCGCGAGGCGCCTGCCCTTGTTCATTTTTGCTGCGCCCAGGAGTCCTTGAGCGTGATGGCGCGATTGATGACCGGCTTCTCGATGGTGGATGTCTCGCGGTCGGCGACGAAATAGCCCAGGCGCTCGAACTGCCAGCGCGTTTCGGGAGCGGCCTGGGCACCGGGCTCCAGCCAGGCCTGCACGGTGGTGCAGGAGGCGGGGTTCAGCGCGTCGAGGAAGTTCTTGTCGCCGGCGTCGGGATGCGGATCGGAAAACAGCCGGTCGTAGAGGCGGACCTCGGCGGGTACGGCATGGGCCGCGCTGACCCAGGTGATATTGCCCTTGACCTTGACCGCGTCCGCGCCGGGTGTGCCGCTTTTGGTATCGGGCAGGTATTCGGCATGGACCTCGGTGACGTTGCCGTCCGCATCCTTGACGCAGCCGGTGCAGCGGACGATGTAGCCGTACTTGAGCCGCACGGTATTGCCCGGGAAGAGGCGGAAGTACTTCTTGGGCGGATCCTCGCGGAAATCGTCGCGCTCGATCAACAGTTCCCGCGCAAAGGGGAACTCGCGCATGCCGGCGTCCGGGTCATGGGGATTGCGCGGCGCATGGCACAGTTCGGTCTGGCCTTCGGGGTAATTGGTGATGACCAGCTTGACGGGATCGAGCACCGCCACCAGGCGCTCGGCCTTGGGGTCCAGGTCGTCGCGCAAGGCCTGCTCCAGGATGCTGTAGTCGATGCGGGAGTCGGCCTTGGACACGCCCAGGCGCTCGCAGAACAGCCGTATCGACGAGGGCGTGTAGCCGCGGCGGCGCAATCCCGCCAGGGTGGGCATGCGCGGATCGTCCCAGCCGTTAACATGGCCTTCGCGCACCAGTTCCAGCAGCTTGCGCTTGCTGGTCACGACGTAGCTGAGGTGCAGGCGGGCGAATTCGTGCTGCCGGGGCAGGGGACGGGCCAGTTGCCCCAGGTCGGCCAGCTGGTTCAGTATCCAGTCGTAGAAGGGGCGCTGGTCTTCGAACTCCAGGGTGCAGATGCTGTGGGTGATGCCTTCCAGCGCGTCCTCGACCGGGTGCGCCCAGGAATACATGGGGTAAATGCACCAGTCCGTGCCCGTGCGGTGGTGGGCCACGTGGCGGATGCGGTACATCACCGGATCGCGCAAATTGATATTGGGCGAGGCCATGTCGATCTTGGCGCGCAGCGCCATGCTGCCGTCCGGATGCTTGCCGTCGCGCATTTCGCGCAGCAGGGCCAGGGATTCTTGGGCGGGCCGGTCGCGCCAGGGCGAGTTCGTGCCTTTTTCGGTCAGGGTGCCGCGCGTTGCCCGCATCTGATCCGCGCTTTGCTCGTCGACGTAGGCCAGGCCGGCCTGCACCAGCGCCTCGGCGAACTGATACATATAGCCGAAATAGTCGCTGGCGAAGTAGCCGTTGTGCTCTTCGCCGTAATTCCAGTCGAAGCCCAGCCATTTCACCATGTCGATGATGGCATGGACATATTCGTCTTCTTCTTTTTCAGGGTTGGTGTCGTCGAAACGCAGGTGGCATGCGCCCTGATAGTCGCGCGCCAGGCCGAAGTTCAGGCAGATGCTCTTGGCGTGCCCGATGTGCAGATAGCCATTGGGCTCGGGCGGGAAACGGGTGCGGATGCGCGCCGGGTCGATGCCGCCCTGCTGCTGCACGGAGGCCGGCCCGGGTTTTCCCGCCCAGCGCTTGTCCGCATAGCGGCCCTGCTCCAGGTCGTTATCGATGATGGTGCGCAGGAAATTGGAGACGGGAGCGGTCGCGGGTACAGAGGTCATACGGGATAAGCGGGGAATTGTCGAGCGAAGTAAGCATTTTGCCACGTTCAGCGTTATTTGCTTGCCCATCGGGTTTACAAATCGCGAACTGGCTCTAAACTAGCGCTCATTATGACCTACTCGACACTGTGGCTGACGCAGATCCAGTTCTTTTCAAGCCTGGCGTTCATGTTGCTGTTTCTTGTCATCGAGCTGGGCCTGGCCTGGGTGTTGCTGTATTTCAAGCTGCGCTCGTTCGGGCCGGATCATGCTGCCTGGATCGCGGCCTATCGCTTCTGGGTGCGGGTTTTCGCGCTGGCCTTCATCCTCAGCTTCGCTTCCAGCCTGCCCGTGCTGATACAGTTCGGAAGCCTCTGGCCCAAGCTCATGGACAAGATCGGCAATGTCGCCGGGCCCTTGCTGGCTGCCGGCATACTTTCCGCCTTTATCTTCAAGTCCTGTTTCCTGGGCGCCATGCTTTTCGGACAAAGGCATTTGTCCGAAAGAGCCCATGCCCTGATCGTTTTCATGGTGGCCCTGGGGGTCGCCGTGTCGTCCTTCTGGCTGATCGTCCTGCTTTCCTGGATGCATACGCCGGCCGGAGCGGTCATGCTCGACGACCGCTATCAGGTCACGGCATGGTCCGGCGTGCTGTTCAATCCCGCGCTGCCCTGGTATGCGGGGCTGTTCGTGCTGGCCAGCGCCCTGACGACCGGTTTCCTCATGCTGGGCATCGTCACGGCGCAGACCCTTCGCCGCCCCATAGATGAAAGCGGGCGGCTGGTGTTCAGGACGGCCATCTGGATCGTTGCGGCCGGCGTCTTGCTGCAGGGCGTCATGGTGGCCGGAGCCGGCAGCATGACGGCGCAATACCAGCCGGCCAAGGCCGCGGCCACCGCCGCTTACTGGCGCAGCGGGGAACCGCCCGATCTGGTCCTGTTCGCCTGGCCCGATGCGGCCAGCGCCGAGAATCGGGCGGCCTGGCTGTGGCGCCGGGCCGGCGATGCCTGGCTGGGGCGGGACGCCGAAGGCAGATTGCGCGGCCTGGACCAGTTCGCGGGCATGACGCCGCCGGTGGCGCTCACCTTCTGGTCCTTCAGGCTGGCTGTGGCCGTGGGCCTGTGCATGGCACTGGTCGCCTGGCTTACCCTTTGGCGGGCACGGCGCATCCACTACGATCCGGGCGCTTTTTCGGTGGCCTGGCGGCACGTGCTCATGGGCATGACGTTCTCGGGCTGGATCATGCTGCTGGCCGGCCTGGCCTATGTGCTGCTGGGGGCCTTCCCCTATGCGGTCAACGGCACGGTAACGGTCAGCGAGATAGCGGGCGACACGGCCTTCGACGTTGTGCTGGGCGGCTACGTGGGCTACATGGTTTTCTATCTGTTGTTCCTGGCCGGATTCTTCCAGATGCTGCGGCATATTGCTCGCTACGGGGTCGTGCCGATCGCCAGAAGACGGGGGCGGGCATGATCGATTCACTGGCGGTCGCGCTCGGCCTGGGCGCCCAGGATCCTGCCTTCTGGATGCCCCTGGTCTTCATGGGCCTGTTCTTCGCCATCATCGTCGCCGGCACGGTGCTCGATGGGTTTGACGTCGGCGTGGGGTGCCTGGCCTTGTTCGCGCCGGCGGAACTGCGCCCGCGCATGCTCTCCCTGCTGAGCCCCTGGCGCGATGCCAACGAGTTCTGGCTGTTCCTGGGCCTGGGCTTGTTCGTGGCCGCCTTTCCCAATGCCTGGGGCAGCGTCATGGGCGAGCTCTATCTGCCGCTGTGCGTGCTGGCCCTGGGCGTCCTTCTGCGTTCGGTGTCGTTCGAGATGCGCTTGCGGGCTCCCCAGGAATTGCAGTCCCGCTGGCTGCTGGGTTTCGCCTTCGGTTCCCTGCTGACCGCGGTGGCGCATGGCTTTCTGCTGGCGCAGGTGGTGGTGTCGTACGAGACTCAATCGGGCTACCTGTGGTTCTCCCTGTTCATCGGCTTATGCGCCGTGGCCGCTTACTGCCTGCTGGGCGCGGCCTGGCTCATCATGCGCGTGGCCGGTGAATTGCGCGCGCGCGCCGTCATGTGGGGCCGGCGCGCGGTGCGCTGGTCGGCGGCGGGGGCTGTCGGCGTGTCGGTGGTGCTGGCCTTCGCCAACGCGGGGGTCTTTCTCAAATGGAGCGACGGCCCGCATTGGCCCGTGGTGGTGGCCTTGTGGGGCTTCCTGCTGATCTGCTTCGTCTCCATCGAGATGTGCCTGCAGCGCATGATCAACAGCAGCTATCGGACGACGGCGCTGCCCTTTGCCATGACGCTGCTGATTTTCCTGGCGGTGCTGGGCGGCCTGGGGTACAGCTTTTTTCCCTACCTGGTGCTGGACGACATCACCATCTGGGATGCCGCCGCGTCGGTCGATTCATTGCGGCTGGTCCTGTCGGGCACCATCATCGCCTTGCCGGTCGCGCTGATCTTCAACATATGGGTGTACTGGCGCATGTTCGGCCTGTCCATACCGCCCACGCCGCCGGAGTTCGACGGCTAAGCCGGCGCTTTCCGATCGGGCGCCTCGGCGTCGGCCGGCTCCAGCGGCAGGCGGATGCGCACGGCCAGGCCGCCTCCCTGGGCTTCGTCCAGTGCCAGGCTGCCTCCGTGGGCGCGGGCGATGGCATCGGCCAGGGCCAGGCCCAGCCCCACGGAACCGGTGCGGGTGCGCGCATCGTCCAGCCGCGAGAAGGGCCGCAGGGCTTCGGCGCGCCGTTCGGCGCTGATGCCCGGACCATGGTCTGCCACGGTAATGACCGCCATGCCCGGCTCGGTATCCAGAGCGATCTCCACGGGGGGCGCGGCGTGGTTCAGGGCATTGGTGATCAGGTTGTCCAGCAATCGGCCCAGCGCGACTTTATCGGCGTTCAGGTTCAAGGGCCGCCGGTTCGTTTGCGCGAACTTCACCGGGCTGCCGGCGCTTTCCCAGGCGGAAACCTGCTCCTCCAGCCAGGCGCCGAGCTCCAGCGGCGAGAACTGGTAGGAGCCGGGATCGGAGCCGCGCACGAAACCGATGAACTGATTGACCATGCGCTGCATGTCCTGGACATCCTTGCGCATGCCTTCCTGGAAGGTAGGGTCGTCGACCATTTCGATGCGCAGCCACATGCGCGATAAAGGCCCTTTCAGGTCGTGGGGAAGGCCGGCCAGCAGGGTGCGTTGGACGGCGCTGGATTCGGCCAGCGTGTCCAGCATGGCGTTGAAGCGTTCGCCAAGAATGCGGGTTTCGCTGGGCCCGGATGGCACGACGCGCTGGGGCTGCCCCGCCGCCAGCTGGTCGGCCGCCTTGGCAAGCCGCGTCAGGGGCCGTGTGATGTGCCATGAGAATGCCGCCGCGAACAGCAGGAAGAAGCCCATCCCCGTCAGCCAGACCAGTATCATCGGGGTCGCCACGGGCGGCGCGATGCGATCCAGCGGAATGACCAGCCATTCGCGGTTATAGCGCATGTCCTCCACTTCGGGTTCCGACAGGAGTGAAATATAAATCCGGGGTTCCGGGCCCCGTGACAGGGCCACGCGCGTTCCATCGTCCAGCCGCTTGTTCAGGGCCTGGACGAAGGTCCGCAGATTGTTGCGTATATCGCCCGGGGGGGGCGGAGGAGGCGGATGCCGGTGATCGTGGCGCATACGCGCCTCGGCGGCGCGGCCTTCCAGGCTGGCATCCGAAGGCAGGCTGCGCGACCACAAGCGCCACTCGTTCTGCGAAGCGTTGCGCACGAACTCGGCGCGTTCTTCGGCGGGGATCTCGGCCAGCGAGGCGCGCAGCGTGCGTATCGTCGTCGCCGTGAACTCGACGGCGACTTCTTCGGTGAACTTCTTGCGGTAATAGGACACCGTGGCGAAGGTGGCGGCCTGCACCAGCAGGATGGTGCCCAGCGTGAAAAGCAGCAGTCGCGCGCGCAGCGAACGGGGCAGCAATGAACGAAGCATGGAAATTTTCAGTCTCAAGGCGAGAACCGGTAGCCCACGCCCCATACGGTTTGTATCCAGCGCGGCTGCTTGGGGTCGTCCTCGATGGCGCGGCGCAGCCGCAATATGGCGATATCGATGGCGCGGTCGTTGCGTTCGCCCTCGTCGTCGTCGCGCGCCATGGCCAGCAGCCGGTCCCGGGACAGCGGCTTGCCCGGGTTGCTGACCAGGGCTTCCAGCAGGTTCACTTCGCCGCCCGTCAGCCGGATGATGTCCTGGTCTTTGGAAAGCTGCCGCGTGACGGGGTTGAACACGAACGGCCCGAATGCCACCGGCTTGTCTTTGTTCAGCGCCGAAGCGCCTTTCTTGCGGCGCAGCACGGCTTCGATGCGCGCCAGCAGTTCGCGCGGGTCGAAGGGCTTGCCCAGGTAGTCGTCGGCCCCGGCTTCCAGTCCTATGACGCGGTCCACGGTCTCGTCGCGCGCAGTCAGTAAAATAACGGGAATGTCTTCGCCTTGCTGGCGCAGGCGGCGACAGGCCTCGGCGCCGTCGCCGTCAGGCATCATGCGGTCGAGTACGATCAGATCGGGCGAATACCGCTGAATGCGCGTCGCCAGGTCGCTGGCGTCGGGCGCCAGCAAGGTGTCGTAGTTGTGGCGGTTAAGATAGTCGGCCAGCAGATGCCGCAGAGCGGGATCGTCGTCGACAACCAGTACTTTGACAAGAGGGGTTTCCATAGGTCGCCAGTTTGCCGCTTGGCCCGGCGCCTGGCAAGCGCCTGGAAATGGATTGAAATAGGTATGAGGCCCGCCATGATTCACGACATACTCACTACAGGATGCGCATGATCAGTAATCCCGTGCAGTCGGTGCGCCGCCGCCTGGCCGGCTATTCATGGCTGTCCGACCTGCCCGCCATGCTCTGCTGGGCCGTGCTGGTCGGCATTCTGGGGGCCTTCGCCACCATCGCTTTCCATGAAGCCATGCACTTCATACAGCGCGTCGTGACCGGCGAAAGCGGCTCCATCGTCGGCGTGATGCGCGGCCTGCCCTGGTACGGGCGCCTGCTGTTCCCCCTGTGCGGCGGCATCGCGGCCGGCGCCCTGTTGTGGGCGTCGAAGAAGATCAAGGCTCGCGCCAATTCCGACTACATGGAAGCGGTGGCCATCGGCGATGGGCGCCTGTCCATACGCCAGGGCCTGTTGCGGTCGCTGTCCTCGCTGTGCACGGTGGCCTCGGGCGGCTCCATCGGGCGCGAGGGCGCCATGGTGCACCTGGCCTCGCTGGCCGCCTCGGCGATAGGCCGCTTCACGTATTTCGGGACGGCGCGCCTGCGACTGCTGGTGGCCTGCGGCGCGGCGGCCGGCGTGGCGTCCGCTTACGGGGCGCCGATAGCGGGCGCCCTGTTCGTGGCCGAGATCGTCATCGGCACCATGAGCATGCAAAGTTTCGGGCCGCTGCTGGTTGCGGCCGCGTCGGCCAACATCGTCATGCGCATGACCGGGCATTACCAGACCACCTACGCCATGGCCGGCATGCCGCAGATTCCGGGCACGGAGGTATTGCCTTTCATACTGCTGGGCGCGATCGCGGGAGTCGGCGCGCCGCTTTTCCTGAAGTTCCTGGATTATTCCAAGCGGCAGTTCCAGCGGACCGGGCTGCCGCTGCCCGCCCGGCTGGGCTTGGGCGGGCTTTTGCTGGGACTGCTGCTGATCGCCATTCCCGAAGTGGCGGGCAACGGCTATAGCGTGGTGCATTCCCTTTTGCATGCGCCATGGGGCTGGCAGGCCGTCGTGCTTTTCCTGGTGTGCAAGGTCGTTGCCACGGCGCTGACGGCGGGCTCCGGCGCCGTGGGCGGGGTGTTCACGCCGGCCCTGTTCGTGGGCGCCGCCCTGGGCACCCTGTATGGCATGGTGGTGGCGTATTTCTGGCCCGGCATGCAGGCCCAGGTCTATATGTACACGCTGGTCGGCATGGGCAGCTTCCTGGGGGCTGCGACCAGCGCGCCCCTGATGGCCATCCTGATGATCTTCGAGATGACCCTGAGCTACCAGATCGTCCTGCCGCTGATGCTGGCCGGCGTCGTGGCCTATTTCGTGTCGCGGGCCGTGGCCGAAGTCGCCATGTACGACGTGACGGCGGTCCGCGAGCGGGACATTGCGCTGCGCAACCAGTTGAGGCATACGGTGATCCGCGACCTGGTCCGGCCGGCCGACACGGTGGTTTCCACGGAGGCGCCCGTACGGGAGGCCTTGCAGCAGTTCCTGGAGTACCCGGTCAAATACCTGTATGTCGTGGATGTAAACAATGTTTACCAGGGCGTCATTGCCCAGCAGGACCTGACTAGTTTATTGTTGAGCGAGAGCGATATCCAGCAGAAGCGGGCGGGCGAGGTCGTGCGCCTGGATTTCGTCAAGACGCTGCACCCCGACATGACGCTGGACCAGGCGCAGGATTACTTCATCCAGTTCCGGGGCGAGCGCCTGCCGGTGGTAAGCCGCGAAGAACAGCCCAGGCTGCTTGGGGTGGTCTACAAGTCGGCGCTGCTTGAAAAGTACAGCGCCATCAAGAAATCCCTGGACGCCAGCGGCGAGGCCATGCTGGACTTTTCCGCGGGCAAGCGTCCGCGCTGACGTTTTTTGCGTCGATCGGATAGGACGATTGATTGTCGATGTTTTTTTGGTTTATGGATCGTACCCGCATAGCCGCGCTGCTTTGCAGCGCCGGCCTGGCGTGTGCGCCGGCCTGGCGCCCCGCCTGGGCGGCCGGTCCACAATTTCGTCAGTTGGCGCCTGTCCAGGTCTTTGCCGCTCCGCAGATTTCCGTCGAGCCGCCGCGGCCCTTGTCCGATACGCCGGGCACCGAGCCCATGTTTTCCGGCATGCCCTATGCCGGCCAGGAAACGGTTGCGCCGGACATCCCCTATAGCTTCTTCAGGGACAAGGACGATGCGGCAGCCTGGCGCCGGCAACGCGTATCCGGAGCATCGCCGGGGCTGCGGGGCGCGCGGGGCTGGCAGCGGCCGGCGCGCCGCTTGCGGTCGCCTTGGCTAGCCCGGCAGGACGACACGCCCTGGACGCTGGGCGCCAGCAACTGGCGCTATTCAAGCAAGGAGGGCCTGGATGTAACCCTGGGCAATGAAGAGATCGCCGTCCCCACCTGGGGCAATTCCGCCCGCCTGGGCGGCGTCAGCATTTCGCAATCGTCGCTGGCCGCATCCGGCGACGGCCAGACCTGGCAGTATTCCATGTCCATCGGCGCGCTGGACCACTCTTCGGACAGCAACCCGAACGACCTGACTTACGGACCGACCGCCAGCAATACGGTGTTGCGCTATGGCCTGTCACCGGAATTCACCCTGGAGTCCCAGCTGGAGCTGGCCCCTGACATGGTCACATCCGGCCTGGGCGGAAACTACCATACGCGCTGGGGCGTCTGGAGCGCCGGCGTGGCCCGTGCCAGCTACGGCCTGTACAAGGGCTGGCGCTATCAGGCGGCCTATACGGTCGACGTGCTGGACGATTTGCAGATTACCTGGCTGAATGAACGGCATACCGAAGGTTTTACCGACCTCAGCCGCTACCGCGATGGCCAGGCGTCGCCGGGCGGCATACGCCAGAAATGGACCGCGACGGTGCCGCTGGGGCGTTGGGGCGACGTCAGCGGCAACTACGAAAACGAATACTCGGCCACCGGCAATACGCGGCGCAGTTTCGGCGTGGGCCAGCAGTTCTGGTACAGCCCGAACCTGCGTATCGGGCTGGATGCGAAGCGGGAGCTGGTCAGCGGCGACTATGATATAGGTATTCGATTCTCCGTCCCGATTTATTGAGCATGACCACTTCTCCACTGGAAACACTGCAGCGCGTCTTTGGCTACGAGTCCTTTCGCGGCGATCAACAAGCCATTATCGAGCACGTGGTGCAAGGGGGCGATGCCCTGGTCCTCATGCCCACCGGCGGCGGGAAATCGCTTTGCTATCAGATTCCCGCACTGGTCCGTCCGGGCACGGGCGTGGTCATTTCGCCGCTCATCGCCCTCATGCAGGATCAGGTCGACGCCTTGCTGGAACTGGGCGTGCGCGCCGCCTACCTGAATTCCTCCCAGGACTGGCGCGCCTCGCGCGATGTGGAGCAGGCCTTCCTGGCCGGCGAGCTGGATTTGCTTTATGTGGCGCCCGAGCGCCTGCTGACCGATCGATGTCTGGACCTGCTGTCGCAAGGCAGGGTGTCGCTGTTCGCCATCGACGAGGCCCACTGCGTATCTCAATGGGGCCATGATTTTCGGCCCGAATACCTGGGCCTGTCGCTGCTGCACGAGCGGTGGCCGCAGGTGCCGCGCCTGGCCCTGACCGCCACGGCCACCTCGGCGACCCGGCGCGAGATCGCCGACCGCCTGGAGCTGAACGGAGCGCCGCATTTCGTGGCCAGCTTCGACCGGCCCAACATCCGCTATCGCATCATCGAGAAGAACGAGGTCCGGCGCCAATTGCTGGCCTTCATCAAGGCCGAGCATGAAGGCGACTGCGGCATCGTGTATTGCCTGTCCCGCGCCAGGGTCGAGGAAACCGCTCAGTTCCTGTGCGAAAACGGCATTCCGGCCCTGCCTTACCATGCGGGTCTCAGCGCGGCGGTGCGCGCCGGCAACCAGGCCCGCTTCCTGCGCGAGGAAGGGGTGGTGATGGTCGCCACCATCGCTTTCGGCATGGGGGTGAACAAGCCCGACGTGCGTTTCGTCGCGCACATCGATCTGCCGAAATCGGTCGAGGGCTATTACCAGGAAACCGGACGCGCGGGGCGCGACGGCCAGCCCGCGACGGCCTGGCTGGCCTATGGCCTGCAGGATGTCGTGCAGCAGCGGCGCATGATCAACGAATCCGCCGGCGACGACGCGTTCAGAAGACGTTTGGGCGCACAGCTGGACGCCATGCTGGGCCTGTGCGAAACCGTGAACTGCCGGCGCCAGCGCCTGCTGGCCTACTTCGACCAGGAGATCGCGCCTTGCGGCAATTGCGACACCTGCCTGGAGCCGCCGCAGGCCTGGGACGGCACGGTGGCCGCGCAGAAGATCCTGTCCGCCGTATATCGCCTGTGGCGCGAACGCGGCCAGCGTTTCGGCGCGGGGCATCTTATCGACATACTTCGGGGCAAGCTGACCGACCGCGTCAAGCAATACGACCACGAAAGCCTGACCGTCTACGGCATAGGCGCCGACCTGTCGGAGCAGGCATGGCGCGGCGTATTGCGCCAGTTGCTGGCCCAGAGCCTGCTTGCGGTGGATCACGAGGGCTACGGCACGCTGGCGCTGACCGACGGCAGCCGGGAAGTGCTGAAAGGCGAACGCACGCTGATGTTCCGCCGCGAGCCCGAGAAGAAGGCCCGTAGTTCCAGGTCCGCCAGCGCGCGTGGAAAGGACGCGGGCATCGTCCTTCCGCCCGAAGCGCAGCAGCGCTTCGAGAACTTGCGTGCCTGGCGTTCCGAGGTCGCGCGCGGCCATGGCGTTCCCGCCTACGTCATTTTCCATGACGCGACCTTGCGGGAAATCGCCATGAATCGCCCGGCTACCATGGACGACCTGGGCGGCATCAGCGGCGTCGGCGCGCGCAAGCTGGAAGCCTACGGCGAAGAGATACTGCGCTGCGTGCGGGATTAGGGCTGGGGGTGAAGGCGGGAAGCCAGGCGCGGCCGCCTTCAGGAAAACAGATCGGGGGTTGCGCTGGGCGGTTTGGGCGGTGTCAGGCCCAGATGCCGCCAGGTGGTCTGTGTGGCCATGCGGCCGCGCGGCGTGCGCTGCAGATATCCCTGTTGAATCAGGAAGGGTTCGATCACGTCCTCGATGGTGTCCCGTTCCTCGCCGATGGCCGCGGCCAGGCTGTCCACGCCCACCGGTCCGCCGTCGAACTTGTGGATGATGGCTTCCAGCAGCTTCCTGTCCATCAGGTCCAGGCCTTGCGGATCGACCTCCAGCATGGCCAGCGCGGCGCCGGCGACCTGGGCGTCGATACGTCCGTCGGCCTTGACCTCGGCATAGTCGCGCACCCTGCGCAGCAGGCGGTTCGCAATCCGCGGCGTGCCGCGCGCGCGGCGGGCGATCTCGGCCGCGCCTTCGGGCGTGGCATGGGCATTGAGCAGGCCGGCGCTGCGCGTGACGATGTGCGTCAGGTCGTCGGCGCTGTAGAACTCCAGGCGCGATACGATGCCGAAACGATCGCGCAATGGGTTGGTCAGCATGCCGGCCCGGGTGGTCGCGCCCACCAGTGTGAAGGGCTGTAGATCGATCTTGACGCTACGCGCGGCCGGCCCCTCGCCGATCAGGATGTCGATCTGGAAATCCTCCAGGGCGGGGTAGAGGATTTCCTCGACCACCGGAGACAGGCGATGGATCTCGTCGATGAACAGCACATCGTTCTTTTCCAGATTGGTCAGCAGGGCGGCCAGATCACCGGCGCGTTCCAGCACCGGTCCCGAGGTTTGCCGCAATTGCACGCCCATTTCGTGCGCCACGATATGGGCCAGCGTGGTCTTGCCCAGGCCCGGAGGGCCGAACAGCAGGACGTGATCCAGCGCCTCGTTGCGGTTGCGCGCCGCCTTGATGAAGATTTCAAGTTGTTCGCGCACGCGATGCTGGCCGATGTATTCCTGGAGTTCGCGGGGACGCAGCGCCCGTTCGATGGATTCTTCGTTCGGCGAAGCGCTTTGCGGCGCGACGATGCGTTCGACGGGGGAAAGGCTGGTCAGGGAGTCGGAATGGATGGCCATGGAAGTCGTGCTGATTATATTTACAGTAGTTATCGTACTCTACTCTGTGGCGTTGGCGCGGTTCCGGCGCGATTGCAGCATAATTCGACTTGCGGATGCAGTCCGCACTTTTCCAATTTTATATAACGGACGGACTATGAGCGCCAGGCTACCCACTTACGAGGATGTGATCAGGGCCAGCAATACCTTGAGCGCCGCGGCCCACCGCAGCCCGGTGCTGACCTCGGAAACCCTCAACGCGCGGCTCGACGCCCAGGTGTTCTTCAAATGCGAGAACTTCCAGCGCATCGGGGCGTTCAAGTTCCGCGGCGGCTACAACGCGGTGGCCAATCTGTCGCAGGAGCAGCGCAAGGCGGGCGTCATCGCCTTTTCCTCGGGCAACCATGCCCAGGCCATCGCCCTGGCTTCCCGGATACTGGGCGTCTCCGCCACCATCGTCATGCCCAATGACGCGCCGGCGGCCAAGAAGGCGGCCACCCTGGGCTACGGCGCGCGCGTGGTCGGCTACGATCGCCTCACCCAGGATCGCGAGCAAGTGGCGGGCGAATTAGTCGAGAAGCATGGGCTGACCCTGATTCCGCCTTTCGATCATCCCGACGTCATCGCAGGGCAGGGCACGGCGGTGAAGGAGTTGCTGGAGGATGTAGGCGGGCTGGACGCGCTGTTCATTCCGCTGGGCGGCGGCGGCCTGCTGTCCGGCTCCCTGCTGGCCGCGCATGCCATCAGCCCCGATTGCGAGGTCTATGGCGTCGAGCCCGAGGCCGGCGACGATGGCCGGCAGTCCTTGCGTTCGGGCGCCATCGTGAAGATAGATCCGCCCACCTCCATCGCCGACGGTGCGCTGACGCTGGCGCTGGGCCAGTTGACCTTTCCTATCATCCAGCGGCATGTCCGCGATATTCTCGCAGTCAGCGACCAGCAGCTCATGGGCGCCATGCAATTCTTTGCCGAGCGGATGAAAATGGTGGTCGAACCCACGGGCTGCCTGGGCGCGGCGGCGGTGTTCAACGAACTGGCTCCCATCAAAGGGAAGCGGGTGGGGGTGCTGCTTAGTGGCGGCAATGTGGATTTATCGGCCTATGCCGGGTATTTGCAGGCCAAGGTCTAGTTCGATTTTCAGCGCGTTTTTGGTTCGGGTGTTTGTGCGCACTTTCTCTTTATAAGCCTGTAAGTGGCTATGGTTGTGAATGTGTGGCGTCGGGTTATGAAACCGGCACAGCCGGTGGGCAGGGGCCGGGCTTCTATCGCTGCGCCCCTTCGGGGTTCCCTTGCAGCCGCTTTGCGCCGGGGGCCGGGCGCGAACTCGCCGGCAATCAGCCGCCTGTGGGCTGATTGCCGGCTCAAACATGCGCGCCCTCTTACGCCCCCGGCGCAAAGCAGCTGCGGCGGCTTGCTCTAACGTCGCCCGTCCCCTGCCCACCGGCTGTGCCTTGGCAGCATGGCTGGCGACGGACACCGGTCGGGGATGGACGCAGGTAGGGCGACGGATACCGTCGAGGCGATGGGCACGTTGACGATGGATCATCCGTCAAGTCCGAATGTCCCGGCCCGCGCGGCAGGCGCGCGAGGCCGGGACGGCGCAAGACCTATTTCAGCTGCATGGAGCGCCGCATAAAAAGGCCAAGCACAAAAACCACCCCAGCGGCGCCTCTAACGTAAAACACCGCAGCGTGCCGGGTGGCGGCGGGGGCCGGACGCGGCGACTTTCGGGGCCGAGCGAGCCGTCGGCGAACGTAGCCCGAAGGGGCGAAGGAGCCAGGCGCAGCGGTGTTCGGCGCGCAGGGCGCCGAACCGGCCACGAGGAGCAAGGCCGGCCCCCGCCACCCGGCACGCGTCAGAAGAATACGCTACGTGCGTCTTGCCCACCCTCCTTATCGGGATTTGAGCTGCGGCGTATAGCCGGCTTCCCGGATCGTCCGTTCAACCAACCCCGCGTCAGCGGCCCCATCAACCCGAACCGAATGGCTGGCCAGGTCGATGTCCACCGTGGCACCGGGCGCTGTTTTTTGAACGGCTGCGGTGATGGTGCCGGCGCAATGCCCGCAGGTCATGTCTTGTACATCGAATTCGATCATTTTCAGTCTCATGCAAAGGTGCTAAAACGACACGGTAAACCCTTCCATCGTTGGAAGGTCAAGCCCCGGAACGTGGGCGGCCGCAAACTTTCAAGCCGGATCCCGTTGCTTGCGATCCTAGGCCCGCGCCAGCGACTTGAGCGCCAGCCGTATGCCTTCGGCCACTTCCACGCCTTCGGGCAGGCCTTTCAAGGCCGCCTGCGTTTCGCTGCTGGAATAGCCCAGCGACAGCAGCGCGTTCAGGATGTCGTCGCGGCCGGCTGAAGGCGTGCCCGGCGCATGCGCCAGATCGGCGCCCAGCTTTCCGCGCAGTTCCAGCAACAGCCGTTCCGCCGTTTTCTTGCCTATGCCCGGAACCCGCGTCAGGCGGCCTGTTTCCTGCTGGGTGATGGCGCTGGCCAATTCGTCGACCGTCATGCCTGAAAGCACGGCCAGCGCAGTGCGCGCGCCGATGCCCGTGACCTTGATCAATGCGCGGAAGGCGCTGCGCTCGTTGGCCGACGAAAAACCGTAAAGCGTATGGGCGTCCTCGCGCACCGTCAGGTGGGTGTACAGGCTGACCTGGGTGCCGGTGTCCGGCAGCTTGTACAGCGTGCTCATGGGCACGTCGATTTCGTAGCCGACACCGCCGACGTCGATGCAGACGACAGGGGGGGTCTTTTCCAGAAGTATGCCGCTTATGCGACCGATCATGGCGTTGTCCTCTTTACACTAGTCCAGCAGGCGGCCGCCGCGCACGCGCCCGCCGCCCGTGGCGATCAGGCCTGTGGCTTGCAGGCGCCTGGCCAATGGATGGAAATGGGCATGGCAGATGGCGCAGGCCAGGGCGTCGGCCGAATCGGCGGCCGGCAGCCCGCTGAGGCCCAGCAGGTGCTGAACCATTTTCTGCACCTGCTCCTTGGCGGCGTGGCCGTTGCCTACCACCGATTTCTTGATTTGCAGCGCGGTGTATTCATGCACGTCCAGCATGCTGTCGGCCAGCGCGCACATGGCCGCCCCCCGCGCCTGGCCCAACAGCAGGGTGGACGAGGGGTTGGTGTTGACGAAGACCTTCTCCAGCGCCGACACCGAGGGCTCCGTGGCCTGCACGACCTCGCGGATGTTGTCCAGGATGACTTTCAAGCGCTGCGCCAGCGGCTGGTCGGCGGGCACCACGATGGTGCCGCTGGCGACGTAGGCAAGGTGGGCGCCCCGGACATCGATGACCCCGTAGCCGGTGCGCCGCAAGCCCGGATCGATACCGAGGACGCGCATCAGTGGCGGAAATGCCGGGCGCCGGTCAGCACCATGGCGATGCCCCGCTCGTCGGCCGCCGCGATGACCTCGTCGTCGCGCACGCTGCCGCCGGGCTGGATCACGCAGGTGGCGCCGGCCTCGGCCACGACGTCCAGGCCGTCGCGGAAGGGGAAGAAGGCATCCGAGGCGACGGCCGACCCGGACAGGCTCAGGCCGGCGTTCTCCGCCTTGATGGAGGCGATGCGCGCGGAATCGATGCGGCTCATCTGGCCCGCACCCACACCCAGGGTCATGCCATTGCCCACGAAAACGATGGCGTTGGACTTGACGTATTTGGCGACTTTCCAGGCAAACATCAGGTCGCGCATCTGCTGCTCGGTGGGCGCCAGCTTGGTGGCGATCTTGAAATCCGATTCAGGCACCTGGTAGTCGTCGGGATTCTGCACCAGCCAGCCGCCGCCGACGCGCTTGATGTCGAAGGCGTTGCGCGCATCGCCCTGGGGCACTTGCAGCACACGCACGTTTTTCTTGGCGGCGAACACGGCCAGGGCTTCGGATGAGTATTCGGGCGCCAGCAGTACTTCGACGAACTGGCCGCTGACGGCCTCGGCCGTGGCGGCGTCCACCGGGCGGTTGAAGGCGATGATTCCCCCAAAGGCAGAGGTGGGGTCGGTCTTGAAGGCCTGCTGGTAGGCTTGCAGCGGGCCGTCGCCCAGCGCCACGCCGCAGGGGTTGGCATGCTTGACGATGACGCAGGCGCTGGCCTGGAAGCTGCGCACGCATTCCCAGGCCGCGTCGGCGTCGGCGATGTTGTTGTAGGACAGCTCTTTGCCCTGCAGCTGGCGATAGCTGCCCAGCAGGCCGGCGCCCACGGGCTGATCCACGTAGAACGCGGCGGATTGATGCGGATTCTCGCCGTAGCGCAGGACCTGGTGCTGGCGCATTTGCACGGTCAGGGTACGCGGCCAGGCGTCGCGCGCGGGCTGCGCGTCCTGCTCGGGTTCGGTCGCGGCCAGGCTGCTCAGGTAGGCCGCGATGGCGCCGTCGTAGGCGGCCGTATGGGCATAGGTCTTGGTGGCGAGCTCCAGGCGCAGGCCGTAGGATGGCTGGCCCTGCGGGCCGTCCATGTCGGCCAGGACGCGGGCGTAGTCCGCCGGGTCGATGACCACCGTTACGCCGCCCTCGGGCGTTCCATGGTTCTTGGCGGCGGCGCGCAGCATGGCCGGGCCGCCGATATCGATGTTCTCGACGGCATCCGCGAAAGTGCAGTCCGGCTTTGCGATGGTTTCGCGGAAGGGATACAGATTCACGGCCAGCAGGTCGATGCGGTCGATGCCGTGCTCTTCCAGCGTCTTCAGGTGCTGGGCGCTGTCCCGGCGCGCCAGCAGGCCGCCATGTATCTTGGGGTGCAGCGTCTTGACGCGGCCATCGAGGATTTCGGGGCTGCCGGTATGGCTGGCCACCTCGGTCACGTCCAGCCCGGCCTGGGCCAGCAGCTTGGCGGTTCCGCCTGTGGACAGCAGGCGCACGCCGCGCTGGGCCAGGGCCTGGGCGAATTCAACGATGCCGGTTTTGTCGGAAACCGAAATAAGGGCGGTCTGGATTTTCATGAAAATAAAGCCTAGGGTTTTGAATTAGGGTTGCAAGTTGTGCGCCAGGAGTTTCTTGCGCAAGGTGCTGCGGGTGATGCCCAGCATCTCGGCGGCCTTGGATTGATTGCCCTTGGATTGTTCAAGGGCGACTTGCAGAACCGGCCGCTCGACGCAGCTGATGACCATGGCGAGCATATCGCGCGGTTCCGAGTCGCCCAAGTCCGTGAAGTAGCGTTCAAGTTGGTCGCGTACCGATTGTTCCAGGGGGTTAGTTTTACTCATGATCCTAAGGTGTCGATGTTTTGTGGCGTACCGGCGCGGCGGGCCCCGGCGGCCCTGGCCATGATAGGCTCGTTGGGTGGATGGCGGTCAAACCATTGCTCTATGGCCAGGGCTTGATCGCGGGTGCTGCTTATTTGATTGATGCGCGGCAGGAATTCCCCGGCGTCGGGCATGTCGGCCAGATACCAGCCTATATGCTTGCGCGCCGACCGCACGCCAGTGAATTCCCCGTAAAACTGGTAATGGTCTTCCAGGTGATCGAGCAGGCAGTCGCGCAACTCGCCGTAGGTTGGCGCCGGCAAATGCCGCCCGCTGGCCAGGTAATGGCTGATCTCCCGGAAGATCCAGGGGCGTCCCTGCGCGGCCCTTCCGATCATGACCGCATCGGCCCCTGTGTACTCTAGTACGGATCTGGCTTTTTCGGGACTATCGATATCCCCATTGGCAACGACCGGAATCGTTACCGCCTGTTTTACCTCGCGTATCGTATCGTACTCCGCCTCTCCCTGGTACAGGTCGCAGCGGGTCCGGCCATGCAGGATGAGGGCGGCGATGCCGATGTCTTCGGCCATTTTCGCGATGCGCAGCGCATTGCGCGATTCGCGGTCCCAGCCGGTGCGCGTCTTCAGGGTGACCGGCACGTCCAGGGGCGCGCAGGCGTCGACCACGCTGCGCAGGATGCGGCTGACCTGGTTCTCGTCGCGCAGCAGCGCCGAGCCCGAGGCCACGTTGCATACCTTCTTTACCGGGCACCCCATATTGATGTCGATGATGCGGGCGCCTTTCTTGACGTTGAATAGGGCGGCCTCCGCCATCATTTCCGGGTCCGATCCGGCGATCTGCACGGCGATGGGGTCGATCTCGCCATCGTGGTTCAGCCGCCTGGAGGTCTTTACGCTGTCCCAGAGCCGGGGGTTGCTTGCCGCCATCTCGGACACGGCATAGCCCGCCCCCAGCGCCTTGCATAGCTTGCGGTAGGGGCGATCGGTCACGCCCGCCATGGGCGCGACGAAAACAGGGTTGGGAAGGGACCAGGAGCCGATGCGCATCGGGGGATTTTAACCCCCGATTCACTTGGCCGGCCGCAGGCTCAGGTACGCAAGCCCTGCAGCAGGTGCCGGGCCAGCGGATCGCGCAAGGGAGGCAGTATGTCCAGCGCCAGCAGGGCCAGGCCGCCGGCATGCTCGACCAGGGGATTGCCGGTGGCGAACACCCTGGGCAGAAAATCGGTGATGCCGGCGGTCAGCCAGCGGTCCGGCCTGCGCTGGCGGGCGAACTGCGCCAGCAGGCCGGCCGGATCGCTTTCAGGCCGGGCCAGCCAGGGCGACAGCGCCTGCGCCAGTTGAGCCACGTCGCGCAGGCCCAGGTTCAGGCCTTGCCCCGCCACAGGATGCAAGGTCTGGGCCGCGTTGCCGACGGCCACGCAGCGGGCATTGATCAACGAGGGGCCCGCGTGCATGCTCAGGGGAAACACATGCCGCTCGCCCAGGGGCTGGAAATGCCCCAGGCGGCTGCCGAACATGGCGTAAAGAGCCCGGGCGAAGTCCGTATCGTCCAGGGACCGGATGCGCTCGGCCTCGGCCGGCGGACAGCACCATACGACACCGTACAGGTCATCGCCGTGGGGATGGGGCAGGATGGCCAGCGGGCCGTTCCGGGTGAAGCGCTCGAACGCCCAAGCCTGCCGGGGACGCAGGGCTCGAACCGTGGCCAGCACGGCGGATTGACGGTAGCGGCGCTCTATCCCTTGGGGCCGGATGCCGTCGGACTGCACGGCCAGCGCGCTGCGCAGGCGGCTCGAGCCCAGGTCGAATTCGACCTGTCCCGCTGCCAGGGTCTGCGTGGGCGTGGCTTCGATCAGGCTCACGCCGCTGTCCAGAAGCGCCGCGTGCAGGCTGTACAGCAGGTCGTCGTAGCCCACCACGCTGCCCAGCCGGGGCACCCCCAGCTCATCGTACCGGATCAGGCTGCGTCCCAGGCGGCCGGCCTGCGAAACATGAACGGTACGGATATCGGCCGATGCCGCAGGCCAGGCGGCCAGTTGTTCCAGCAGTATGCGGCTGCCATGATTCAGCGCCAGGGTGCGCGGGTCTATGGCCATGCCGGCCTTCTCGGCCGCCGGGCCGCGGGATGCCGCAAAGCGCCGGCCTATCAGCGCGATCCGCTCCGGCCGTGGGGACTTCCGGGCCAGCGCCAGGGCCAGTGCGCTGCCCGCGGGGCCGGCGCCACTGATGGCGATATCGTATGTGGGCATATCCATGGGTGTTCCCCGCTCTACTACAATGCGCAAGATTGTAAGGTTCCGGGGCGCGCAGCCCGAAATGGCCAACAAGGTAGCTCATGACGCAATTTACCACTCCCGCCCGCCATCGAAGCAAGGCCGCCGCCGCCTGGCTGGCCTGCCTGCTGGGCGTGTTCGGCGCCCATTGGTGGTATGTGGGCCGGCCCCGGGCCTGGCTGTTCACGGCGTTTTCCGTGGCGATGCTGGTACTGGCCCAGTTCTATCCGGTATGGTGGGACAACCCCGCTTTCCTGCTCCTGATCGTTCCGGTCACCGAGGGCTATATCGAAGCCCTTGTGTTCGCGCTGAAGCCGGATGAATGGTTCGATGCCAAGTACAACCCCGGGTCCGGCCGCGTGAACCGCACAGGCTGGAATGCCGTCCTGGCCGCCATCGCCACCACCTTCTTCGGCGGCACCGTCCTGGTGTTCGGCATCGCCCTGATCGTGATGCATGTCTATACCGCCATGGGCTGGCTGGACGGCTACGTTTACTAGCAAGAGCCGGCCTGCCCGCCGCGCCCGGCTTATCTGATAGAATGCCACTTCTTTCCGTCATCGGGGAGTAGCCAGCCCCGGCATTGCCGGGGGGCTTGCATCAACATACTTGGTGAACCTTCACTATGGTGCAAGCGGTTGCGGCAGCCGCGCTGCCAGAATCAGGCGAGACCTTTGGCCATTGAGCGCCGCCTTTTGCCGGGCGGGCGTTTCAATGCGCCTTGGTTATCGTACGCCCGGCCTGATTCCCTATGCTGCTCACCCTGTTCCTGTTCATTGCCTCCGCCGTCGCCATCTACCTTGCCTGCGAATTCTTCGTCAACGGCGTCGAATGGGTGGGCTGCCGTCTGAAGCTGGGTGCGACCGCCGTGGGCACCATATTGGCCGCCTTCGGCACGGCGCTGCCCGAAAGCGCCGTCACCTTCGTCGCGGTGGTTTTCGGCAACACGCCCGAGCAAAAGGAAATCGGCGTCGGCGCGGCCCTGGGCGGCCCCCTAGTCCTTGCCACCCTGGCCTATGCGGTGGTGGGCTTCATCCTTTGGCGCAAAGCCCGCAGCGGACTGCCCTGTACCATCAATGCCGACCAGCGCCGGCTGGCCCGGGATCAGGCCTGGTTCCTGGGCATCTTTGTCGTGAAGATTGCGCTGGGACTGCTGGTCTTCGCCTGGAAGCCCTGGCTGGGCGTGCTGTTCCTGCTGGTGTATGCCGTGTACGTCAAGCGGGAGCTGAGCGCCGACGAGGGCGCGATGATCATGGAGGAGCTGGAGCCCCTGAAGCTGCGGCCGGGCAATCCATCCATGGGCTGGGCGCTGGTCCAGACCCTGCTGGCCCTGGCGGCGATCGCCGCCGCCTCCCATGTGTTCGTGCGGCAGATCGAAGCCATAGGCGGCTGGATGGGCATGGCGCCGCATATGGCCGCCTTGCTGCTGGCCCCCGTGGCCACCGAGCTTCCTGAAATCATGAACGCGCTGATCTGGGTCCGGCAGGGCAAGGAAAGGCTGGCCCTGGCCAATATTTCAGGCGCCATGATGATACAGGCCACCATACCCAGCGCCATGGCGATCTTCATGACGCCCTGGCTGCTGGATACGCCGCTGCTGGTGGCCGGCGGGCTGACCATGCTCAGCGTGGGCATGCTCTGGCTGGGCTTCCGGCGCGGGGCCATGCGCGTCCCCACGCTGGCCGGCGTCAGCGGCTTCTATGTGTTGTTCGCCGTCTTCGTCGTGCTGCGTTTCGCGGCCTAAGGGTTGTCCCTAGTGTTCTTGGACGTTACAATACAGGCTGTTCATTTTATAGGAGCTGTGCGGTGAATTCCGACCCCGGCGATAGTAGCAGCCGATCTTGCATCGGCTCATTCATCTCCAGGCGCGTCTAGGCAGCTAGCAGGCTACACCCAAGCACAGCTTCCGCCACGCCCTGGTTTTCAAGGGCGTGGCAGTCGAATCGAATGCATGGCATTCAGACTCCCGTCGTTTTTCAAGTGCTGAATCCGTCGCTCATGTAGTGACAGATTCTTGCGCCGCGCTTGCGGCGCGCATAAATACAGTGGGGGTTTTTATGCGTCTATTCAATTTGTTTTTGCGCCGTGCCGGCGTCCAAACGGCACCTACCCGTATTCCCAGCCCGGTATCGCGGCTTACCGTGGTTTGTCCGCACAATGTGCTGGCCGACGTCCGCAAGCAGATCTATCTCGATTTCGAGGCGGCCGGCCTGAGCGTGGCGGCGATGTCCGTCGACCGGGCTCAGCAGCAAGGACTGGCCCGGGCCTGCGTCACCATCAAATGCCCGCCCGAGCTCCGTTCGGTGCTGATGTCGCAGGCGCGCCAGCTTAGTTCCTTTCCCGGCGTGCATCAGGTGCAATGGGGTGACCGCCGCCATATTGCTTTAAACTAGGCCCGTTCGCGCTTACTGGATTTTGCCCCATGAATTTGATCGATTGGCTTACGCCTTGGGAATTTTCTCCAACGCTGCTGCTGATGTTCTTCATGGGCATCTGCCTGTTCGTGCGCGGAACCCGGGTGCACCGCGTCAGCAAGACGCGGCAGGCTTTTTTCTGGATCGGCCTGGTCTTCCTGTACCTGTCCCTGCATACGCGCATCGACTACTACGCCGAGCGCATGTTCTTCATCCACCGGCTCCAGCACCTGGTGCTGCATCACCTGGGGCCCTTGCTGATCATGGGCGCCTACCCGGGCCAGGTATTGCGGGCGGGCCTGCCCATGTCGTGGCGCCTGCGCCTGCGCGATTTCCGCGCCAGCGCCGCGGGGCGCGGCCTGGAAGCGGTCCTGACCAACAAATACCTCGTCCCTTTCCTGTTCGTGGTCCTGGTCATCGGCTTCCTGATTCCCACAGTCCAGTTCTATTCCATGCTGGACTGGCGCCTGTACCGCTTCATGAACTGGTCCGTGGTCATCAGCGGCTTCATGTACTGGAATCTCATTCTCGATCGCCGGCCCAGCCCGCCCGCGGTCCTGTCGCCGGGCGGCCGCATCATTTCGCCGGTGGTGACCATGGTTCCCCAGATGGTGGTGGGCGCCGTCATCACGTTCACCGAGCACGACCTGTACCCCATCTTCGACCTTTGCGGCCGCGCCATACCCGGCATGACGGCGGTGACCGACCAGGCCATCGGCGGACTGACCATGTGGGTGCTGGCCGGTTTCGTCGAAGTGTTCGGACTGCTGTTCGCGCTGGCCACGCTCATGCGCCTGTCGGCCAGGAACCGCTTGCCGAACAAGCAGGACATCAAGCGGGCCAAGCAGGCCGCCATTATTTCAGCCACCTGATTCCCTTCGCCACGGACACATGACCGCCGCAAGACCTTCCTTACGCATCACGTTCCGCTCCCGTTTGCTGTGTGCCGGCCTGGCCGCCTCCATGGCGGTCTGGTCCATGCCCCTGGCGGCGCAGCCCATGGGTATTCCCAGCATGGGGTCGGCGTCGTCGGCCGAGCTTTCTCCCGCGCTGGAGCGCACCCTGGGCGACGCCATCATGGAGCAGGGGCGGCGCGATCCCACCTATATCGCCGATCCCGACGTAAGCCAATACCTGACCGACATGGGGCGGCGGCTGGCGGCGCATGCGCCGGGCGGTTCGCCGCAGCACATCACGGTGTTCGGCGTGCGCGATGCGCAGATCAACGCCTTTGCGCTGCCGGGCGGCTATATCGGCGTGAACAGCGGCCTGGTGGTCGCGGCGCAAAGCGAATCCGAACTGGCCTCGGTGATCGCCCACGAAATCGGGCACGTCGTCCAGCGGCATATCGCCCGGGGCATGACGCAGCGTTCGCAGAGCAGCGGCGTCATGATGGCGGCGCTTGCGGCCGCGCTGCTGGCCGCCTTGTCGGGCAGTGGCGACCTGGCCATGGGCGTGGCCGCTTTCGGCCAGGCCGCGGCCGTCGACCGGCAATTGGGTTTTTCACGCCAGGCCGAGCAGGAGGCGGACCGGGCCGGGTTCGAGATGATGCGCAAGACCGGCTTCGATCCGGGGGGCATGGTCCGCATGTTCAATCAGCTCAGCAACGCCTCGCGGCTGAACGAAGGCATGGGTGGGGGTGGCTACACCAGCACCCATCCCTTGTCCATACAGCGCATGTCCGACATCCAGAATCGCGTCAGCGAACTGCCCGCCGTGCACCACCGGGATACGGACACGTTCTGGTACGTTCGCGCCAAGCTGCGCGTAGCACAGGCCCGCGACAGCAGCCAGGCGCTGCGCCTGGCCATGGAAAAACTGCAGCTGGATGCGCGACAGGCAAGCGGCGTGGAGCAATCGGCCGCCTGGTATGGCCTGGCCTATGCCGACTGGCAGAAGAAAGACCTGCCGGCGGCCCGCCAGGCGCTGGACCAGGCCCGGGAAGGCGGCCGCAACTCGCCGGAAATCGCCGCTTTGTCCATTGCCCTGGCGTTGGCGCAGGGGGACCAGGTCCAGGCCTTGGCGCAGGCCCAGGCCGCGTGGGAGCGTTGGCCCGACAGCCAGGGCATCGCCCTGGCGCGCGTCGACGCCATGCAGAAAACCGGACGGGACCAGGAGGCCGTGACCTTCCTGGCGCAGCGGATCAAACAGTGGCCCGAATTGCCGCGGCTCTATCAATTGCAGGCGCAAAGCCAGGAGCGGCTGGGGCAGAAGGTGGCGGCGCGGCGCACCATGGCTTCTTATTATGAATTGACCGGCGCCCTGCCGACCGCCGTAGAGCAATTGCAGCAGGCGCGCGGCATGAGCAAAGACTTCTATGTGCAGTCCGAACTCGATGTGCAGATACGCACGCTCAAGGAGCGCCTGAAATCGGATCGCGAACTGCTGGAGCGCTTCAAGTCATCCTAGCGTGCCGCTCGGCGCATGCCCGTCTTCGGCGGCTGCGCGACAAGGCCGCGAGGGCTTACGTGCCGGTCTCGAAGAAGCGCGCCAGCCGCGCCGGCAGCCAGCCTATGTGACCGGGGAAGGGATGGGTGACGAATCCCACATGGCCGCCCTCGGCCGGCTGGTGCAGCAAAATCGACGATGAACAATCCTGCGAGCCCGGCAGCGACGGCTCGGGGATGAAGGGGTCGTTGCGGGCATTGAGCAGCAGGGTGGGCACGGCGATGTTTTTCAGGTGGGGCTTGCTGGATGCCCGGGTCCAGTAGTCGAGCGCGTTCTTGTAGCCATGCATGGGCGCGGTATACAGATCGTCGAATTCGCGCAGGCTTCTTGCCTGGTTGATGCGCAGCACATCGATGTTGCCTGGAAAGCGCTTTGCCTTCTCGTGCATCTTGATCTTCATCGTCTTCAGGAAGTAGCGCGAATACAGCTTCTTCCCCAGCCATGATTCCGACAGGCAGTTGCCGCAGGCGACCAGGTCCAGCGGCACCGAGACCGCCGCACAGGCGGCAAGCCACGCGGGCTCGCCCGCCTGTTCGCCCAGATACTTGAGCATGGCGTTGCCGCCCATGGAAACCCCCACGGCATGCCAGCGGGCGCCCGGCACGCGCTGCCTTACCGTGCGCAGGATGAAATCGATGTCCGCCGAGTCGCCGGAATAATAAGCGCGCGCCATGCGATTGGGAAAGCCTGAGCATCCACGGAAGTGCGCAATGACCACGACCCAGCCGCGCGCCCGGAAATGCTGGGCGATGGCCTGGGCGTAATGGCTGCGGCTGCTGCCTTCCAGCCCGTGGAACAGCACCAGCGCATGGGTGCCGGCATCGCGGGGCGTGCCTGTCCAGTCGTCGTCCTGCATCCAGCGCCGGGCCGCGGTGCCGGCCAGCCGGGTGTCGGGCTTTGCCGCCTGGCCATTTGCAAGGCGGTCGGAGAACAGCCCCGGTCCCGTCCAGTCGAAATCCAGGAAGTCCCCGTCGGGCGTATCGACGCGTTCGCGCACGAAGGCGATGCGGTGATAGCGCGCAACCAGCGCCCCATACAGCGTTTGCAGGTGTCCCCCAGGAAGCCAGGCCGGCGTGGGACAGGCGGAAGTGTCGAACGTTGCTGTCACGGCCCGCCTTCAGTGTAGGGTGCCGGGCCGGTCTTGCAGATCGAACAGTCCGGCGTCCTGGGGCGCGTGCGAGGCGTGATGAAGAATCATTTTCCAGCCGGCGGGGCCCTTGCTGAAGATGTTGGTCGTGTAGCAGTGCGCCGACTTCTCGCCCTGGGCCGTGGCGACCGTGATCTGTTCGATCAGTACATGGATGGAGTTCATGACGCTGGTCATGATCATGGGGCGTATCGGGTGAATGGTTACCGGGCCGTTTGCAAAGATCTGCTGCCATGCGCTTTGCATGGCGTCGTGCCCGATGGTGCGCATGCCGCCGGGGTGGATGCAGACGACTTCCTCGTCGTCGGCCCAGACGCGCATCATCAGGTTCAGATCGGCTTGCCGCAGCGCTTCGTAGAACGCTTGCTCTGCCTCTTGTGGCGTTGTAAACATAGACGGAAAACCATAGGGAAGTGGCGGCCCGATGCCGCGGCGGTCATGGGTGGCGGCTATGCGCCGCAGGCCTTCAATGCCCGTGAACCTTTTCGCCTTCTTTCAATTGATAGGAGGCGCCGCAATACTGGCAAATTGCCTTGCCCGTCTTGACCACTTCGATGTATATGCGCGGATGCATGCTCCATAAAGGGGCTTTGGGCCCCGGGCAGTACAGGGGCAAATCCTTGGCTTCAACGAAAATGGTCTCGTCCTTGGGGACGGCGGGTGTCTGGGCGCTGCTCATGGTTGGGATCCTGGAAAATGAATCTGTTCTCGGGTGATCGGTGGTTCTAGACTTTGCTTAGCCAGTGATGGTACTTGGCATTCTTGCCGTTGACGATGTCGAAGAAGGCCTTTTGCAGTTGCTCGGTGATGGGGCCGCGGCTGCCCGTGCCTATGCGCCGGCGATCCACTTCGCGGATGGGCGTCACTTCGGCGGCCGTGCCGCTGAAAAAGGCTTCGTCCGCGATATAAAGGTCGTCGCGCGTCAGGCGCTTGGTCTGCAAGGGTATGCCCAGGTCGGCGGCCAGCGTATGGATGGTCGAGCGGGTGATGCCTGTCAGCGCCGATGCGATTTCGGGTTCGCACAGGACGCCGTCCTTGACGATGAAGATGTTCTCGCCCGAGCCTTCGGCCACGAAGCCCTCGGTATCGAGCAGGATGGCTTCATCGTAGCCGTGCTCCAGTGCTTCGTTGTTGGCCAGGATGGAATTGGCGTAGGTGCTGGCCAGCTTGGCGCGCGGCATGGTCACGTTGACGTGCTGGCGCGCATAGGACGAGATCTTTACGCGTATGCCCTGGCGCAGCGCCTCTTCGCCCAGGTAGGCGCCCCAGGGCCAGGCGGCGATGGCCACATGGACCGTTGCGCCTTTGGGCGAGACCCCCATTTTTTCCGAGCCGTAGAAGACCAGAGGGCGGATGTAGCAGGATTCCAGCTTGTTCTCGCGCACCACCTGCAGCTGCGCGGCATTGATGGCGTCCTGGTCGTAGGGGATATCCATTTGATAGATATGCGCCGAATTGAACAGGCGCCGGGTGTGGTCCTGGAGGCGGAATATCGCGGTACCGATGTCGGTATCGTAGGCGCGCACGCCCTCGAAAACGGCCAGGCCGTAATGCAGGGAGTGGGTCAGCACGTGGGTCGTGGCGTCGCGCCAAGGCACGAGCTTGCCGTCATACCAAATGAAACCATCGCGATCGGACATCGACATTGCGCTCTCCCAAAGATGAGGCTTGATTGTACCAAGGGCGGGAGCCTTACAATACACGCTTTTCTTGCAAGGCGGCAGGGCAGTGTTGCGGTACAGAATTCCTTCGTGGTGGCCGGATGCCTCCAGAAGACACAGCTTCAGGGCGGGTTTCGTCGACGTCATTCCGGCCCTCATCGCCACCAGCACATGGGGTTTCGTCACCGGCATCGCGCTGGTCAAGTCGGGACTTACCGAAAGCATGGCCACCTTGATGACGCTGACGGTATTCGCCGGGTCGGCGCAGCTGACCTCCCTGCCGCTGATCGAGTCCTCGGCGCCGCTCTGGCTCATTTTCGCCGCCGGCATGGTGGTGAACATCCGCTTCGTCATCTTCGGCGCCGCGCTGCATCCTTATTTCCGCCACATGCGCTGGCCCAGGCGCCTGGTGCTGGGCTACCTGTCCAGCGACATTTCGTTTGTATTGTTCATGGCCCGCTATGGCGACAGCAAAATAAAGGGCGGCCCGGAGCAATTGTGGTATTTCCTGGGCATCATCGTTCCGGGCTGGATAGGGTGGAACACCTTTTCGCTTCTGGGAATTTTCCTTGGCTCATTCATTCCGGCCAGCTGGTCGCTGGACTTTGCGGCGATCCTGGCGCTCATGGCCATCATCATTCCTCTGGTCAAGACCCGCCCCATGGCGATGTGCCTGATCGTGGCGGGCGTCATTGCCTGGGTAGGCCAGCCCTTGCCGCTGCGGATGGGCCTGGCCGCGGCGGTGGCGGGCGGCGTGCTCGCGGGCGTGCTGACCGAGAAGCTGCTGCACACGAAACACCGGAGAGGCGCATGACCGGCGATCTCGACTATGACCTGTACATCCTGGGCGTCATCGGCCTGCTGACCCTGTGCAGCGTGCTGACACGTGCCGGCTACTTTCTTTTCGGCGACTATCTTCCCTTGAGCGAGCCGGTCAGGCGCGCCCTGCGCTATGCGCCGACGGCCGCGCTGATCGCCATCGTCGTGCCGGAGCTCCTTCCATGGCGGGCCGGCGCCGGCCCCGCATTCGACATCAAGGTGGTGGCCGCCCTGGTCGCCATCCTGGTGTTCTGGCGCACCCGCAGCACCGTGCTCATCATCGTGGGCGGAATGGTGGCTTACTGGCTATTGAAGGCCCTGTTCTAGCAAGCAGCCGGGCAGCATCGGCACGCCTGGGGGCGGCGCCGCAAATCGTATGCTTTTAGCGACACTTGGCCGCTTTTATGCCTGCCTTGGGCCGGACTGGAGGGATCAACGGCGGAATGCGCCCCGTGCTGCGTTAAAATAGCCGGGTTAAGAGAGCCGCGGACGGGATTTTCCCGATTCGGGTGCAAACCATTTTCAATGACAGACACTACACCTAAACAAGCCGATACTCCCGCCGTCACTTTTTCCAGCTTCGGCCTGCATCCCAGCATTCTTTTGGCAGTCGCCGAAACCGGATACACCACCCCTACGCCCATCCAGGCCCAGGCCATGCCCAATGTCATGGACGGGCGCGATGTCATGGGAGCCGCGCAAACCGGCACGGGCAAGACGGCCGCGTTCACATTGCCGATTCTTCATCGGCTGATGCAGTTCGCCAATACCAGCGCCTCGCCGGCGCGCCACCCGGTGCGCGCCCTGATCCTGACGCCCACGCGCGAACTGGCCGACCAGGTGGCCGCCAGTGTTTCCATCTACAGCAAAGCCACGCCCTTGCGCTCCGCCGTCGTCTTCGGCGGCGTGGACATCGGCCCCCAGCGCGATGCCTTGCGGCGCGGATGCGAGATCCTGATCGCCACGCCGGGCCGCCTGCTGGACCACATAGAGCAGAAGAACGTGAATCTGAGCCAGGTGGGCATACTGGTTCTGGATGAAGCCGACCGCATGCTGGACATGGGCTTCCTGCCCGACCTGGACCGCATCGTGCGCCTGCTTCCGGCCAAGCGCCAGGGCCTGCTTTTTTCAGCCACCTTCAGCAACGAAATCCGCAAGCTGGCGCGCAGCTTCCTGTCCAACCCCGTCGAGATCGAGGTGGCGGCACGCAACGCCACGGCCGATACCGTGACGCAAATCGCCTATCCGCTGTCGGGCAATGAAAAGCGCGCGGCCGTCGTGCATCTGGTGAAGTCGCGCGGCTTCAACCAGGTCATCGTTTTTTCGAACACCAAGATAGGCACGGGCCGCCTGGCGCGCGAGCTGGTGCGCGACGGCGTGAAGGCCGAGTCCATACACGGCGATAAAAGCCAGCTGGACCGCATGAAGGCGCTGGACGCCTTCAAGGCCGGCGAGCTCGAGGTGCTGGTGGCCACCGACGTGGCCGCGCGCGGCCTGGACGTGGCCGGCGTGCCTTGCGTCATCAACTACGACCTGCCCTACAACGCGGAAGACTACGTGCACCGTATCGGCCGCACCGGCCGGGCGGGCAAGACCGGCGAGGCGATCGCATTTTTCACGCCCGAGGAAGAGCGTTATCTGCTCGACATCGAGAAGCTCATCAAGGCCAAGATTCCCCGCGGCCAATTGGCCTTGCCGGCGGCATCTCACCGCAGGCCGCCGGTATCCGGCCGGGGCGAGCGCCGCGGCGGGTACGCCTCCGGTGCGGCTTCCTCCAAGCCGGTGGACGAGTTCTTCTTCAAGCCTTATGTGCCTTCCGCCACATCCGGCGTGGCCGAGACGGCCAAGCCCAAGGCGGTTCCCGCCGCTCCCAGGAAGTCGGTGGGCGTGCTGCTGGGCGGCAGGCGCTAATTTCCGTTCGCGACAGCCGGCCCCAGCAGCGCATGCAGGGGGCCGGGGCCGCTCAGCGAAACGGGCGCATGTTCTTCCAGGCTTCGGATCAGCCTGTCCAGATGGCCGATGTGGGGCAGCATCGTGCCGAAAAACAGGTTCCCCTCGGGAGACTGTATCAACAGGGTCGGAAAATTTTCGACATCCTCGTCCCCCAGCAGTTCGGGATTTTCTTCAATATCTATCCATACGAAGGCATGGGCGGGCCATTTCTCGGCCAGCGCCTGGAACTGCGGACGGTACTCCGAACAGGTATCGCACCAGGCCGCGCAATAGCAGGCCACGGTCAGGCCGCCGCCGTCCTGAAGACGATGCAGCAGCGCGTGCTTGTCATGTATGGGATCGAACACTGGCATAGAGACAAATGGCATCCGGTTTGACTATGATAGTCGGGTCGTTATTTCAAGGTTACTTATGAGCGATTCCAAGCTTGCCTTGCGCCTTCGGCCGTCCGCGCCGACCGGCTTGTCGGCGGTAGGCCTGGCCTTCAAGCGCGCCCTGGTTTCCCAGTGCCACCCCAAAATGCTGGCGGCGCTGTTCCTGCCCTTCATCATTGCGCTGCTGGGGGCCATTATATTGCTTTGGGCATTCTGGACGCCCCTGACGGGCTGGCTCAACATGCAGGCCGCCGACTGGGAAATCATCAACGAAGTCGATCAATGGCTGCTGGCGATCGGCCTGTTCTCGATCAAGCTCTACCTCATCCCCATGCTGGCCGTGGCCATACTGCTGCCGCTGTCAGGCATTCTTGGCCTGGTCATCGCCGCCGTCTTCGTCATGCCCATCGTGCTGCGCCATCTGGAAAAGCGCGACTACCGGGGCCTTTCGCGCCAGGGCCAGTTCTCCACCGCCGTCGGAACCTGGAATGCGATCTGGGTGGGAGGGCTGTTCGCCCTCGGCTGGCTCGTGACCATGCCTTTGTGGCTGATCCCGCCCATGCCCGTGCTGCTTCCCATCTTCTGGTGGACCTTCGCCTTCACCCGCATGCTGCGCGTCGATGCCGCCATCGAGCACGCCAGTCCGCAGGAAAGGCGCATGCTGTGGCGCAGGCACAACCGGCAGCTCTGGCTGATCGGCTTCATCCTGTCGCTCATCAATCTGTTTCCGCCGGCCTGGCTGGTGCTGCCGGTTTTTTCCGCGCTGGTATTCGCCCATTTCAGCCTGGAAGCGCTGCGGCAGTTGCGGGCGCATAATGTCATCGATCCAAAAACGGAATAACAAGGAAGGGACGTGCAATGAAAGTAGCAACGGGGACCAGGCTGCGCTTGATCATCATCGGCGACGAGATCCTGTCGGGCCGCCGCCAGGACAAGCATTTTTCTAAACTCGTCGAGTTGCTTTCCCAGCGGGGCATGCAGCTGGGCGGGGCGGAGTTCATTTCAGACGAGCGCGAAACCATCGCCGCGACCCTGGCGCGCAGCTTCGCCACAGACGACGCGGTGTTCTGCTGTGGCGGCATCGGCGCCACGCCCGACGATCAGACCCGCCAGGCAGCCGCCCAGGCGCTGGGAGTCGGGCTGGAACTGCATCCCGAGGCGGCGCGCCTCATCGCCGAGCGCTGTGCCGACAACGAGCGGCGCGGCCAGGGCAGTGGCGACATGTCGCTGCCCGAGAATCAGCAGCGCCTTCAAATGGGGGTGTTCCCCGTGGGGGCGGAGATCGTGCCCAACCCCTACAACAAGATCCCGGGCTTCTTCATCAAGGACCACACCTTCATGCCGGGCTTTCCCGTCATGGCCTGGCCCATGATGGAGTGGACGCTGGACACGCGCTACAGCCACCTGCATCACGCCGTGACCCGCGTCGAGCATTCCTTCCTGGCCTTCAAGGTGCCGGAATCGCGCATTACGCCGGCATTGGAAGAACTGGAAAAACGCTGGCCGGGCATCAAGGCCTTCAGCCTGCCCAGCATGGGTGAAACCGGCCATCCGCATATCGACCTGGGCGTGAAGGGCGAACCCAAGGCCGCCGCCGAAGCCCTGGACTATCTGCGCGCCGAAGTGCTGCGGGTTGGCGGACAACTCAATCCCCCGGAAAAATAAGGCTTGCCAAACCGGGAGGTTTTTTCATATTATGGAATTGTTGCGTTGCGTCAAAAATAAGACTATGCCACGATCCTCTCTGCTTTCACCCGGTTTCAACGGCGCCCCCGCCATCAACCCGTCGGCCATCACCATACAAGTGCTCGAGCGCGCCATGCTGCTGCTCGACGTGCTGGCCAAACGCTCCGATCCGGTGCCGCTGAAGGATCTGGCCGCCGCCACCGGCCTGCATACCTCCACCACGCATCGCATATTGAACGACCTGGTCGTGGGCCGCTACGTCGAGCGGGTGGACAGCGGCCTGTATCAATTGGGCATGCGCCTGCTGGAGCTCGGTTCACTGGTAAAGGGCCGGCTGAACGTGCGGGAAGTCGCCCTGGAACCCATGCGCGAACTGCACAAGCTTACCGGCCAGACCATCAACCTGTCCTTGCAGCAAGGCGATGAAATCGTCTACATAGAGCGGGCCTGGAGCGAACGTTCGGGCATGCAGGTGGTCCGCGCCATAGGCGGGCGGGCGCCCTTGCACCTGACGTCCACCGGGAAACTGTTCCTGTCCGTCAGCGATCCGCGTCAGGTCAAGGCCTATGCCATGCGCACGGGGCTGGCCGGCACGACGCGCAACAGCATCACCCAGACAGACCAGCTCGAGCGCGATCTGGCCCAGGTGCGCCGCCACGGCTACTCGCGCGACAATGAAGAACTGGAATTGGGCGTGCGATGCATCGCGGCCGGCGTATACGATGACAGCGGCAAGTTGCAGGCGGGCCTGTCGATATCCGCTCCCGCCGAACGCATGCGCGACGAATGGATACCCATCTTGCTGCGCACCGCCGCCCAGATCTCCGAAGCGCTGGGCTACGAGGCCGACCACTAGGCCTGCCCCGGGTGCCGGCAAATCAACGTCCACGGGGTTCCGTCGTGCGAATATCGTTGTTGACGTGCCTGGCCATGCTGGCATTTGCCAGCAATTCCGTCCTGTGCCGCTTGGCGCTTAAAGACGCGCACATCGATCCACTGGCATTCACCATGCTGCGGCTGGCGAGCGGCGCATTGATCCTTAGCATACTTGCCTGGTGCCGTTCCACGGCGATTCGAAGAGCCGGCAGTTGGCCGGGAGCGGTCGCCTTGTTCCTCTATGCAATCACCTTTTCCCTGGCTTATGTTGGAATGGATGCCGGCGCAGGCGCCTTGCTATTGTTCGGCGTAGTGCAACTGACCATGCTTCTGTATGGCATCGCCAAGGGCGAACGGCTGGCGGCATTGGCTATGCTCGGTTTGCTCATAAGCATCGTGGGCCTCGTCTATTTGCTGTTGCCCGGCAGCACCGCGCCGCCGCTGGGTAGCGCGGCACTGATGATTATTGCCGGCATCGCGTGGGGTGCTTATTCCCTTTTGGGCAAGAGCGAGGGAGGCCCGCTTGCAACGACGGCGGGCAATTTTGCGCGGGCGCTTCCTTTGAGCCTGCTCTGCGCAGCACCCTTTGCCACAACCTTGCAATGGGATGGGCGGGGCGTGCTTTATGCCGTATTGTCCGGCGCAGTGGCGTCCGGCCTGGGCTACGCCGTCTGGTACGGCGTCATGAAGCACCTTCCGGTACTGAAGGCCAGCACGGTGCAATTGACCGTGCCGGTCCTGAGCGTGCTGGCCGGCGTCGCACTCCTGGACGAAGCCTTGACGCCGCGCATTGTGCTTGCCTGCGCGGCCGTGCTGGGCGGTATCGCCGTGGTTCTGGCCAGCAAGCAGCGCTTGCGTGGCTAAGGTTCGCCAATGCGGGATTCATCTTCAATAAAAAACCGCCCCGGCTTTGGAAGCCGGGGCGGTTTTCGGTCTGGGCCGGTTTATTGAGGCTGCAAGCCGGCTTTCTTGAACAGCTCGGCCCATTGCGGAACTTGCTGATCGACCTTCTTGGTCAGCGCTTCGGGGTTGGCTTCATCGGTCAGCACGGTGGCGCCCAGGCCTGCCATGCGTTTCTGGAAGTCGGGGTTGGCCAGGCCGGCCTGCAATGCCGAAACCAGCTTGTCGACGACGGGCTTGGGCGTGCCCTTGGGCACCCACATGCCATGCCAGATGCCGACTTCAAAGTCCTTGAAGCCCGATTCCTGCATGGTGGGCAGGTCGGGAAGCGTCGGGACGCGCTGCTTGCTGGTGACCGCATAGGCCTTCACTGTGCCGGCCTTGATGTGCTGGGTGGTGTTGGTGGTCTGGTCGCACATGACGTCGACTTGCTTGCCCAGCAGGTCGTTCATGGCGGGGCCTGTTCCCTTGTAGGGAATGGTCAGCAGATCGACGCCGATGGCGTTGGTGAACATGGTGCCGCAAAGATGGCTGGCGGCCCCGATGCCGGCATTGGCCAGCGATACCTTGTCTTTATTGGCCTTCAGGTAGTCGACCAGTTCCTTGATGTTGTTGGGCGGGAAGTCGGAACGGGCGATGATGGTCATGGGCACGTCGACGACCAGGCCGATGGGCTGGAAGCTGGTATTGGGGTTGTAGCCCGGGTCCTTGTACAGCGAGGGCGCGGTGGAGAAGCCGATGTGCATCAACAGGAAGTTGTAGCCGTCCGGTTTGGCGCGCGCCACCTGGCTGGTGCCGATGGTGCCGCCGGCGCCGGCCTTGTTTTCCACCACTACGGTTTGGCCCAAGGTGGGACGCATCGCTTCGGCCAGCGAACGCGCCACGTTGTCGGTGGGGCCGCCCGCGGAGAACGGCACGACCATGTTGATGGTGTGGTCCGGATAGTCGGCGGCCTGCGCAGCCCCCGCGCTAAGCAGCGTGCTTAGAAACAGGGCCGAGCCGAACTTAAAGGTGAAATGCTTCATTGAGTCTCCCTTCGCTTTTGGCAAAGTAAAAGTGGTTAGCAAATGTTGGATAGGGGGCATGCTATGTCAAAAGACCGGGCTTGTCGCCTAGGTTTACCCCTTAGAAACAACCCTGCGCCCAATGCGGGATTGCGATGGGGGGCGGAAGCAATTGATTTGTTGCATTGCAACAAAAAAGCTTGACTCACGAGCTGGATCAGGTAGAATTTGATTTGTGCAGTGCAGCATAGAAGGTTTTCACAGGTATGCGGTGATTTGCTTAGCCTTCTTTATTTTTACGCCCGGGCACGTCCCCGGATATTACGAACCGCAGCGGCGGTTCACCTATAAAGGAAACATCATGAGCGCAATCCCCCAACACGTCCTGGCCAACCAAAAAGCCTCGCTGGACAACCTGCTTGCCATTCAAGGCACCTTTTTCGGTGGTTTCGAGAAGCTGGTGGACCTGAACCTGAAGGTCATCAAGGCCACCCTGGACGAAGTCGCCCAGAAATCGCAGCAAGCCATCGAGGTCAAGGACGCCCAGGAAGCCCTGGCATTCACCTCCGGCCTGGTGCAGCCCAACGCTGAAAAGGCACTGGCCTATGGCAAGCACGTCTACGACATCGTTTCGGGTGTGCAGGTCGACCTGTCCAAGCTGACCGAAGAGCAGATCGCCCAGGGCCAGCAGCAAGTGTCCGACGCCATCGACCAGATCGCCAAGAACTCCCCCACGGGTTCCGAAGGCGCCGTGGCATTGCTGAAGTCGTCGCTGGCCACCGCCAACAGCGCCTACGAGTCGGTTGCCAAGGCCACCCGCCAGGCTGTGGATGCCGCCGAGTCCAACCTGAGCGCCGCCACCAATGCGACGTTCAAAGCGGCTTCCGACGCCGCCGAGGCTGCCGCCAAGCCGGCTTCCCGCGCACGCCGCGCCGCCTGATCGCTGCCGGTCAGCCGGCGCAGGCCGGCAGGTGGCCCGGATCTTGGCGGAGTACCCGCCGGTGGCCAGGCCCAAAGTATCAAGACAAATCCCCGGGGAATCGAGTCCCCGGGGATTTGTTTTTGGCGCCGTTGCCCGTCAAGCCAGGGCGCGGACACACTCGCCGATAAGGGCGGGACCCCGGTAGATCAGGCCGGTATACAGTTGAATGGCATCCGCGCCCGCGGCGGCCTTCTCCTGAGCCTGCTTGCCCGAAACCACGCCGCCCACGCCGATGATGGGAAAGCCGGCGCCCAATTGCGCACGCAGGCGTTCGATGACCCGCAGCGACAGTTCGTGTACGGGGGGGCCCGACAAGCCGCCGGTTTCGTCGGCGTGGGGCAGGCCGCGCACGGCATCGCGCGCCAGCGTCGTGTTGGTGGCGATAACCCCATCGACGTCATGGCGTGGCAACACGGCTGCAATGATGTCCACCTGCTCGGTGTTCAGGTCGGGCGCGATCTTGACGACCATGGGAACCCGCCTGCCATGCAGGTCGGCCAGCGCCTTGCGCTTCTCTTGCAGGGGCTGCAGCAGGCCGGTCAATTCTTCCTGGCCCTGCAAGGCACGCAGGTTCTGCGTATTGGGCGATGAAATATTGACGGTGACATAGTCGGCGTGGGGGTACACGCCCTCCAGGCCGACCAGGTAATCGTCCACGGCGCGCTCGATGGGCGTGGCGGCGTTCTTGCCGATATTCAGTCCGAGTATGCCGCCGTGCTGGCGCCATTCGCTGCGGCGCACATTGGCGATGAAGGAATCCAGCCCCTGGTTGTTGAATCCCAGGCGGTTGATCAGGGCCTCGGCGCGCGGCAGGCGGAACATGCGCGGCTTGGGATTGCCGGGCTGGGGCTTGGGCGTGACCGTGCCCACTTCCACGAAGCCGAAGCCCAGGTTGCCCAGGGCGTCGATGTGCGCGCCGTTCTTGTCCAGGCCGGCGGCCAGCCCGACGGGGTTGCGGAAATGCAGGCCCATCAGGTTGCGTGGCTTTTCAGGCCGGGAAGCCATCAGGCCGCGGGTCAGGCGGCAGTCGTAGGCTTTCTGCAGCGACGACAGCGTCAGTTCGTGGGCGGTTTCGGCATCCAGCGAGAACAGCGCGGAGCGGGCCAGCGGATAGGTATTGAAGAGAAGGGACATGTTGGAGTTACGGAATGAGGCCTTCCGGCTCGGCCCAGATGCCGTTGCGCAATATCTGGAAGGGTTTGTAGGATGATTTGTAAGCCATTTTACGGCTTTCCCTGATCCAGTAGCCCAGGTAGAGCCAGGGCAGATCCAGTTCGCGGCATTGATCCAGTTGCCATAGGACGCCGTAGGTGCCCAGGCTGCCGTGAGCCTCGGGATCGAAGAAGGTGTATACCGACGAAAAACCGCTGTCCAGGACGTCGATCATGGACACCATGCGCAACTGGCCCGAAGGCAGGCGGAATTCGACCAGTCTGGAATCGACCCGGCTGGTAAGCAGGAATTGTGTGTATTGGGCCTGGCTGTCTTCGTCCATTCCGGCGCCGGGATGGCGGGCCCACTGATAGCGCTGATAAAGCTCGAAATGCTCGGCGCTCCAGTGCAGGGGCAGGGTGCGCGTGATCAGGCCGCCGTGCCGGTTCCACGTCTTGCGTTGAGTGCGATTGCGCTGGAAGCGCCGCGTGTCGATGCGTATGGGAATGCAGGCCTGGCAGCTGTCGCAATGGGGGCGGTAGGTGAACAGGCCGCTGCGTCGAAAACCCTGTTCCACAAGCTCGGAATAGGTTTCGGCATCGATGAGATGGGTGGGGGCGGCAACCTGCGACCTGGCGTCCAGTTCCGGCAGATAGCTGCATGGGTAGGCGGCTGTCGAATAGAACTGCAGTGTCTTGAATCCCGGCTCGGTCGGATGGCTCATGGCAGGCTCGATGATGCTATGAAAGTCATTATGGCTTCATTCATTCCAGGGGCGCAAGCCGGCCGGAACTCAAGATCCGTCCCGGCGTCCATGCCGGCGCGTCGTGGCGCAGCGCCGCATCCAGCAGGGTCAGAAAATCCCGGCGGGGCATGGGGCGGGCGCCCAGGCTGGACAAGTGGCTGGTTTGCTGCTGGCAGTCTATATGCGCGATGCCGCGCATCCGCAGGAAGTCGACCAGATAGGCCAGCGCCAGCTTGCTGGCATCGCTGGCCAGGCTGAACATCGATTCGCCGAAGAAGAAGCGGCCCAGGCAAACGCCGTAGAGTCCGCCGGCCAGCCGGCCGTCCATCCACGCCTCCACGCTATGCGCGGCGCCGGCCTTGTGCCAGTCAGTGTAGGCGGCTTGTATGGCGGGCGATATCCAGGTGCCGCGCCGGGTTCCGCGCACGGACGCGCACGCGGCGATGACCTCGGCAAACGCCGTGTCGGTCGTGATGCGTATCCGTGCGTTCGGGTCCTGCTCGGTACGGGCCGCCTGGCGCAGCTTCTTCCTTAGCGAATGCGAGGCCTTGAAATCGTCGCAGGCAAGGACCATGCGTGGATCGGGGCTCCACCACAGGATGGGGTCGCCCTCGTTGAACCACGGAAAAATGCCCTGGCTGTAGGCTTCGGTCAGGCGCGCTACAGAGAGGCCGGCGCCCGCCGCCAGCAGGCCTTCGGGCAACGCCGAGTCCGGGTGCGGGAAGGGCGCGGCGTCGTCCAGCCAGATCAAGCTTGCCACGGGAAGTCCTTCCTATTTGGGAAACGGATCCGGGATGTCGTAGTGATGGAAGGGGAATACGCCGGTCTTGCTGTCGGCGACATAGTGTTCCAGGGTGGTGATGATGGTGCGGAAGGCCAGCTCGCGCCAGGGAATGTCCTGAATGCTGAAGAAGGCGGCTTCCAGGCTTTCCGGGCCGGGGTACAGTTCTTCGCTGAGCACCTGGGCCAGGTAGAAAAAATGCACCTGTTCGGCATGCGGCACGTCGATCACCGTATACAGCGGACCCAGGCGGATCTGCGCTCCCGCCTCTTCCTGGGTTTCGCGCATGGCGCCCTGGGCCGTGGTTTCGCCCAGCTCCATGAAACCCGCCGGTAAGGTCCAGGTGTTGTAGCGCGGCTCGATGGCGCGGCGGCACAGCAGGATCTTGTCTTCCCATACCGGCAGCACGCCCACGACATTGCGGGGATTCTGGTAATGCACCGCTCCGCAGTTGTTGCACACGGCTCGCATCCGGTTGTCATCGGGCGGAATGAAAAGCTCGATCGGCGTGCCGCACTGGCTGCAGAACTTCTGCGTGCGCGGAGCGGGAAAATAGAAATTGGGGGCGTGCGATGTCATGGAGTGATTCTAACCAAATCACGCCGGCGTGTCGGTCGGACACGTAAGGCGCCGCCCGGCGTCAGGCGGGACGCGGCCGGGCGACGAAGCCAAGGGTGCCGGGTATGGCGCGGGCCGGGCAGAAGCGCAGTTCGGCCGATGGTTCCGGGATCCCGGCCCATTCAACCGTGAGGACATCCGCGGCGGCCCACGGCCGGGCTTCCAGCCATTCCAGCGCTGTCCCGCCATCCGGCGCACGCAGCCAGGACAGCACGGATTCCAGGTCGCGCCCCGCCACCAGGGCGGGTCCATGTTCGGTCTGCGTGTACAGCCTGCCCTCGTCATCCAGCCACCAGCCCCGTAATTCGTTCACAGGCAGGCCGTTGTGGGTCGTCAGGCTCGGTCCGTTATCAGGCCCGCCCGTTGCATGCACGACATAGGGCGCCGCGTCCAGCCGCACGTACACCTTTTGCGGACCGTTCTGGAAATACCATTGCCCCGCCTCATCGGCTCCGTAATTCCGGTCGATGAAGCGCAATATGGGGGGGCTGCTTATGGCCTCGCCTCGTTCCAGGCCCTGGCCCGCGGCAAGGTGGGCGTCCAGTGCATCGCCTCGGGGGTGCAGGCGCCATTCGCCGCGCTCGGTCAGGGAAAGCCAGCCAAAGACATCGGGCACGTCCGGCCAGCGCGCCATCGCGGCAACTACGTTTTCATCCATGTTTTCTCTTGCGAAACCTGATGGTGCGAGTATAGGGCCGGGGCGCGGCGCTTGCGCAGCAGCGTACTGGCCTGCGGCTGGCCGCCGGGTGTTGCCCGCGCGGGCGGGCTAGCGCCGATCCAGACGGCGCGCCAGCGCATTGCCCAGCGAGTGCGCCGCTTCGGCCAGTATCAGCAGGGCGAATGCGACGGCCAGCATGACGCCGGGCAGGAATTCACGATAGCCGTAGCGCATGCCCAGGTCGCCCAGCCCCGATCCGCCGATCGCCCCCGCCAGGGCGGAATAGCCCACCAGGCTGGCCAGCGCCAGGCCCAGGGCCGCCGCTATGCCGGCCGAAGCCTCGGGCAGTAGGACTTTGCAAACGACCTGCACAGGCCGCGCGCCCAGAATCAGGGCGGACTCCACGATACTGCGGTCCACGCCATGCAAAGAGGCTTCGACGCGGCGCGCGACGAAGGGGACGGCAATGACGGCCAGGGGAATGATGCTTGCGCCCAGGCCGATCGCCTGGCCGAACAGGCCATGAGCAAGCGGGATGGAAACGGCAAGAAGGATGATGGAAGGAATGCTCCGCAGGCCGTCCAGCGCCGCTCCGGCGGCGCGGGGCAACCGCAATATCGGCAAGGGGCTGCGGCGGTTGGCCAGGTAGAGGGCCAGTCCCAGGGGAATGCCGGCCAATGACGCCGCCAGGCCGGATGCGCCGACCATCAGCAGCGTTTCGGCGAACGAGGTAATGAAAAGCGTCATCATGGCCGACGACATGGTGGTGCTCCTTTGAGGGGTCCAGGCCGATTGTAAAAGGGGGGCCGGCCTTCTCTAAGTACATTTTCGGCCGGGCCACATAGCTGGAAGTCATAAAAACACGGTGGGACGCAGGCGGGCTTGCGCGCACGCGTTGTCGCGTGCCCCGCCATGTATGATGTCGCCATCGTTGCGCCGGTTAATGGCCGTTTTTTGGTTTTTAGCTTTATTTGAGGTTGTTTTGAGTCGTTTTTCCGCTACGCGCGTGGATGCCAGCGTTTTCAGCAACCGCAAGGTGGTCGTGCTGGTGGCCGCCCTGTGCTGCATGCTGTGGGGCAGCGCCTACCCCGCCATCAAGAATGGCTACGAGCTTTTCTCCATCGCCACGGACGACATCGCCGGCAAGATGGTATTTGCCGGCTATCGCTTTCTTTTGGCCGGCTTGGTGCTGCTGCTCATGGGCCGCCTCGGAGGACGCCGCATCACCGGACTGGGCGGAAGGCGCCTGGGCCAGCTGACCTTGCTGGGCCTCGCCCAGACGGCCTTGCAATACATATTCTTCTACATCGGCCTCAGCTACACCACGGGCGTCAAGGCGTCCATCCTGAATGCAACCGGCACCTTCTTCAGCGTATTGCTGGCGCACTTCATCTACAAGAACGATCGCCTCAGCCACAATCGCATCCTGGGCTGCCTGGTCGGCTTTACGGGTGTCATGGTCGTCAACCTGGATACGCAAGGACTGGACTTCCGCTTCACCTTGCTGGGCGAAGGCTGCATCGTGGCCGCCGCCTTTGTCCTCTCGGCCGCTTCCATCTATGGCAAGAAAATCTCGCAGGGCATGGACGCGGTGGTCATGACGGGATATCAACTGGCCATAGGCGGATTCGCGCTGATCCTGCTGGGATACGGGACGGGCGGGACATTGACGGGATTTACCTGGGCCTCGTCGGCCATGCTGGCCTATCTGGTCGTCCTGTCGGCGGCCGCTTTCTCCCTATGGAGCATCCTGCTCAAGTACAACCCGGTCGGGACGATCACCATCTTCAATTTCCTGATTCCGATATTCGGCTCGGCGCTGTCGGCCCTGTTTCTGAACGAAAGCATCCTGGAATGGAAGAATGCGATCGCCTTGCTGCTGGTGTGCTTCGGCATCTGGAGGGTCACGGCGGAAAATCCCGCCATCAGGCCGGTGCATCGTCGGGCCGCGGACCGGCGCTAAGGCCGGGCAGCCTTTCGCCCAGGCTATCTATAGCGGCTCGAATACGGTATCGGCCCCGCAGACATTTGTATAGCGCCGCCAGCGGGCGCGGCATGCCGTGCAGCGATAGCGCCGCTCGAGAATGCCTTCCCAATGAGAGGGCGGGTGTATTTCTTCCAGCAGCATCAGGGCATGCGGTTGCCTTGGCGCCGCGCTCAATGAAAGCCGGCGACAGCTGGCACAGAGAAGGGTGAATTCCGCGGAGCGCATGCAAGCAGGGTATTGCATGCGCTGCGCAGCAGCCATAGTGCAATCGGTCTACGCTTATTTACGCAAGGCAAGCGACAGGGCGATACCGATGGCGATGCCGATACCGATTCCACCCGCAATGTTGTCCATGGCGGCGCCGATGGCAACGCCTATGGCTATCCCGATGGCGATCGTCGATCCTGATTTCACGGAACCACGATAACACCCGGGACGGGCGGCGTAAACGACGCAATGGCTCGCGGCCGCGGATAGAGCCGCTATCGGCCTTCGCTGTATGGGGCAAAGCGCCCGGTGATGGGATCGCGGATGAAAAGCACGCCGGTGCCTACGCCGAAATAAGCGCCATGCAGGGTAAGCGATCCGTCTTCCACCGCGTCGCGCACGGCGGGGAAGGTCATCAGGTTTTCGAGGCTGTAGCCGACCACGGCCCATTCGAGTTCCCTGATCCAGCTTTGCCGGTCTTCGGCGGGAGGGCCGACGCGTTCGGCCACCGGCGCGATTTGCGACATCCATTTGCCGATGAAATCGCGCTTGGTCAGCGGAGCGGCATTGTTGGCATAGGCAGCCACGCCACCACAGCTGGCGTGGCCCAGGACAACGATATGCTTGACCTTCAGCGCATTTACACCGAACTCGATCGCGGCGCTGGTGCCGTGGAACGAGGTTTCGACATCGGGTTCGCAGGGCGGGACAAGATTGGCGATATTGCGTATTACAAATATCTCGCCGGGATCCGCGTCAAAAATGGTTTCGGGGGCAACGCGGGAATCGCCGCAGCCGATGACCATGATTTCCGGGTGCTGTCCGGATTTGGCGAGTTCTTCATAGCGCTCCCGCTCGCGGGCGAGGCGGCCGTTTAAAAATGACTGGTATCCTGAAGTAAGCCTGGATGGAAACACGTATAGTTCCTTTTGTTATTTGAGGCTTCTGGATTCTACGCCTGTCCAAAGGCGCAAAAAAGCCCCATCAGCGCTTGGCCGTAGGGCTAAAAAGTTCTACTGGAGGCGCAACTCGGAATCGAACCGGGGTACACGGATTTGCAATCCGCTGCATAACCACTCTGCCATTGCGCCGTATTGGCCGTATATGCCAAGCCAGCTAGTATACCATGTGTTGCCTTCAGTTTTTTGCCGGGGCCGGGGTTCTGGGCAACTGGCTGACGATCGTCAGGGTAAGAAGGGCGGTGCCGGCCATGACGGCCAGCAGCATGGTGAAGCCGGCCTGCTTGACGATGGGCCCGATAAGCCAGACGGCGAGCGAACTGGCGCCGAAGGAAACGGCCAGGCGCATGCCCGAAACCCTGGACCGCATATTGTCGTCTACAAAGCGCACGATCATGGCATCGATGAAGGGAATGGCGCCGAACACGGCCGCCATAAACAGGAATTGCAGGAAATAGAATGACCAGCCGTCTAGCGCCATGGACACCACAAGCAGCACCGCCTGCGTGGCGATGATGGACAGATACAGCGCCTTGAGCGCTATCCTGTCGAGCAGGTGGCCAACGATCAGCTGCGTCGCCGATGCGACGGCATAGACGATGGCCAGCAGCAGGCCTATCTGGGCAGGATCCTGGGAAATCCGCTGCAGGCGGTCTGACAGCAGCTCGTAATTGCTGCTGGTCGAGAAGTTGAACAGCAGGCTGCTGCTGGTGGCCGCCATGGTCATGATCAGGAACAGCTTTGCCATGGAGATGCCGGGCAGGGCGGCGGTGGTGGCTTTCTTCCTGGCGGGCGGCATGGCTTCGCGCGAACCCAGCCAGGCGAACAGCACCCCGCAGATCAGGCTGACGGAGCCGGGCACCAGGAATGCCATGCGCCAGCCAAAATACTTGACCAGAAAGCCCGTGACCACGGCCGCCAGCGCCACGCCCAGATTGCCGGCCAGCCCATTGACCCCGATGATCCAACCCGGGCGCGTGGCTCCCTGGACCAGCATCGGAATGCCCACCGGATGATAGATGGAGGCGAAGCACCCCAGCAGCGCCAATGCCAGCGCCATCTGTATGGGCGACGCGGCGGCGCTGACCAGGATGGCCGAAGCGCCCATCCCGAAGAAGAAAAGAATCATCATTGGCCGGCGCCCCCAATGGTCGCCCAGCCTGCCGGCGGGCAGCGATCCGATTCCGAAGAAAAAGAAGGCCGCCACGCTGTAGGGCATGAGGTCTTCCCAGCGCTGCAAGCCGAAGTCGGCCGCAATGCTCGTGACCGCGGTCGCGAAGATAAGAAGGAACATATGGTCGATGGCGTGACCGATGTTCAACAGGAATTGTGTGGGCCGATTGTTCATGGCCGGATTATCCGCTAGGATGGCCAAATCGCCTTGCTCCAGACAGTCAATAATGCGTCCAAAACCGCCAAGATCAACTACGGCCTCGAGCGCGCCGCCTCAGCCGCCGCGCAGCCGGAACGCCAATGCGAACATGGCCAATCGGGTGCCCCGCGACGTGGCGGCGCTGGCGCGATCCGACCCGGCCGGCTGCGTCATCGCCGCGCATCATCATTTGCGCGACCAATTGATCTATGCGATTGAAGGCGTGATGACGATACGGGCCAAGGGCTCGATATGGACGATTCCCCCCAGCCACGGAATGTGGATGCCGGCGCATACGGAGCATGCGATACGCATGGATGTCGCCGTCGAGATGCGCACCCTGTATTTCCAGCCCGGCGTGGTGCAGGGCAAGGTGGGTGCTTGCCGCGTGCTGGCCATTACCCCTCTGTTGCGGGAACTGGTCCTGCGCGCGATGGCCATCGCGCCGCATTACGATCCCGACGGCGCCGAAGGGCGGATGATGCAGGTGCTGGTGGACGAAGTCGGCCAACTGGCGCAACAGCCTTTGTCCTTGAAGCTGCCGTCGGACAAACGCTTGCTGAGGCTGTGCGAAGCGTTGCTTGCCGATGTGTCCAGCGGCGCCTCCATCGCCGAATTGGGGGAAAGCGTGGGCCTGTCCGAGCGCAGCGTGATCAGGCTTTTTCCCAAGGAGACCGGCATGAGCCTGAATCGCTGGCGCCAGCAGGCGCGGCTGATGCGTGCTTTCGCACTGGCCGAGCAAGGCATGACGATGACGCAGATTGCGCTGGAGCTGGGCTATGGCAGCGCCTCGGCATTCAGCAAGATGTTCAGGAAGCTGTTCGGACAGGCGCCCCGGTCATTTTTCAGGGCCGGCCATCAGGATACGGGGCCGGCCCTGCTTCGCCCGGACAGCCCGGACCAGGCCTGATCCGGATCCCGCCATTCCGCGCAAAGCCGGCGCGGCCGGCCGCTGCGGTTTCCTTGCAGCCTGGCGGCTAGGCCTTGCTGTGCTTTCCGAAGCGCTGGTTCAGGTCGGCATTGCCGATCACGTCGGCAAAGCCGTCGAAACGGCCTTCACGGGCGATGTCCTGGGCCACACGCAGGAAGGCGTCCATGGCCACGCGCGCCAGCGAGCCACCCACGCTGATGCGGCGCACACCCATGCCGGCCAGATCCTGAACCGTATGGCCCAGGGCGACGGGATTCAAAAAATTGACCGCCCGGCCGCCAGCCGCCTGGACGATCGCGGCGATGTGCTCCCGGGTCTTGATGCCGGGCGCATAAAGGCAATCGGCCCCCGCGTCCGAGAACGCTTTTATGCGGCGGACGGTCTCGTCGATGTCGGGGGCGCCGCGTATGAAGCCTTCCGTCCGGGCGGTCAGCAGTACGCGCTCGCCGCTGCGATCGATGGCCTGCCGGGCCGCCTTGATGCGGGCCACCGCAATGTCGAAGTCATACAGGCCCGCGGCTTCGCCTTGCGGCGCGTCTTCGATCGACAGGCCGGCCACTCCTGTCTGGACGCAGCGGACAATGTTTTCCTGCATCCGACCGATATCGTCGGAAAATCCGTTCTCGAAATCCGCGTTAAGCGGAATGTCCACCGAGGCGGCCAGTTCTTGCAGATGAGCCAGGACGGCCTCCAGGCTTTCCGCGCCGTCCGGCAGGCCGCTTGCATGCGCATGGCCGGAACTGGTCGAGGCAATGGCCTTGAAACCCAGGTCTTCCAGGCATCGCGCTGTGCCGATATTCCAGGGGTTGGGTATGACGAAGCAGCCTTCTTTGTGCAGCAGGTAAAAATCTTCTCGTTTCTGGGCGATCGTGCGCAATCCGGTCATAGGGCACCTCGTGGCGGTTGGTCGGCAAACGGCCGTTCAACGGTCGGCCGTCAGGAAGCTCAGGCGTAGCAGCGTATCCCGCGCAAGCTCCACGATGGAGTCGATGCGCGAACTTTGCGTGGCCGTCATGTATGAGATGTAGAAGCGTGCCGGTGCGATGGGCGGATCGCATGGCAATGTGCGCACCACGCCTGTCGCCAGCATTTCTTGCAGCAGGGGCAGGGGCAGGATGGCGATTGCGTGGCCCGCGGCGACCAGCCGGGCGATCAGTGCCAGCGAATTGCTTGTGCTGAGCGACTGGATTTCCGTGCCCCCGGTGCTGAGCCAGCTTTCGACCACGGCATGGAGTGTCGATGGGGCGGAGTGCGTGGCAATGTTCATGCCGCGCGCATCCCTCGGGCGGAAAGGATCCGCATGAATGGGCAGCGATGGCGCGGCCACCCAGGCGAAGGGCATCCATCCTATGAAGCTGTCCGTGATCTCGGGTCCCGTGGATGGATTGGTCAGCAAAGCCATGTCCAGTTCCCTGGCATTGAGCTTCTGGTTCAGCACCGAGCCGACATCGACCGTGATTTCAAGTTCCAGCGAGGGAAAGTGCTCTTTGAACTGGGTGATGACCGCGGTAAGGCCCACTGTTGCGGAGCACTCATCGGCCCCAAGGCGCAGCTTTCCGATCAGGTCCCGGCTCTTGCGGAAGTGCTCCAGCTGGCGGCTGCTGTGCAGCGCCTGCTCGGCATGGCGCAGCGCAGCCAGGCCGGTTTCCGTCAGGGTGACCCGTTGGCGGGACCGTTCGAACAGCTTGGCTTCGAGCGTGTTTTCCAGCTCGCGGATCCGTGCCGAAACGGCGGGCTGGGATAAATGAACGTGCCGCGCGGCCGCATGAATGCTGCCCAGATGAGCAGCCCAGTAAAAGGCTTCCAGCTGACTTAGGGTTATCCGCATGATAAGGAATTTCTCTCAAGTGGGCGGGGTTTTTTGATTATTCCGAGTGGATGGCTGCGTGATATTCTGCCCTCGACTTTGAGGCTTTCTCTCGTTTACTTTCATTATAGTGACACAACCGGCATGTATTTGATTCACCCCTTACCCGCACCCATCCCCGCGCATGACCTGGCCTTGCTGGCGCGCGCCGAGCCCGCGACCGTCGGTCATTTCTGCACCATCGGTTTCATGGACGCGGGTATCCGGGCGCACAGCCAGGATCTTCGGGTGGCGGGCACGGCGGTTACCGTCCGCATGCCGGGCACCGATGGCGGCATTCTGCACTACGCGATGGGTTGTGTGCGGCCTGGCGACATCCTGGTGATCGACCGTTGCGGCGAGGCGGTAACGGCCGCGTTCGGCGGCGCGATGGCCTATGCCGCCAGCCAGGCCGGCGTGGCCGGACTGATCGTGGATGGCCTTGTGACGGATTTGGGCGAGCTGCGCCAGCACGGCGTGCCGGTGTGGTCGCGCGGGCCTTCCATCGTGACGACCCGCGTGCTCGGACTGGATGGCGAGTTTTGCGGCCCGGTCAGTTGCGGCGGGGTGGCGGTCCATCCCGGCGACGCGGTGCTTGCCGACGAGAATGGGGTCCTGGTGCTGCCGCGAGGGCGCATCCATGCGGCCGCCCGGCAGGCCATTGATTTCCAGGAGCGGGAAAAGCTGACTCTCGCACGCTTGCGCGCGGGTGAGAAGTTCCCCGACATCGTCGGCTCTCGCGCCGCTATAGACGGGAATATTGCAATGGCATCAACGCAGGGCTGATGTGGGTCCGATCGCCTGAGGCCGATCGGCATTTTCCTTGATTTTTTGTTCAATGTTCTGCCTGTAGGCAGGGGGGAGGCTTTATGAAAAAAATAGTATGCGCGCTAATGCTGGCCACGGCTCATCTCGGCGCCGCCGCGGCGGATTTGCCCAAGACGCACTTCAAGGTGGTGGGGGGCGGCAGCCATAACTATACGTTTGGCGCCGTGGAAAAACCATTCTGGGAGAAGACGCTGCCCGAGGCGTCCGGCGGACGCGTGACGGCGGACCTGGCCGGCCTGGCCGAAAGCGGCCTGAAGGGGCCCGAGGTGGTGCGCCTGATGCGCGCCGGCGCCATTGACATCGGCATGGGCGTGTTTGCCTATGTCAGCAGCGATGACGCGATGTTCGAGGGCGTGGACCTGCCCGGCATGGCGACGGATATCGATAGCGCGCGCAAGATCGCGCAGGCCTATCGGCCCGTCCTGGACAAGCGCATGAGCGAACGCCACGGCATCAAGCTGCTGGCCACGATTTCCTATACGGCGCAGGTCTTCTTCTGCCGCGAACCCGTCACGCAGCTCGCGGATCTGAAAGGACGCAAAGTCCGTACGCGCGGCCGGAACATGGCCGACTATGTCAATGCGCTGGGCGCAACGACCGTAACCTTGCCATTCGCGGAGGTCGTGACGGCCTTGCAGACGGGCGTGATCGATTGCGCCGTCACCGGCATCGGTTCGGGCAATGCCGCCAAATGGTACGAGGTGGCGAACAATCTGTACAACCTGCCCATAGACTGGTCCGTCGGATTCTACGGCATCGGCTTGAAGCGCTGGCAAAAACTGGACCCTTCGGTACAGGCGCTGCTGCAGAAGCAGGCTCAGGTGCTGGAGGACCGGCTTTGGGATGAGACGAAGCGGGAGAATGATTTCGCGCTGGCCTGCAACACCGGCAAAGGCGAATGCCAGATCCATGAGAAAGCCGGCATGAATGCCGCTGCGCCCAACGCGCAGGAGCGGGAAGAGCTGCGCGGCATTGCGTTGAACATCGCCGAGCAGTGGGGCAAGCGCTGCGGATCGGAGTGTGTGCGTCAATGGAATGAGACTGCCGGAGCAGCGGCGGGCATCTCCCTTCGTTGAACCGGGGGCTGCGTCTTGATGGAGGAATACCTGTGAAACGACAAACCCTGGCGCCGGTGCGCGCATTGGACAAGGTGGCCGGCTTTGGCACCTGGGTGGGTGGAATCTGCCTGATCGTTTCGTCCACGCTGATCGTGGTCGATCTGTTGCTGCGCAAGTTCGCGGGCTGGTCATTGGGCGGAGCCGACGAAATTGCAGGCTACGTCCTGGCAATCGTCAGCGCATGGGCATTCCCCATCACGCTTCTGCGCCGTTCGCATATCCGCGTGGATGTCGTCTATACGCATATGCCCGGCGGAATCCGCATCGCGCTCGATCTCTTCGCCATGGCATGCATGGGCGTCTTCATTGGCGTCCTTACCTATCATGCCTGGCAGGTGTTGATGGATTCCATTTCATTCAATGCCATTTCGAACACGCCTTTGCAGGTTCCGCAATGGATCCCGCAATCGATGTGGTTCGCCGGCTATGCGTTCTTCATGGTGACGATCGTGGTGCTGTTTGCCTGCTCGCTGTGGCTGCTGGCCAAGCGCAGGCCGCGTGAAGTGGGCAGACTCATCGGCATCAATTCGGTCGAGGAGGAAATCAGCGAAGAGGTCCAGATGGAACAGAAGGCGGATCCCGCACTTTCGCATCAGGCCGCTCAGGAGAAATAAGCCATGTTGACGACCACTATCACACTCTTGCTGGGCCTGTTGGCATTGAGCGTTGCCGCCGCCGCCAGTGTCGGCGTTCTTGGAATTGCCCTTTCCGAGCTGTTTTCTCCGCTGCCGCTTACCAATGCCATCGGGGAGCTGGCCTGGGGTTCCAGCGCCGAGTTCCTGCTGGTTGCCATTCCGCTGTACGTCCTGATGGGAGAACTGCTGGTCAGTTCAGGTGTGGCGGGACGCATGTATGGCGCAGTGTCCAAATGGGTATCGTGGCTGCCTGGCGGCCTGATGAATGCCAATATCGGCGCATCTGCGCTGTTTTCCGCAACCAGCGGCTCCAGCGTGGCCACGGCCGCCACGATCTCCACACTGGCATTGCCGGAACAGCGCAAGGCGGGCTACAACGCGCCGCTGTTCCTGGGCTCCATTGCCGCCGGCGGCACCCTGGGGATCCTGATACCGCCGTCGATCAACATGATCGTCTATGCGCTGATCGCAAACGTGTCCGTGCCCAAGCTCTATCTGGCCGCCACCATGCCGGCCATTGTGCTGACGGGGATGTTCACGCTGCTGATCATCGGCGCCTGCCTGTTGCGTCCACGGCTGGCGGGAAAGCGTTCCTCCGTGACATGGCGCGAGCGCATGCAGAGCCTGCCGCATCTGGTGCCGCCCCTGCTTATCTTTGTGCTGGTGATCGGCGTGATCTATGGCGGAATCGCCACCGCCAGCGAATCGGCGGCCTTGGGGGTGATTGCGGCGCTGCTGCTCGCCTGGTACAAGCGGGCGCTGAACATGGCCACGCTCAGCCGCGCATTCGAATCGACCATGCGCACGACGGGAATGATCATCCTGATCACACTGTCCGCCTTCTTCCTCAACTTCATCCTGTCCTCGATCGGCCTGACCACCATGCTGGTGGACTTCGTCACCGGACTGGAGCTGTCACCCATCGGAACGATGCTGGCCATCATCCTGTTCTACATCTTGTTGGGCTGCTTCATGGATACCCTGGCCATGCTGGTGACGACGGCGCCGCTGACCGTGCCTATCGTGATTGCCATGGGATTCGACCCGATCTGGTTCGGCGTGATGCTCATCCTTCTTTGCGAAATGGGGCAGCTGACACCTCCATTCGGCATGAACCTCTTCGTGGTGCACAGCATACGGGGGGAAGGGAAATTCATCGACGTGATCTATGGCGCATTGCCGTTCTGCCTGATTCTGCTGTTGATGCTGGGGCTGATGCTGCTTGCGCCTGAACTGGCGCTCTGGCTGCCGTCGCAGATGTCGGTGTCGTAGCAGCGGCCGCAAGCCGTGGATCAGGATATCCGGATTTCAATTTTTACTTATCTGTCATTTCAGGAGATGTGTGATGGAATCAAGCAGCGTTATCGCCATGACGCTTCGTTGCGAGAGTGCGGACGACGCTTCTTTCGCTCCTTACGGAAGAATTGTCCGCCGTCCGGAGAATGTCGCCGCAAGCCTGGCATCCGGGGCGGTCGAGTCCTGGAGCCTGCCCTTCGAATCGGGTACGCCGCCGCAGGTCATGTTCAACCGATATCATGACAAGGGACGCGAGTTCTCGGTAATGGAAAAGCACTTGCAGGTGACACAGTGCTTCTTCCCCCTTGGCGGAACCCCCTTCATCATGGTGGTCGGAATAGACGGGCACGATGGGAGCTTCTCTCCCGAAGATGTCCGGGCCTTCCATATAGAGGGGAACCATGGTGTGCTGTTGTGGCGCAATGTGTGGCACTCGCTGGCGCGATTTCCCGTCGGCGCCGACTACATCGACCTGGCATTCATCACCGACTGCGGCACCCAGCGCGAAATTGAACGCCATCTGGCTGGCGGACCCAAGCCTACCCAAACGGACTTCATCGATTTCGAGCGTACGCATCAAACCCGGTTTCTAGTGAGGGATCCCGGGTCGGCGTAGACCCCGAAGGCATTTCCGCACAGGCAAGCCGTTTCTGTTCAGCGGCTGCCAGGGTTTGGAACAAACGCGGGCGGCTTTTCCATGGAAAGGCCGCCCGCGAAATTTTGGATGCTTGCCCGATCAGGGCCGTGATGGCTGGTTCGGCAGATTTTTCATCTGTTCGGCATGCAGCTGCGTAGCCTTCCCATGCCAATCCGTATGCGCTTGCCAGTAAGTGGCCGCATGCACGATAGCCGCGTCCCGTCCGTGGGAACCAACGAACTGCATGGATGTGGGGCGTCCATCCGCGGTGAAGCCGTTCGGCACGGCAATCGAGCAGCCCTGGATCAGATTGACGAAGCGTGTATAGATGCCCAGTGTCCGCTGGCCGTCGAATTCGGCGAGCCGTGTCGCGGCCGTGCTGGTTGTTGGAACGAGCAGCAGGCGGCCGGGAATGAGCAGGCCCTCCATGTGTTCGCGGCAACCGCGGGCGCGATTGAGCAAAGAGAAATATTCCTCCAGGCCGATCCTGCCGCCCTGAAGGAGATTGTTGCGTGCTCCGTCCTCGAGCGGCGCCAGGGGATCGTCGGCCCATATCCTGTTGTTCAGGTAGCCTTCGACCGATGAGATGCCCGCCCAGATTCCGGCCATCTCGGCAAAGCCGAAAGTGATCGACTTCGTTTCCGTGGGGAAGCCCAGTCGTTCGCAGTGCGCCTGGCTCGCGCGGTAGGCCGCCAGCACTTCCGGATCCAGGCTGCCAAGGCTGGCATCGTCAAGAAACACCAGCGTGGGCAACTGCCCCCGCGCAGCCCTTTCCAACTCTTCCTCGAATGCCTTCCGGCGCGCGGCCGGCAGCATGGCGCGATACACCCGCCCGGCGTCGTCGGCGCTGCGGGCCATCGGGCCCACGACATCGAAGCTTTGGCTGAGCGCCGCCACGCCTTGGGTGCTGACCCAGCCCGGAGATCCCTTCAGGCCGGTGATGCCGCACCAGGAAGACGGAATGCGCACCGAGCCGCCCGTATCCGTACCCAGGGCAGCCGGCACCAGCCCGGAGGCCACGGCGGAAGCCGAGCCATTGCTGGAACCGCCCGGGAAGTATTCATCGCCTGCATCGATGGGGTTGAGCGGACGGCCCAACGGGCTGACGCCCCATCCGCTCATGGCGAACTCCGTGGTGTGGCTTTTTCCGGCGATCACTGCGCCTTCCTTGAGCAGCGAGGCGATGACCGGCGCATGCCCGGTCGCCACGCGCGCAACGGCGCGGCTGCCCAGGCGCGTCGGCATGCCGGCGACATCGATCAAGTCCTTGACGGCGATTGGAACGCCGGCCAGCAGCGAGGCGGGATTGGCCTGAGCGGCATGGTCAAGAACCGGGGAATCGGCAACATGGACAAAAGCACGTATGGATGTGTTGCGCGTACGGATGGCCTGCATCCGGTCGACGGCCTTTGCATCCCTTTCGGCGGCCGGCTCATGGCTCCGGCAATTGTCCAGTGCGTCCAGGAAAAAAGTCATCGAAGTACCTCATGTCATTGGCTATGTTTCTTAATCTGTTCCGCAGGCGGCGACGCGCATGCGGAACCCGGAAATCAACGATGAGGGTACATGGAAACGCAGAATCGGGACGAAAAAAATTTGGATCAAAGCGGGTGTTTATATTTATCACCACACGCCGCATTTGTTCCATGATGCCGAACCCGCCATTACTTGCCGGCCTTTATCCCGGTGTTCCGGATCAGTGTTGCGGCCATTTTGGCTTCTTCTTCGATCATGCTGTCGAATGCGGCGCTGGATCCGCCCACGGGATTCGTGCCCAGGGTGGCCAGCGTTTCCCTGATGCCGGGATCCTGCAGGACGATGTTTATTTCCGTATTCAAACGCGTGACGACCTCTGCCGGTGTGCCTTGGGGGGCCAATACGCCGAGCCAGGTCAGATGCTGAAAAGGCTTTCCTATCGTCTCTGCAACGGTGGGCGTGTCAGGCAGGCTGGGCCAGCGTTGCTCCGAGGTTACCGCCAGGGCTTTCAGCTTGCCGGCCTTGATGTGAGGCATCGCGGCGGCAAGTGTTGCCGTCACAATGGGAATCTGTCCTCCGATCGCATCCGACAGCGATGGGCCCGAACCTCGATACGGCGCATGGATCATCTTGATGCCTGTCGTGTGGGCAAACATCTCGAATGCAATGTGGCTGGGCAGGCCGATGCCCGGGCTTCCGAACGGGATCGTGCCGGGCTCCGCCTTTGCCGCCGCGATGAGCTGGCCCAGAGTGTCGTACGGAGCGTTATTGGCCGCGACAAATACCGAGGGCCCCCGGGTGAGTTCGGCAACGGGCGCAAAATCCGACAGCGCGTATGGAGCCGGATTGAATAAGGAAACATTGACGCTGTGGTTGTTCCCCGTGAGCAAAAGCGTATACCCGTCGGCCGCCGCCGTGGCGACGGCGTCCGTGGCGATGTTGCCGCCACCGCCGCCTTTGTTGTCCACCAGGACGGGTTGGCCCAGGGTCCGGGAAAGGCGGTCGCCCAGCATGCGGGCCACGGCGTCCGCGCTGCCGCCCGGCGATGACGGCACCACGATGCGTATGGGTTTTTCCGGCCATGCCGCCTGAGCCGGCCCGGCCAGTCCGAGCACGGCGAGCGCCGCGAAGGCCGTGGCCAGGAATGGCTTGACTAAGGGTTTGTAGACAATCTTCATGGTGTCTCCTTCATGTTATTGATTATGATGCCTTGCGGCCGTTAGTTCGAGTGTGCGTGCACCACGCCCGCTTGTATGAGCTGCATGATCTCGGTGTCGGTATAGCCGAGTTCCGCCATCACTTCCCTGGTGTGCTGGCCATACAGCGGCGCGCCGCGCCGCGTCACCCCGTTGCCGCCCGAGAACTTGATGGGCAATCCCAGGGCGTCGATCTCGCCCGCCACCGGGTGATCCACCTTGATCACCATGTCGCGCACCCTGGTTTGCGGATCGTCCAGCGCCTGCCGGATGTTTTTCACGGGCCCCGCCGGTACGCCGGCTCGCTCGAAGGCCTGCACCCAATGTTCGGTGGGCCGCGTTTGCAGGACGTCCGAGATGAGCTTTACCAGAGCATCCAGGTGCTCCATGCGGCCGGCGTTATCCTTGAAGCGCTCGTCCGTCAGCAGGCCCGGCAATTCGAGCACTTCTGAAACGCCGACCCATGTGGCCTTGCTGATGGCGCCGATATTGAGCCAGCCATCTTGAGTCGGGAAAGCCTGGTAGGGCGCTGCGACCGGGTGGGCCGACCCCATCGGTCCGGGAGAGTGCCCCGTGGCCAATGCCATGGCGGCCGGCCAGTAAGTATGAACCAGAGATGCTTCCATCAGCGATGTATCGATGTATTGGCCCCGTCCGCTGCGCAGGCGTTCGATGTAGGCCGCCAGTACGCCTGTCGCCGCCAGGATGCCGGCGGTCACGTCTCCAACAGGCACGCCCACCTTGACGGGCGGGCGGCCCGGACCTTCGCCCGTCAGGCTCATCAGCGCCGACATGCCTTGAGAGATAAGATCGTAGCCGGCGCGCTGCGCGTAAGGGCCGGTGAGCCCGAACCCCGTGATCTTGCAGTACACCAGGCCGGGATTGAGCGCCTGAAGCGCGTCATAGCCCAAGCCCATTTTCTCCATGGTGCCCGGCCGGTAGTTTTCGATCACGACGTCCGCCTGTCCGATCAGGCGCCTGACGAACTCCTTGCCTTCCTCCGCCTTCAAATCCACGGCAACGCCTCGTTTGTTGCGGTTCAGGATCATGAAGGAAGCGGACTCTCCATTGATGGCGGGAGGCGTGGTACGGCGGGTATCGTCCCCGCCCGGAAGCTTCTCGATCTTGATGACCTGAGCGCCCATGTCCGCCAGCATCAGTCCGCCCACCGGACCCGCCATGACATGAGCCAATTCGACGACGCGCAGTCCGGCCAGCGGGCCTTTGTGAACCGAGGTTTCTTCCATCTTCTATATTCCCTTGAATAGCGGAGGCCGCTTGGCCAGAAAAGACCGATATCCTTCCTTGAAGTCATCCGTGTCGAAACAGTCATAGCCCTCATTCAGCTCGGCTTCGCTGAGCGGCGAGCCTTGAAGCAGTCTGGCCACGAATTTCTTATGCCAGCGGGCCGACAAGGGCGCTCCCGCCGCTATGTTGTCCACGATCCTCTGCAGGCCGGCCTCGTAGCCGTCTTCCGGAAAAACGCGTGTGACCAATCCCTTTTCATACGCCTCGGCCGAATCCATCAACCTTCCTTCCAGAAGCAGTTCCAGAGTGAGTTGCGGACCCGCGAGGCGCAGCAGCCCTTCAAGCTCGGGGTAAGCCAGTACGCCGCCCAGGCGGGCGATGGGCACGCCAAAGCGGCTGGCTGTGCTGGCGATGCGAAAGTCGCATACCGCCGCCAGCTCCAGGCCTCCGCCTACGCAGATGCCTCGCACGGCGGCAATAGTGGGGATGGGGCAATCGCGCAATGCGTGCATGGCCCGATGCCCGTGCTTGCCGAATTCAATGGCTTGCTCTTTGCTTGATCGTATTTTTTCGAACTCATCGATGTCGGCGCCGCTGCCAAAGGCCTGCGTTCCCTTGCCGCGCAGCACCAGGCAGCGCACTGGCATGTCCCTGGAAAGGGCAAGTACGGCATCCCCCATCTCTATCCACATGGCCTGCGTCATGGCGTTGCGCTTGGCTTCGTTGTCTATGGTGATGGTTGCGACGTGCCCGTCCCGCTGCACCACAATTCGTCCATTCACTGGCGATCCTCCTGGTAAGCTTCCGACTATAGGGATACCGAGACGCCTCGTAAAATATGAAATGCGTCTACCGCTATAACCGTTCTATATAGCCCCTGTCGGCCCAAGGAGAAACAGTGGAACTGCGACAGCTGAAATACCTCGTGTGCATCGTCGAGGCCGGCAGCCTGTCACGCGCTTCGCAGGCTTTGCATGTTGCGCAGCCGGCGCTCAGCCAGCAGATCAATCGGCTGGAAGAGGAGCTGGGCGTTAAATTGCTCGTCCGCAGCGTGCGCGGCGTGACCCCGACCGAAGTAGGGCAGGCCGTCTATCAACAGGCGAAATCGGTGCTGAAGCAGATAGAGACAACTCATCTGATTGCCGCGCAAGCCGATGCCGGGCCTGCCGGGCCCGTAACGGTCGGCTTGCCATGGACCATGGCGACCTTGCTGGGTTTGCCGCTTTTGCGTGAAGTGCGCGCCAATCTGAAGTCCATTCGACTGGAAATAATCGAAGGGCCAAGCTCCATGCTTGCCCAGCTTCTTGCGCAGGGCAAGCTTGACGTGGCCATCGCATTCGACAACACGACCACCGGCGGCCTCTTGATGAAGCCTCTTGTCTCGGAGCCGCTGCAGCTCGTCGGGCCGGAAGGTTCGCTCGACGGCAAAACGCGCTGTACGATGGCGCAAGTGGCCCGTTTGCCGCTGCTGCTGCTCAGCCGTCCTAACGGTATACGCGAAGAGATCGAGCGGATATGCGCGGCGGAAGGGCTCAAGGCGGATGTGGTGGCGGAAATCAATGCGCCGAATTTGTTGATCGCCGCAGTGCGTGCCGGTCTCGGCTATACGATACTTCCTTCCTGTGCGATGGATGAACACGTCTCGGCTACCGCCCTGGATGTGGCTGAAATTGAAGGCGGACGGCTCAGTCGAACGGTGTACCTGTCCAGATCCAGGCTTCTTCCCATGTCGCCCGCCGCCGAGCGTGTTTATGGGCTGCTGGAAGAACTGATATTTGGCGCCATCGAGAAGGGACGATGGCGCGCCAATTGGCTGGGCCGGCCTGCCCCCGCTGAAGCCGGTCCATAAGCACAGGCCCGGCGCCGCGTAATCCCATGCTATGGTGCGCCATTATTCTTTTTGCCCTTCCTCGTCGGACAGCCTGGCGATCACCTTGATTTCGAACTGGAAGCCGTAGAGCCAGGTTACTCCCACCGCCGTCAGTGTCGGATGAGGTGCGTCGCCCCAGTATTCCGGCACGACTTTCCAGATTGTTTCGAACTTCGATTCGGGATCGACCATGAAGACGGTGACATCGACCACATCGTCGAACGAGCTGCCCGCCGCTTTCAGGATGGCATTCAGATTGTCGAATGCGAGCCTGACTTGAGCTTCCAGGTCGGGCTCCGGCGCACCGTCTTCGCGGCTGCCGACCTGCCCCGAGACGAACAGGAATCCATTGGATTTGATTGCCGGCGAATAGCGGTTCCGCTCATAAAGGGCCTGGCGTCGAGGAGGAAAAACGACCTTGCGAGTTGCCATGTACCAATCTCCATTAGTGCGTCGAAGCCGGGCCGGCGTCGACAATGAAGACTGTAAAGGTTTATGCAATCCGAATAAACGGGAAAATTCCGTCATCACTGTTCATGAAGGAAGAACAATGAACGTTTGCGGGCCATGGCTCGCTTCCCCGGTATACAAATTCCTGAATTGGTTCGGCCCTCTGCACGGCTAGAATTGAGCGTCTGTTCCAAACTCACGAGGATAAGCATGGCCAGCAAGAATACAGTCTGCCTCTGGTACGACGGCGCCGCATTGGATGCCGCGGTTTTCTACGCCGAGACATTTCCGGATAGCGCGGTGCTGGCTGTCCATCGCGCTCCAGGCGATTACCCCTCGGGCAAGCAGGGCGACGTCCTGACGGTCGAGTTCATCGTCATGGGCATTCCTTGCCTGGGCTTGAACGGAGGTTCGGCGTTCAAGCACAACGAAGCATTCTCGTTCCAGGTGGCGACCGACGACCAGACCGAAACGGACCGCTTGTGGAATGCGATCGTCGAAAACGGCGGTCAGGAAAGCGCCTGCGGCTGGTGCAAGGACAAGTGGGGGCTGTCGTGGCAGATCACGCCCCGTGCCTTGACGGCCGCGATCACGGATCCTGACCGCGCAGCGGCCAAGCGCGCGTTCGACGCCATGATGAGCATGAGGAAGATCGACATCGATACGATCAAGGCGGCCTGGCGCGGCTGAGTTTCCGATGCCGCCTCGCCGGCGCTATTCAATGACGCCGCAAGCCATGCGTGCTCCGCCGCCGCCCAGCGGTTTCGGATGATCGGAATAGTTGTCGCCGCCTTTGTGGATCATCAGCGACCGCTCCTTTACGTCGGCCAGTTTCAGGCGCGGGGCGAGCACGGGAATGTCCGACGTCCCATCCTCGTTGACGTAAAGCGCGGGAAGGTCGCCCAGGTGGCCGTCGCCCCAGGGCAAACCGTGCTTGCCGGTTTTCTTGGGGTCCAGGTGCCCTCCGGCTGCTTGGGCCGGCGTCATTTTCCCGTCTTTTTCGGCGGCATCGCAACTGGGATTCTCATGAACATGGAAGCCGTGGACACCCGAAGACAAGCCGGTGAGTTTGGGCGTGAATACCAGGCCATATTGCGATTCGGAAATGGTGACGGCGCCCAGGGCTTTCCCCGCTCCCTTGTCGGTGGCCTCGTGCATGTTCACCGTGATATCGGCATAGGCCTGGCTTGCCGTGCAGAAAAAGGCGCCGGCCGCCATGCGTACAAGCAATTTCATCATCGATTTCTCCTGGGAGGGATGCGGCGCCATGGTTGGCGCATTTAGGGAAGGGCTGCAAGACTAGAAAGCAGCAAGGCAGCAATCCCCATGCCCGCCGAGCCGGCGGCGCCCAGGAGCGTGGGGCCGGCGAGAGGCCGTCAGTGTCGTTTCAGAAGGAAGCCAGCCGCCGCGACAGCCATAGCCGGTATCCCTGTTCGCGCAGCGTGCAAGCCGGGCAGCCGCCGCAGCCATAGCCCCAGGCATGCAAAGTATCGCGTTGGTTCAGATAGCAGCTATGGGTTTCCGTGCGCAGCAATTCCACCAGTGGCACGCCGCCCAATTGCTGCGTCAATTCCCAGGTGTCCGCCTTGTCCAGCCACATCAATGGGGTTTCCAATGTTAGCGGGCGATCCACGCCCAGGCTCAGCGCCACCTGCAGGGCTTTCAGCGTATTGTCGCGGCAGTCGGGGTAGCCGGAATAATCCGTCTGCGACATGCCGCCCACCAGCACGTCCAGCCCGCGCCGATAGGCCAGGGCGGCCGCCAGCGTGAAGAACAACAGATTGCGGCCCGGTACGAACGTATTCGGCAGGCCGTCGGCCTGCATGGCGATGGCGATGTCGTCCGTCATCGCCGACGATCCCAACTGCCCCAGCACGTCCACATTCAGCAGATGATCCTCGCCCAGGCGTACCGCCCAATCGGCTTGCTGTTCGGCCATGCGGCGGCGCAGCGTGGCGCGGCAGTCCAGCTCCACCCGGTGGCGCTGGCCGTAGTCGAAGCCCAGGGTTTCGACATGGCTGTAATGTGTCAGCGCCCAGGCCAGGCAGGTGGCGGAATCCTGGCCGCCGGAGAACAGGACCAGGGCGCGGCGATGGGTTCGCCCCGATGCGGTCATGCCCCGGCCAACACGGCAGTGCGCCGCTTCATGGCACGGGTGATGGCGTTCAGGGCGACACCGTACATGGGCACGAACAGCAGCAGGCTGACCGCCAGCTTGATGACGTAGTCCACGACGGCGATCTCGCCCCAATGCTCGGCCATGAAGGGATTGCTGCTGCGCCAGAAGGCAATGCCGAAGAAGGCCACCGTGTCCAGCGCCTGCCCGAATACGGAAGCGGCCGCCGGCGCCACCCACCAGCGCACATAGCTGCGGCGCATGCGGTCGAAGACTTGTACGTCCAGCAACTGGCCCAGCACATAGGCGGCGAAACTGGCGAAAGCGATGCGGAACACGAAGGTGTTGAATTCGCCCAGTGCGTCGAAGCCATTGAAGCGGCCTTCATGGAAGAGGACCGACACGGTGTAGGAGGCGATCAGCGCCGGCACCATCGCTCGCGCGATCACGCTGCGTGCCTCGGCCTTGCCGATCAGGCGCACGGTCAGGTCGGTGGCCAGGAAAATGAAGGGAAAGCTGAAGGCGCCCCAGGTGCTGTGAAAACCGAACAGGTCGATGGGCAGCTGCACCAGGTAGTTGCTGGCGATGATGATGAGGACGTGAAACGCTACCAGCAAGGCAAGGTAGAACGATACCCGCGATTGCGGGGCGGAGGCGGATGTCATGATGGACCTTTTTGATGGATGGGGTTAGGGAACCCATGAAGGAAATGCAAGACGCATTATACGCCGTGTTTGAACGCGCCGGCTTGGCCCGCCCTAGTTCGACGCCGATCGGCTACCGCTCATTGGCATCCCCCAGCCACCGCAGATAAGCCGAGCGGGTCGTGGCCGACACCGATTCCAGCACTTTCTGGTGGGTGACTTGATGCCGCAGCGCCAGCCGCGTATCGGCCACGCCACGGGATTTGCAAAACCAGTGGCAGCTGTGCTGCAGCAGATACAGCTCAGCCGAAAGGTGGTAGGCGCGGTTCTTGATATCCAGGCTGTCTTCGTTGTCCACCACATGGCGCAATCCGATTGCATGGATACGCAGCAACTCACGGAAATCCCGCGTCAGATTGGGAAGAAAAAGTTCGGCATAAGGCACGCAGAACGGGAGCGAGCCGATGCTGGCGGCCTGTGCGCTTTCCTTTTGCATCGCGTCGGCCAGCGACTGAACTTGGGCCGCCACAGTGCGTTCAGTCTGGGCGAAGGTTTCCAGCACCTGTATCTGGCGTGTTTCAGCTTTCTCGTGGATGGCGCGGGTATAGCCCTGCGTCAGCGTTTCCATGTGGCGCTCAAGCTGGAAGCCGGCCAAATGCCGCCCCAGCAAGGCAATGTGCGTGCGCTGGTAACGCAGGCACAGCACTCGCCAGGCCACAACAATCATCAACAGAATCAATGCAATGTTCATTGCCTGCGTCCTTTCATCGTCCAAGGAAATTGGCGCGCGCAAAACAAAGAGCCCAAACCTGAGTTTGGGCCCTTGTGAACTGAAGCGCAGGACCGGACATGCATCATATTGATATTAGACAACTCGCGATTTTCCGCATGGGCAGCTTGGTCTCGATCCTGGCCTGGTTTCAGATGGCCGGCGCCGTTGCGATGGATTGTATCAGTGTGGCGGCGCCGGACATCTGGGAAAGGCGGGTCGCCAACAGATTTGCGGAGAAGCAGCAAACCGCGTACCGTGGACCCGCCAGCCGGACTTGGCACGCTACAAAAGCGGATGCGGAGCGGTGTTCAGCCCCTGCTGGAGAAGGCCGGCTCCCATGAGGCCAATTGCCGCTCCGCCAAGCAGGCCCAGCAGGTCGAAAACAAACCCCGCGCGATGCGAAGCGGCACGGCCGTGCTGGAAATATCGCAGCGTCACATGCCGAAACGACACGGTGGCGGTGGCCAGCAGGCTCACGGTTGCAGCCGTACCGAGCGACATGGCCAGCACGGCGGCAATGCCGGCCCAGCGCAAGCCGAACGAATGGGCGACAAGCAGCACGAGTATTGCCCCGGTGCAAGGCCGCATCCCGATCGCCAGGATGATGGGGATCGCGGTACGCCAGGTCAGGGCTTGATCCAGATGCTCGCGAGTCAGTTGATGCGGGCCGCCGCACTCCGCACAGTATGCCTGCAATCCGCCGCCGCTTGAAAATAAGGAGCCCGTGTTTCGTTTGAATTGGCGCCAGCGGCGATACAGCCCTCTGGCACTGCGCAGGGCCAGCACCGAGCCCAGCAGCGCAACCAGGGCGAAGCTGACGTTTTCCAACTGGCCGGCGGCGCCATGGGTGCGCCGCAATGTGTAGCCCAGCACGTTCGCCGCGACTTCCACAAGCACCACCGCCGCCAGGCCTTGAACAATGGCCGACGAGATCGACAGGAACAGGCCACGGCGCAGCCGCGTACTGCTTGTACCCAGGTAGGTCGCGATCACCGCTTTGCCGTGCCCCGGCCCGGCGGCATGGAAGATACCGTAGAGCAGGCTGATGCCGATGAGCGGCCAGCTTGCCGTCCAGCCATGCTCGGCCACCAGGCGTATGGTCCAGGCGAGCTTCTGGTGCAACGCGGCCTGCGTGGTCATGACCCAGGCCAGAAGCCTGCTCCACACGGCATAATGGTTCAGCAACCCCCACATGAGAATCGACAGCGCGCCCGCAAGTGCACAAATGGCCAGTACGCGCACAGAGGGTCCGCGCATCAGTCGCATTGGATATGCACCTTTTCCGCGAAAAGGTCGCCCAGGCCCTCTTCGGGCGTCGCGCCACGGTCCAGGGCGAACGCCCGTGCAATGTCTTCCGCGGTCGGATTGGGCGGTACCACCTGCGCCCGGCAAGGGTATTGTTTATCGCTCCTGATGGTTGGCGGCTCTTCCGGCCGATGCGTCATCTGAATGAAATAAGTGGGGTCGTACACGGAGAAGCCGACGTCATCGCGCAGGGGGTCTACGGGCTGGGCCAGCGGGGCGGTAAAAGACAACTGCAACTGCTCGCCCTTCATTTCACTTTTGAACTGGGTAACGGTATTCAATCTGATCGGACGGCCATTGGCTGTGATGCGCATGAAATAGCCATACGGGCCCAGATTGTCGATGACCTCGGCGGCAAAGTCACTCACCACGGCTTTTTTCTCAGGGCTGTCTTCCCTCAGGCCTTCCAGGATGGCCGCACTGTACAGGTCATCGAACAGCCATTCCTCTTCAATGGCGGTGATCAGCCCTTCGGCCGACAGGACGACCGTGCTTCGCACGTCGATCCAGGCATGCGGGTGGGCGTGCAGGCTGAACGGCGCAAGCGCTAAAGCCAGCGCAGCGAGTGGTCTATTCACGTGGTGTGGGTCTTGCGATTGGCCTGAGTTGAGTTTCGATCGGGATTGAGCGGTTTCCGGGCCTTCATCGCCCCAGGGCGGCGTCCCGAATCGTACTGACATTATGCCGCATCATGTCGATATAGGTAGAGGCGGGGGCATCCGCTGCTGACAAGGCGTCGGAATAGAGCTTGCCGCCAATCTTCATGCCCATCTCGTTGGCTATTTGCTGGATCAGCCGAGGATTGCTGACGTTTTCAAGAAAGATGGCCGATGCCTTCTGGTCCTTGATCTGTTGTATCAATGAGGCGACGCCCGCGGCGGAGGCTTCTGATTCGGTGCTGACGCCTTGTGGAGCCAGAAATTGAAGGCCGTATGCGCGTCCCAGATAGCCGAAGGCATCGTGCGAAGTGATGATCGTGCGTTGGGCGGCAGGGATTTGCGCCACGGTGACTTCAAGCTCGGCGTCCAGCGCCCGCAGCTTCTCATCGTATGTTCTGGCATTCGCCCGGTAGCTTGGGCAACCGGCCGCATCGGCGGCGCAGAAAGCCTCGGCGATATTGTTCACGTAAATCTGCGCATTGCGCACAGACTGCCAGGCATGCGGGTCATACTCGCCGTGGTGATGGTGATGGTGATGGGCATGCTTCTTTTCATGGCCGTGATCGTGTGAGCTGGCTGGTTCTTCCGCGTGATCCTGCGGGCCATGTTCATGGTCATCGTGGTCGTGACCGTGATCGTGGCCATGCTCGCCGTGACCGTCATTTTCTTCCTCGGTATTGCGCAGCAGCTCGACACCTTGGGTAAGTGTTATTACCGGGGCCGTGCTGCCCGATGCACGGACCAAGCGGTCAAGAAAGCCTTCAAAGTGCAGGCCATTGGCCAGCACCACGTCGGCCTGGCCGATGGCTACCGCGTCAGTCGGTTTGGGTTCATACGAATGAGCGTCGCCACTCGGACCGACCAATGTGGTCAGGGTGATCCGCTCGCCACCCACGTTCCTGGCGAAATCGCTGATGATGGAAAACGTGGAGACGACGTGCAGTTCGTGAGCATTGGCTTGCGGCCACACCAGTAAGGCCAGCGCGGCAAGGCCGGCCATACTGGCACGCTTTGTTGATTTGAACATGGGATGCCTTTCTTCGATCGCAGAGTTATAAAAGCTTATATGAAACGTTATAACATATCAATACAGAGCCGCTCGGTGTGCCTGAATTGCGAAGCTGTCATCGAATTGCACGACAGCGTCCGGCACGCGGCCCCATTCTTTTCTTCTTAGAACTCCATCCGCAGATTCGCCGAGATCGTTCGCCCCGGCGAAGTGTAAGCGGCAAGTCGGGCGTCGTTGCCGGTCAAGCCGCTGACCCTCGACCAATCGTAGTATCTGCGGTCAAAGAGATTGAACACTGCAAGATTGAGCGTGGCCTGCTTGCCCAGGCGCATGTAGCCAGTCATATCAACCGTCGTGTAGCCGGCGGTGGTCAAGGGCACCGGGGCGGTGGGGCCGGTTTGCGTCAAATCTTTGTTGACCCGTTTTTTGGCTGAGACCAAGGTGCTGGTCAACCGGGCGCCATATCCGCCGCCCGCGGCATCCCAAGCCAGGCCCGCGACCAGCCTGAAGGGCTGCACGCTATTCAAAGGCTGGTCGTTGCTCAGGTCATTGCCCATCGACCACTGGGCTGCGCCTATCAGGCGCCATCGGTCTTTGCTGTCGAGCCATGGGTTCAGCGACAGCGAGCCTTTGGCCTCGATGCCATAGATTTCGACCTCGCCGATATTGCGCGACTGAAAGCGGCGGATGGCGCGTGGACCACCGCTTGCCCCAGGGGGGATATAGGCGATCATCTGGGTGTCGATGAAATCCTTGTATCGGTTGTAATACCCCGTCAATTCATATGTGCCCAGCTCGGACTCGCCGCGAATGCCCAGTTCCACCCCCCGGCTGCGCTCGGGATTGAGGTCTGGAGCAGGAATGAAATCATGGATGAAGGTGGCCACGGGCACCTGGCCGATCCGGTTCAATTGATCATAGGTGGGCATCCGGAAACCGGTGACATAGTTGGCATAGACGACTTGCCTTGGGCGCCATTCGTAACTAAGCCCCAAGCGCGGCGTAAGCGCGCTTTTGGATAAACCCACCGGCTCGCTGTTGGCCACGTTGACGTTGGCAAACTCGGCATCGGGCTTGGGCGATAGCTTGTAATAGTCGTAGCGCAGGCTGGGTGTGAGTTTCAAGCGCCCGTCGCCAAAAGCGATCTCGTCCTGAAGGAATACACCGATATTGCGTACATCGGTGTCCGGCGCGATCTTGCGCGGGTAGACGTCGCCGTCGATCACCTTGGTGGAGGCGCCTCCGGCGGCCATGCGCTGGTTGGCATCGTTGTAGAAGCTGATCGATTTGGACAGCAGGTCAACGCCCGCCACCCAGCGATGGGCGAGGGCGCCGGTCGCCGCGTGGCCGTCGAGCTGAAACGAGCCCGACCATTGCGGTTCGCGGTACGAGAGCAGGGTTTCGCGCAGCAGGACCGGCGATGCGCCCGGCGGCTGACGACGCTCGGCCGTGCGTTCCTTGCTGGTGCTGCGCTGATAGTCGATCTGCGCTTTCAGCGTATCAAACCATCCGGCCCGGGCATCCCAGCGGTAGGCCAGCCCCAGGCGCGAACGCGTGCTGTCGTCGTCCGCCGTGCTGCGGTTGATGCGTGTGCCCCCGGCGATCGGCCCGGCAAGCGAGTCCTGGTCCGTCTTGACGCTTTGCGTGTAGTGCTCGCCGGTCAGCGTGAGCGTTTGTGACGCACCCAGATCGAAGATTGATTTGAGCAGCACGTTCTGCTGTCGGAAGTCTTGCGGATTGGGCACGGCGCTGGTGTCGTTGTTTTCCAGTTCATGGCCTTCGCGAGCGGCCACCGAGATCAGGTTCTGCGTGGGACCGGCGCGAAATGCGAGGTTCGCGGTGGCCGAGCGGCTGTTATCGGCGCCGTCGTAGCCGATCGAGGCATTGCCTGCGAAGTTGCGTGCATCATCCAGAAAGTCGGCTGGAGACAGGGTGCGGAACAGCACGACACCGGCCAGCGCGTCACTGCCGTACAGGCTCGATGCCGGACCGCGCAAGGCTTCCACGCGCGAGAGCGAAGCCGGATCCAGCTTGAGCTGGCCCAGATTGGCGCCCGCGGCTGCGTAGCCATTGGGCAGCCTCACCCCATCCACCAGCATTGCCAGGCGCTGTCCGCCGATGCCACGCACTTCAATCCCCGCTTCCCCGCCTCGGCCTCGCGGCTCGCGCTTGACGGCTATGCCCGGCTCGTAGCGGAAAAGTTCGCCGAAATCGGTGACAAGGTTTTCCTGCATCTGCGCCTGGTCGATGACGCTGATGGTGGCCGGCGTCGTCAAGGCTTCGGTTGACTGGCGGGTGGCGGTGACCACTACGGGGGCTAGTTGCGCTGTGTGTGTCGTGGACGTTTGTGCATGGGAAAAGGGGCTGTCTTGCGCATGCGCACCGTGTGAGAAAGCGCCGGCAAGCGCCAGTGCAAGAGGCGTCCAGTGGTGGGATCGAATCATGTGAGGCCGTAAGAGTGTGTTAAAAAATGATATGTTATAACATCACATTATTGATGGTGAAAAGAAAAATCATGAGTCGAACGAGATGGCTTGATCGATGGGCGGCGCTATGGCCGCGCTCTCGCCGCGCGATCAGGTATGGTGTGGTGGCGGTGCTGCTCTTGAGCCTGTTGGGCGCCGTCTGGCACTATTGGCTCGCGCCGACGCGCGTGGTGCTGGTGAACTATCCGGACTTTCAGGCCGCGCGCATCATTCAGGCGCGCCCGAACGTTCTCGTCCGCGTGCAGGCGCTGAAAACGGAGCAGTTGGACAGCATTGGAGGCTACGACCTGGCGCTTGTCTTTGGCCGGGGCCTGAAGCTGGGCGAGGCGCAGCTGGCGCGTTTGCGTGCGATGGGCGCCTCGGATGCGCCTGTCTACGTGGATGGCGCGACCGACCCGCGCCACGATGTGAGCAACCTTAAAGGCGCTGACCTGGATGCCGTGTCGGGCTACCTGCGTAACGGGGGACGGCGAAACTATGCGCAGCTGCTGAACTATGCGCGCCGCATATTCGATGGCAAGCCTCTTTTTTCCGCTGCCGTGCAGTCTCCCGAGGAAATGCCCAGGGACGTGTTCTTTGGCCTGGATGAGACGGCGGTGTTTACCGACTTTGCGGCCTTTCGGGCATGGCGCCAGGCTCAGCCGGGCTGGCAAGCGGGCCGGCCGCGCCTGGCTCTGCTGACCAGTGTGCCCGGTCCCTTCAATGCCAATCGCGAACACGTCGATGCGGTGATCCGGGCATTTGAGGCCAAAGGCTTCAATGTGGTGCCCATCTCGGCGGTGGGCCGTCGCTTGGCGCTCTTGCAGCAGGTGGATCCGGCGGCGGTGATGTACATGCCTCATGGGCGGCTGACCCTTGGGCAGGCCGATGAAGCGCAAGCGTGGCTGGCCCGGCGCAATGTTCCGCTATTCGCGCCCTTGACCATTTTCGATGAGCAAAGCGACTGGGAGCGCGACCAGCGCAGCTACGATGGCGGGCTGTTGACCATGTCGGTGACGCTGCCGGAACTGGATGGCGCGATTGCACCCATGGTGATCGCGGCGCAGGCGCGCGATGCGAACGGCTTGAAGGTTTTTCGGGCTTTGCCCGAGCGACTGGCGCGTTTTGCCAGTCTCGTGCGGCGTACGGTGGCGCTCAAGAACACGCCCAATGACCAGAAGAAACTGGCGATCTACTATTACAAGGGACCGGGTCAAAGCGCACTGACCGCGGGCGACCTGGAGGTGGTGCCGTCCCTGTATGCGTTGCTCCAGCATCTGAAGGCACAAGGCTACCGTATCGAGGGATTGCCCGATACGGTTCAGGGGTTTGCCCGGCTGCTTCAGCAGCGCGGACCGAATATCGGCCCCTACGCCAAGGGCGACTTCGCGGCCTTCGCGCGCCATTCGCATCCGGCGCTGGTATCCGCCGCACAGTTGGAAACGTGGTGCGGCGCGAGTATCGCGCAATCGTTGTGCGACCAGGCCGCCAAGCAATTCGGTCCTGCGCCAGGCAGCTATCTGCGTGTGGATGATCAGGTCGCCGTGGCGCGTGTTCCCTTGGGCAATATCGTGCTCTTGCCGCAACCCTTGCCGGGTATCGGGGACGACACGTTCAAGCTCGTGCATGGCACGAATCTGGCGCCGCCCTGGCCATACCTGGCTTCCTATCTTTGGACGCGCAACGTATTCCAGGCCGACGCGATCATGCACTTCGGCACCCATGGCAGCCTGGAGTTCACTCCCTGGAAGCAAGTGGGCCTGTCCGATCACGATTGGCCCGATGCCCTGATCGGGCAAACGCCGCACATCTATCTGTACACCATGGGCAATGTGGGCGAGGCCATCATTGCCAAGCGGCGCAGCTACGCCACCATCGTCTCGCATCTGACGCCGGCCTTCCGCGAGGGCGGGGCGCAGGGGGGGGCCAAGCAGCTGGCCGACCGGCTGCAAGCCTGGGACCACGCCGAGAGCCCGGCGCTGAAGGCCGAGTACGCCAAGGATACGCAGCGCCAGGCGATAGCCCTCACGCTGCACGAGGACTTGGGTTTTCCGGCGGACGCGGCCTGGAGCGTGGATCAATTGCATAAGCTGGCGGACCACGTGGAAACCCTGGAGCATGCCAAGATCACCGCCGGACTGTATACGCTGGGCGTCGCGTATGCGCTGGACGACCAGCGCGCCTCGGCGCGTCTCATGGGGCGGGATGCCCTGATCCAGGCGCTGGCCGAGCTCGATGTGGCACGCGGGGTGGCCGTGCGCGCGCAGCTGGACAGCGCCGCATGGTTGGCCGAGCACTATCGCGGCCGGGCCGATGCGCTGATCACTCAGGCCAGTGCGGCAGGGGCCGAGTCCGCACAGGTGTTGGCGCGCGTTGTCAGCGATTCCGAACTGCGACGCGCCCAGGCCTGGGAGCACGCGCAACAAAAGCCCAGCGATGAGGATCTTGTCAAAGGCTTCATGAACCTGGGCGCGTCGCGTTCGTCCGATGGCGCATCGCAGCGCATGCAAGCCGCAACGGATGATGGCACCTTGCTGCGCCACCTGGTGCGCGCCGCGTCCGATCCGGAAAAGCGTGCGTTCCTGTTGGCGCTGCGGTCCGATAAAAAGTTCAAGCAGGCGATGCGCACGCTCGATCCGCAGGCGCTGGAGAAAGCGCGCAGCGTGGCGCGCGCCATTCCGGCGATGGCGCGGGGGCTGGATATCGCCACCGACAGCGATGTGCGGGCCTTGCTGCTGGCCATGCGCGCCGATTCGGCACGCGCCAAGGTGCTGGACTTGCTGAACGATCCGGCCATACTGGCCCGTGCGCAGAAGCAGGCTGGGCAACAGCGCCAGGCCCTGGCCGAGCGTGCGCGGGCCGAACTGCCCAGGCTTGAACGCATGAGCGGACAGCAGCTGGCCCAGCGGACGGCCTCCATGGACGAGGCGCAACTGCGCGATACGCTTGCCGCCATCCGCTTTTGGCGCGAAGCGCCGACGCTGCCGGAAGACCTGAAAACCCGTCTGACGGGAGCACTGCCTGCGTTGGAAGGAATGCAACGCGAGCTGGAGCACGAGCTGGAGCACGAGCTGGCCCGGCGTGAAGAGCGTGAACGCGCGTTTGCGCAAGCAGTGCTGACTTTGCGCGACCGCCTGGCCGCCATTCCGGGCTATCAGAAGCTGCTTGCGGCCAGCCCCGCGCGCGAGCTTGCCGCGCTGGACAATGCGCTGGCCGGCGGGTTTACGCCGCCTTCATCGGGCGGCGATCCGATTGCCAATCCCGACGCGCTGCCCACCGGCCGCAATCTGTTTTCCATCGATGCCGAGAAAACGCCTTCCGAACAGGCCTGGCGGGTGGGCGTGCGCCTGGCCGACCAGTTGCTTGCCGAGCATCGGGCGGGGCACGATGGCGCCTGGCCCCGGAAAGTGGCCTTCACGCTATGGGCGGGCGACTTCATCCAGACCGAGGGCGTGGCGCTTGCGCAAATCCTTTATCTGCTGGGAGTGGAGCCGGTGCGCGATCCCTTTGGCCGTATCGCCAGCCTGCGCCTGGTCCCGCAAGCCGAGCTCGCGCGCCCGCGCATCGATGTGGTGGTGCAGACCTCGGGCCAGTTGCGTGATCTGGCGGCATCGCGCCTGTACCTGATCAACCAGGCCGTGGCACTGGCGGCCGGCGCGCGCGATGAGGACAACGCGGTGGCGCAGGGCGTTCGGGCCGTGGAACGCGAACTCAAGGACCGGGGCCTGTCGCCGATGGATGCCCGGCGCTTTGCCTCGGTCCGGGTTTTCGGTGGAGTCAATGGCAGCTATGGCACGGGCATCATGGGCATGGTCGAGGCAGGAGACCGCTGGCGGGACGCCTCGCAGGTGGCACACACCTACCTGAACAACATGGGCGCGGCGTTTGGCGAAGGAGATCTGTGGGGAGCCTTTCGGCCCGGCGTCTTCGAGGCCGCGCTGGCCGGCACCGACATGGTGATCCAGCCGCTGCAATCCAATACCTGGGGGCCTATCTCGCTCGATCACGTCTACGAGTTCATGGGCGGGCTGAACCTGGCGGTGCGCGAAGTCACCGGCAAAGACCCGGCGGCGTACTTCAGCGACCTGCGCAACCCCTCGCGCCCGATTGTGCGCGAAGCGGGCGCCGCGATCGCCGTCGAGGCGCGTGCCACCTTGCTCAATCCGGCGTATATAGAAGCCATGACCAAGGGCGGGGCGTCCTCGGCCGAGACGTTCGCTGAAACCTTCAGGAATGTGTATGGCTGGAATGTGATGAAGCCTTCGGTCATCCGGCCCACGCTATGGGATGCCCTCTACCAGACCTACGTGCAAGATACGCAGAACCTCGGGCTGCATGCCTTCTTCGAGAAAACCAATCCTTACGCCTTGCAGGAGATGACGGCGGTAATGCTGGAGACGGCGCGCAAGGGGTACTGGCAGCCCGGCGAGCGGGTGCTGCGCTCAGTGGCGAACCTGCATGCCGATCTGGTCTCGCGTTTTGGCGCAAGCGGCACCGGGTTCGTCAATGATAACCGGGCACTGCGTGCATTCATTGCACAGCAGCTCGAGGCCGCGCAGCGCCAGCCCTACGAGGACAGCCTGCAGCAGGCCAATGAGGGCGCCTTGATCGACATCGACAAGGGCGTGGTCTTGAGCAAGGAAGGCGGTTCCGCCGGGCAGTCGCCAGCGGAGCGGGACGCAGGCCTGGAACCAAGCCCCGTCACGAAGACGAAATCCGCGGAAACCCCGCCCGCCTGGCGGGGGCCGGCCATTCCCGCGAGCGCCGTGCTTGGCCTGCTGTTGATGCTGGCGGCGGTAATTGCCTGGGTACGTTGGCGCCACGCCGTTGCGGGGAGGGACGCTTGAATCTGGTTCAGCTTTTCGTGCTCGTGCTTGCCGCCGTATGCCTGGTGCTGGCCGCGGCACAGATGTCGGCGCTGCGCCCACGCGGCTTGATGATGCTGGCGGTGGCGATGGGCGGAGGCGTGCTGATGACGGGCGAAGTGGCCGGCAGAACCAGCCTGGCTGAAGTGGTCAGTTGGGTGTCCGATCCGCAAAGGCGACTGGATCTGTCGGCGCTGTTGCTGCTCGAAGCGCTCGTCCTTGGCGGTCAGGCGCTGGCCGTTGCCCAGGACGGGGCGGGCCTGAAGTGGCGCATCGTGGGCGCATGCCCGCCGCCGTCCTTGCTGGCCGTCCTGTTTTTCGGGCAGGTGGCGGCCATGCTGGCGGTCGATGGCCTGGACTACGACCTTGTGTCATGGATCTGCGCCATGGCATTCGCCGGCTTGTTTGTATCGAGCGCCTGCCTGCTGCGTTGGCTGTTGCCGGACCGGCTGATGCGCTCGGGGCTGCGAGTTGTGCTGCACATCGCGCAGGCGGCCATCGGACTTTGGCTGGCCAGGCCCGCGCAAGCGCTACCTGCGGATCCCATGCCAGCCATGTGGGCGCGATTAGGCGTTGTGGCCGCCGCCGTACTTGTCTTCATGGCGCTGGGCTGGTTCTGGCAGCGCCGCTCTACTTGGAATCGATGAATTGGAACAGTTGATACAAACCCTTTCCTGGATTGCCGCCGCCCTGCAGGTGCCGGTCGTGGTCGCCATCCTCTATCTGCTCGCGCGCGGCTTGCTGGCCACGGGCGGATACTATGGCCGCTGGTCGGATCGGTTGCGGTGGCGCCGCCGCATCGGCATGGGCTCCGACGGCCATCTGCCCGAAGCGGGCATCGGTATGCTCATCGAGGCGCTCGAAGATGGGCGGGCCTCCGGCCAGCCGCTGCAACGCGCAGCGGCCGCCTTGCGGCAGGCGCCCGCCGACGCGGCCTGGCACGAGCGGGTGATCACCGAGTTTGAACTGGGCACGGACAGGCAGTTGGCGCTATACCGCAGCATGACCCGGATCGGGCCCTTGCTGGGACTCATGGGCACCTTGATTCCGCTCGGTCCGGCGCTGGTGGGCCTGGCCGCGGGCGACATCAGTCTGCTCGCGCGCAAGATGGAGGTCGCCTTTGCGACGACGGTCGTCGGCCTGGTGATCGGCGCGATGGGATTCCTGCTGCACCAGAGCGCCAGCCGCTGGGCGCTCGATGATCTGTCTCTGCTGGAATTCCTGAGCAGCAAACTGCGGGAAAAGGCATGAGCCGGCGCCGTTCCATACTGCGCGGTACGGGTGCAGACAGCGATGATATGGATCCGCTGGGATTTCTGATCAATCTATTCGATGTGGCGCTGGTTTTTGCGCTGGCCCTCATGATCGCCCTGGTCTCGAACCTGAAGATGGCCGATCTGCTCACATCCAAGGACTTCACCATGGTCAAGAATCCCGGTAAGTCCGATATGGAAATCATCACTCGCCAGGGCGGCGTGGTCAGCCGATACGTAGCCGGCGACGCTCAGGCGGGCAACCGCCAGGGCGAACGTGTGGGTACGGCTTACCGGCTGCAAAGCGGGGAGATTGTTTATGTGCCGGATAGCCAGTCGCGTCCGACGGACGAATAGAGACTACGAGATTGATACTGGGCCTGGATTTCTGTGTATAGGCCGTTATCGTTCGGCGTACTGTGAAGCCGATTGGAAAGCCGCCATTCAATAAAAAAGCCCAGACCGAAGTCTGGGCTTTTTTAAGAATTTGGAGCGGGAAACGGGAACACGAAAGTCCAATTATTCCCTTGGTTTACAAGGTTCTTTTCTGCTCTTCAAAAGACTGGTGAGCCCATTCCTGTACCCATCGGAAGAGATAGTACATCATTTCTAGAACGCAGTATCTATTGAGGGTCACCAAGGCTACTGACAGTCGTTCCTTCATTTTGATTTGAGGCTCTGCTCGGCACTATTTCAACCTGCGCGGAGGAGGGGAGACAAAGTACTCACTTGCTGCATCAACATCCAGCGTGGCTGAGCAGCGAGATCAGCGATGATATCGGTGCGCCATATTACGGTTGCTGGCGACGGCCGTCCGCCGACAATATGAGGTTTGCTGGTCAGACATTGCAAGCCCCGCAGCGAAGTGCATGGTTGAATTTGGATGCCAAACTCCAGAAAAATGCGAATCTCCGTGAAAATTCTGTATTCCTCTGACGAGTGATTAGAAAATGCAGCATGTTTCGTAAATGGCTAGAAATTTAAGTCGTTATCTAATCAAGCGATTGCAGACTGAGCTTCCTCGTGCACGCTATTGGATTTCGTCACGCTGGAGTCGTTCGGCGTGTCTCCCAAGCTCGCTGCCTACTATGTCCAGAGCGGCTTGTGCATCTGGCTTATGGCGTCTATGGGCTGTTACGTATAGTACTTAAAAAAGTATGATACTCTTTAAGGTATGGTTGGAAAAAGCGATACACCACATCAACGACTGACGATGCTCAAGCTTCTCCTAATCTGGGAGGGGCGTTTGAATCGTGGACGGCTGATGGATCTCTTTGGCATCAGTTCCAACTGGGCCAGCGTTTGGATTCGGGAACTCCGTGAGCAGCATCCGGAATGGCTTGTCTGGGACACAAGGACTCGAAGCTTCCATGCGACGCCGGAAACATACAAAGCCTGGCGCATCGCCGATCCTCGACGATTCGAGGATGCCACCTCTCTAGCTAAATACCTGGCGCTCGTTGGCATGCCGTATGCGGCCACCGAGGGCACCCTAGGCGAAGGCGGTCTCTTGGCCGCATTTCCCGATCTCTCGACACCGTCCCCGCAGCACTTTGCCATCATTTCCGAGGCGATCCGGCAAGGTCGGGCCATTCAACTGACTTACCGATCCATGCAGCATCCCGAGCCGCATCAACGGACTATCTCTCCACACAGTCTGATTCGAGCTGGCCGCCGTTGGCATGTGCGCGCTTATTGCGACGTTCGACAGGATTTCCGAGACTATGCGCTGGGCCGGATTGTTAATGCCAAACTGTTATCGGCATCTGCGATCCAAGGTGAACAGAACGACAAGGCCTGGCTAACCAGCGTCCCAGTGCGACTTATTGCTCACCCGGACCTGACGCCCGAGCAGGAGTCGCTAATCCGCTTTGAATACTTCGGGAACACTGCTGCACGGGTGCAAACGTGCCGTGGAGCCCTGGTGAGCTACTTCATCCAGGATGCGCGCGTGGCGACTGATGTTAAGAAGCAACTTCCACCGGACTACCAGTTGGCGGTAGCCAACCTTGAGGAGGTAAAGCCTTGGCTATTTCCCACCTGACGCCAGCACTGCATCGCACCGGTGCGACGGCGGCAACACTCTTGTTTGAGCGATTGCCCGACCGGCTTTTCGCACCACTTGCCTCAGCCAACCGACATCGCTACTGGGCCCTGCTTTGCCGTCTGCACGAGAAACGCTTTGGCCCTGATGCTCCTCTGCCACCCAGTCAAGGCTTCTCAGTGCGCGAGATCGTGCAGGACATTGAGGACGAGCTGCTTACCCAGGACATCTGGGAAACCGAGGATGGCGACTCACCGGAAACCCCCATCAACATTCGCGCCATCCAGGTCTTCCACCGTTTCGAAGAGGCTGGCTGGTTTCGCCTGGAGAAACATGGTGTCGAGAAGCGCGTCACGATGCGGCCGACGGTCAACCAGTTCCTGACAATCCTGGTGTCATTCGCCGAGACCGGACCCGTATTCCTGTCCGGAAAGATCCGCTCCATCGACCTTAACATCCAGCAGGTCGTCGAAGGTAAGGCTGACGGTGATACGCTGAGTGAAACCTCCGAGCAGGCACGCCACCTCCTCGAACATGTGCGCAATACCGGAACGAACATCCGCGACATCATGGAGGCTCTTGCACGTGAGACCACCACGGCCGAGTACGTTCGGCGCTTCTTCAGCGACTACATCGAGCAGGTGTTCATTGGCGACTACCGCGAGCTGCGCACCAAAGAGCACCCTCTGTCGCGCCGCCGACAAATCATCCGGGCCGTGGAGGAACTGTCCTCGACGGAAAGCCACCGGCTGCGGTTGATCACTTGGTATGAGACGAAGCGTTGCGCTGGCGATCGCCACAAAGCGGAGCTCCTCTTCGAAAAGGACATTCATCGCCTTCTTGAACTGAATCGAATCGACGAATACCTCGACCGACTCGACGACGAGATCCGTCGCGCCAACCGTCGTGCGCTGGCCTATCTTGACTACCGGCTGCGTTCGCTGCGGCCTGTGGATCACTTGGTCAAACAAGCTATCGCCACTGCCCTAGCGGGAAATCTCCCTGCGGTAAGCGATCCATTCCCGTCTGGCGACATGATCAGCGGCGACCGCCTTGCAGAGCCGCGAAAGACAGTCAGTCGGGCGCCGCCATCGAGTCTGCGACGCGAGCGTCCGTCGGATGCTCAGATCGCTAGGGCCCACGTCATGCTTCGCGCCCGGGAAGCCCGGAGCATGACGCCACTCAAGCTCGCAGAGTTCGTGGTTAGCCGTCTCGCGGGCGCCGATCAAGTGAATAGCAACAGTCTCGCGTTGGGCACCATCGCCGACGTTCGAGCCTATCAGGCCTTGGCAGGGCTTGGTTTGACCATGAGCTCCGATAGCCGGAGATTGCAGCTCTCGGCCACGGCCATGGCGAAGGGGTTTCGCGTGACGTTGGCGGACGCCGCCGCCACCGACCGGACGCTCATTGCGGGGCGTCCCTTCACCATTGAGCGGCGCAAAGCGCCAACGGAGAAAGCTTGATGAGCCAATACTGGGAATTACTGGCATCTCGGAGTGATGATCAGCACACGAGCGAAGAGCTCGAGATGACGGCTTACCGGCTTGCTGTTGAGCAGGTGCTCTACTACGCCGACCGTCACAGCCGCACAGCCTATTGGATGATTGAGCGCTACGAGCGTGAATTCCGGCAGGCGCTGGTGCCGCTGGGCATTGATGTTCAGGTGAACCGCCAATTGCGCTATGCCTACGCCCTACCCAAGCACGCGAAGGCTGGGACCGCTTCCATTGCACAGACGGTTTTTGCACTGGTCCTGCGCGCGATTTACGACGAAGCGGCCAGCATCGGGCAACTGACCGAAGGCGGTGAGGTGCTCTGCGACCTCGTGGAGTTGGCCGAGAAATATCGCCTAATGTCTGGCAAAGAGCTGCCCACCAAGGGAAAGCTGGACTCCTTGATGGAAACCATGAAGCGCTGGGGTATCGCCAAGAAGTCTGAGGACCACGGTCTTGACGACGGCGAGGATATGGCAGGCCAACCCTATGCGGTGGTCATTCGACCGGCGATAGCCGACGTGCTGGGCGAGGCTGCGCTGGCGCGCCTGGTGCAGTTCAAGGCCGTTGCTTCTGCAAACGACGAACCAGAAGCTGTCACGTCGGTTGCGGAAGAAGGGGAGAGCCAAGAATGAAGTATCTCGAGCGAATCAGGGTGGTGCAGTTCTTCCTCTTCGAGCAGCAGGATGTTCAGCTAGGAGAAATCACGGGTATTTTTGGTCCGAACGGCAGCGGCAAGAGTTCGCTGCTTGATGCGGTGCAAATTGCCATGCTCGGCGCCAATAGCCGCCTGGTCGCGCTCAATGCGCAGGCTGATGAACAGGCGACGACCCGTTCGTTGCGCGCTTATTGTCTCGGGCAGTATGGCGAGAGCCCGGAGCATCGGGCGCGTGACAACGCGACAACTTATATCACTCTGATCTGGCGGGATACCGAAACCGGCGCTCCGCTGTCCATGGGGGTGTGCCTGTATGCCTCTGCCGACCGGGATGGTCATGATGTGCAGGGGCGCTACATTCTGCCAGATGTTGAGCTGTCTCTAGGCGATCATCTCGAGATGGTCGATGGCGAGCAGCGGCCGCGGACCTGGGCGACGTTCCGGCACCAGCTAATCGAGCGCTCCAAGGTTTCAGGTCAGGATCCGCTCTACACTGATTCTGAGCGGTACATCCGAGCGGCCTTGCTGGCTCTGCGAGGCTCCGCCGGTAGCGCCCCAGCACCGGAAGCTTTCAGCCGCGCTTTTCGCTTCGCCCTACGCATGCGTTTCGATAAACCGGTCGATCAGATTGTCCGCAATGACGTGCTGGAGGCTCGACCCACGAACATCAAAAAGTTCAAGGAGGTCACTGAATCTTTTCGGCGTTTGGCGGAAATGGTCGCGCAAGTGGAGGCCAAGATCGCTGACGGTGAGCGCGTCGGCATCGAATACGAAAAGGCATCGGATGAATCCCAACGCGCCGTGACCTGGAATGCTCTCTCGAAGACGGCTGCCGCCCAAGTAGCGGGCGAAGCGCTGGAGCAGGCTCTCATCGCCACGGAAAACGCGGCGCAAGCCGTGCAGGACTGTGAGGCCAAGGAGTCTTCCTTGGAGAACGAGGCCAACGAGGCGAAGGCAGCTGCAGAGCGGGCACGCGTACAGCGCGAGGCGCATGCGGCTCACAAGGACTATGGCGCACTGCAGACCTCAATCCAGGCTGCGAAGGGCCGCGCACAGGCAAAGCGTACTGAGATCGTCAATAACATTCAGTTGGTGCGACGAGCGTTAAATGAGGCTGTGGGATCTGATTTCTTAAAGGTGCAAACGTCCGAACTACAAGCGGCGGCGAGTTCAATGGATCAGTTACGGAGCCAAGTGGCCGAGGACGCGATAGCTCGGGAGGAGGTCGTAGCAGCACTACGCCCGGCGCTCAAGACGGCGCAGGCTGCATTCAAGGAGTTGTTCAGTCAAGGCGGGGTGCTCAAGCGGAGCCTCGATGACGCACGCGAGGCGGAGCGGCAAGCCCAGGAGAGCCTGAAGCGTGTTCGAGCAGGCCGGCCTCCGCTCTCGTCCGAGGTTCAGCGGCTACTTACAGAACTGGGGGATCATGGCATTCAAGCAACGCCGGTTTGCGACCTGGTACGCATTATCGATCCAGATTGGCAACCGGTCATTGAGGCGTACCTGAAGCGTAACATGGAGGCGCTGCTGGTTTCTGCCGACCAGGAGAAGGATGCTTTCCGCATTTACCGTGGCCTTACGGGTTCACAGGCTGTCTATGGCGCCAAGATTGCCATGGAAAGCCGCCAAGCTCTTGGTAAGCGGTTCGAGCAGGGTTCTGTCGCCGGGCTCATCGACGGCGACAATCCGGCAGCTGTCGCTTATCTGCAGCGCCAGTTCGGCGATTTGCGCTGCGCATCAAGCGACAGCGAGGCGCTTGCCGGGCAACGTACCCTCACCACAGATGGAATGCTGGTGTCTGGTGGCGAAATCGAGCGGTTACGCCCCGTATCGCCGACCCAGTTCCGGATTGGTGCTAGCAGCACCAACTACCGTAGCGCGGTTCAAGATGAGTTGGCGCGTGCGCAGAAGAAAATTCGGGATTTAGAAGTCCAAGAGCGGGCATTGAACGGATTGGTTGACGTACTGCGGCAGGCGGCTCACGAAGAGTCCGCCCTGAAGTACGTGGGTGAAGCATGGAGCGCCATGGCCGAGGCCCGCCATGAGGTTGTCAACAAAACCGAGCTATTGAAGGAGGCGGCGGACGAGGACTATGTACGCCTCGGCGTGGAAGAGGCGGAGGCATCACAGCGTGCTTCTGTGGCCGAAAGCTGCCTTCGGGAGGTGGCTCGGGAGATTGGGCGCGCAAAGGAACAACACACGCAGTGCAAGGCTCGCGAAACGATTGCGAAAGCTGCAGTCGAGGCTGCCCATGCTGCGGTCACGGAGGCACGGCAGCACCCCGAGGTTGAGAAGGACTTCGAAGCTCGGCAGTGGGATGCACTTCTCGATAAGTATGACAGCGCCTACTCTGCCATGGAACGGCACTCGGTCGAACAAGAAGGTTTCTGCCGACGGCGCATGGCTGCAGCCATTAATGCAGGCACCAAAGAGTTGGGCATCTTTCTGCAGAAATACCGAGAGCATGCGCCGCAAGAAATTGCCACCGACTGGTTGACGGCTTGGAGCTGGTTGAAGGACTTGCTTAAGCAGTTGAACGACACCCAACTCGCCCCCTTCAAGGAAGACATGGATGCGGCCTACCGAACCTCACAGGAGACCTTCCGCAATGATGTGGCAATTGCGCTCAGCAACAACCTGGAGTGGCTGAGGGAGACCATGGACCGGCTGAACGCGGTGCTGCGCGAGTGCCCGACCTTCTCGAACGGTGAGCGCTATCAATTCCGGCGGGTAGCTCGGCCGCAATTGGATTCGCTGCTCAAGTTCGTGAAGAACGTCGCGGCCTATGGCCCGGCAGAAGACCTGCTCGGCGGTCCTGGCGAACTTCCCGAAGAATTTCATGCGCTGCTTGAAGAGAAGATTGCGCCCGGTGCCACCGGTGTGCGCAGCCCTCTGGATGACTACCGTGAATTCTTCGAGTTCGACATCGAGATCCTGCGCGAGGATCCGTTGACCAAGATGTCAAAGGTCGTTGGCCACCTCAGCAAGCGCCTGGGTCCAGGCTCCGGCGGGGAACACCGCGCGCCGCTCTATGTCATCGCCGGAGCGGCGCTGGCGTCTGCATACCGCCTCGACCGTGGTCAAAAAGACGGTCTGCGGCTGATGCTGCTTGATGAGGCCTTCAACAAGATGGATCCGACCAACATCATCGCCACGATGCGCTATTTGGAGGAGTTGGGTCTGCAGGTTTTCATGGCCAGTCCTGGCGAGAACCTTGGCATCCTGACAGCATTCCTGCATCGCTACTACGACATCCTGCGCGACGTCGACAACAACGCCGTTATGATTGAGGGCCGGGAAGTTCTACCGGAGACCCGGGCACTGTTCCGTTCTGACTTGCCCGAGTTCAATCCTGAGCTGATCGAACAGGAGCTTGCGGTCATGCATCAGGGCATGGCCCACGTTTCGGCGATGGTGAAGGAAATCTGACGCGATGGATGAACGCGCACGTCAGTTGCTCGAGAAGCTGCTCCGCGACGCAGACAAGGCTAACGCGGGCGTCCGTTCGCGAGCGGCGGCGCTTACGCGGTCCAATCTCGCGGCCTACCGTAGCGAAAGGGTATTGCAGGCCAAGGAGTCTTTCGAGACCACGATGCAGGCGGCACGAGCCCAGGGCGCTGTCAGCCTGACGTGGGACGATCCTCAGGAGGGAAACGGTTTTATCACGCGGGTGGCTCTCGTCGATCCGAGGGTCTTGGCTGAGTTTCTAGGCCGTACGCCACTGGGCGACGTACTGACCAGCGTCGCAATGCAGTTTGCGCCGTACCTGGAGCGCTTCCCTGTGCTCAATGACGTTATGCAGCGTTGGTCCCAGTTGCGCACTGTTCGGACGTTAACGCCAGCGTCAGCGCAGGACTGGGTAGATGCAGTGACGGTTATTGACTCCGCGATTAATGTGTCGGCGGATGCAATCTCGGCCCCAATTCGCGAGGCGAGCTACCGCATCTTCAAGGACAGCAAACGCATCGAGAAGCTAGTTGGCCCAATCGATGTGCTGTTATGCGGTAGCGTTGAAGCAGTGCCCCGTGAACCCACTGCTGTTTGGGAGGAATTGGGCCTGTTCCGCGAAGAGCATCCCGTGCTACTTGCCGGCAACGTAGTCATTATCAGGGAGCGAGCGTCGGCTTTCCTTGACATACCCTACGTAGGGCTACCGGCTGCCACCGTGCGGAGCTTAGAAACCTTTCCGCGCCAGGTGATGACCATCGAGAACTTGACGACGTTCCACAGCGAGGCGAAGCGCCGTTGCAACGAGGACGTGCTACTCATTTACACCGCGGGAATGCCTTCACCAGCCTGGCGAGCAATGTACGTCAGGCTTCTTCAGGCAGCGCCTAAGGCAACGCCAGTCCTTCACTGGGGTGATGTTGATGAGGGTGGTTTCCGAATCGCCGCGGCACTGGCTCGTGAGGCGCTGGCTGCCGGCCATACATTGCAGCCCTGGCGGATGCATCCAGATGATGTTCCCGTCGAAGTGCGCCGTAAGGCGACTCCCTACGTTCTGGGGCGCATTCGCCATTTTGCTGACGCGGCCGGATGGGCGACGTTGGGTGAGGCTGTAGTGGCGGCTGGCTTTACGGTGGAGCAGGAAGGGCTAACGTAAACCGAGCCATTGTGGTAGCAATAGGCTATCAGTTAGTTGCTTGGCGGCTTACCCTGAGCACCGGTTACATCAGAAGATGTGGCGTCGAGAACGAACAGCGCAGAGGTGAAGGCCCGTGCGCTGCTCGACGAAGCGGCCACACTGTTTCTGAACGGAGGCCGAAACAGCGCGCCTCTGGGGTGCGAGCAGTTCGCCATCCAAATCGGTTGCCCAAGAAAGAGCCTGAGCCGAATGCTCTCGTCCAAGGGTAATCCCAGCATGGATAACTTGGCAGCGAGTTTTGGCGTCGTGTGCCGGCGGTTGGGTGTGGCACTGCAAGTCAACGTTGTGGGGCAGTCAATATAAACATATGCGAGAAACTTGACTTGGCGCCCTGATGCTTTTCCGCTGAGGGTGTCCCACTTTTACGTTAAACAGACTTCAGCGGCAGAAACAACCGGCGATGACCGCCCGAGTCCAGCAGCGAGAAGCCAAACTGCTCATAGAAGCTACGTGCCTGCTCGTCTATGGCATCGACGATCATGGCATAAATGGCGATCTGGTCGCTGACTGCCAACGTGCGCTGAATGGCATTGACCAACAGCATTCTGCCCACACCATGGCCACGGGCTTGCTGATCGACAGCAAGCCTACCCAGCAATGCCGCCGGGACCGGATGTCGAGGCAACTTGCGGGCGACACTGTCAGGCAACTGATCGAGTTCAATCGAAAGCGTGGACAATGTGTAATAGCCCACGATGGTGTGCGGATTCGCTGGTGTCGTCGCAACAAATACGCGACTGATGCGGCGCTTCACATCCTGGCTAGCCTGTTTGTGGAGATAATTATCCAGCGAAGGCACACCACAGTGAAAGCCGGATCTCTCGTGGCTCCCGTCTAGCGCTGAGATGAACAGAGACGAATAGTCGGTCATTTGCTGGTCACGCGTTGCTCATGTTCCTTGAGGGCGGCGGCCAGCCTCTTGTTGAGTCGTACAGGCTTGACCAGGGCATTGAAGAACGCCTCGGAATCCTGCCTGTTCAGGCGCATGGTTTCGTGCGCGTCAATGGTTTTTTCAGCATACGCCAGGGCACTGGTCAGGATAAAACTGCTGACCGTTTTTCCCTCGAAACGCGCGGCACGCTCCAGTACCTGCTTAGCACCCTGCTCCAGCCGCAAATTAATGCGTTCCTGTTTGGTATCGGTCGCTGCACTCATAGCAAATACCTCCACATCTGTAAATAGGCAGACCATAATTGTACGTCAAAATGGTGCCTGCAATAAACTATAGTTTCAACGCTGAGACCTGCACACGACGACGTACAAACCCGAGTCACATGAATCAAGAGCCGGTGCATACCTATATCTTCTGCAGCATCACCGCAACAAGATGCAATATGTCGCGGATCAACTGCTGATCTCACTTTCTTATTGCTACTACCGTTTCAACGAAGCACTGGAAATGGCGCGCAGCCAGTGTGATCTGCCCGACACCATAGGCAAATTGAGCCCTGCCTTTTATCCAGGTCCTTGGCGATCCTTTCGTCTACCCCGAAGAGGACAGCCCCCTTGCTTGACCCCGTCTGGGGTCCAAATGGAACTCCCACTACCGCTGCTCGTTGATTCGCGATAGCAGAACTCGACCTACTTAATACCGCGACATGCTTTACTTGCGCTCATGGTTCGCCGAGCTATGGCTGCGAGAGAAATGAAAAGAAGAAAGTCCGTTTCAGTCGTAAGCAGTCACTCAACCAAACCGCAAGAACGAAACCACCAAACGCAAAAAGGCCCAAACCGAAGTTTGGGCCTTTTTAGAATCTGGAGCGGGAGACGAGTCTCGAACTCGCGACCTCAACCTTGGCAAGGTTGCGCTCTACCAACTGAGCTACTCCCGCATATTTACTGCCTGCTTCATTCATTGCGGTGTGAACCGCTGCTGAAAGAAGCCTCGCATTATAAGCACTTTTTTCTGGCCATGCAAATCATCCGAGTCGGACTTTTTGCACCCCTGTCTATCAAAGCATGTTTTCAAAACCCGCCGCGATAAACGTGCCGTACGATGCGCCTGGATCTAAATAAATCAATATTCAGCCAAGACCAAGATAATAGCACGATTGCTCCCATGGCTGTCAAGCAGGGCCTGCTGCTTTTATTCTGCAAATACAGAGGGCCAACCGCCCGTCGAAGAAACGGCATGACGAGGTATGCTTATGCCTTCAGCGATTTTCCTCGAAACTTCTTCACCGGCAGGACCCCCTTTGCTGCAAGTTCACGACCAGGATCTGACCTCTCTAAACACACTCGGCCTGCGTTCGCGGGCCAGGGCGCTTGTCCGTTACAGCGCCGCGGAGCAATTGCCGCTGCTGAGCGAGCTGGCATCGCACTACGACACGGCCATGGTGCTGGGCGGCGGCAGCAATGTGGTGCTTGCTCCGCAGCTGGACTGCCTGGTCGTCAAGGTGGAGTCCCGGGGCATAGAACTGGTCGACGAAAGCAAGGACGCATGGATCATCGAGGCGCAGGCCGGCGAAGTCTGGCACGATTTCGTGGCGCATTGCGTGAGCCAGGGATGGAACGGTCTGGAGAACCTGGCGTTGATACCGGGCACGGCGGGGGCGGCGCCAGTGCAGAATATAGGCGCTTACGGCGTCGAACTCGACCAGCGCTTCCACAGCCTGGTCGCATGGGACCTGCACACAGGCCGCCTGCTTGAAATGGGGCCGGACGATTGCCGGTTCTCGTATCGCAACAGCTTCTTCAAGCAGTCGGAACCCGGACGCTGGCTGATTACCGCGCTGCGCCTGCGCTTGCCCAAGGCATGGCGCCCGGCGCTCGACTACCCGGATTTGCGTCAGCATCCTTCCTTGCAGGAAGGCGCCGCGGCGGTGACGGCGCGGCGGGTATTCGATGCGGTGTGCGAGGTGCGCCGGCGCAAGCTGCCGGATCCCGCTGTATTGGGCAACGCGGGCAGTTTTTTCAAGAATCCCGTTGTCGATGCCGCGGCCTTCAGCGCGCTCAAAGCCGCGCATCCCGATTTGGTGGCGTATGAGCAAGCGGGCGGGCGCGCCTACAAACTGGCCGCGGGTTGGCTGATCGATCGCGCCGGCTGGAAGGGCAGGCGTCTGGAGCGGGTGGGCGTGCATGACCGCCAGGCGCTGGTGCTGGTGAATCATGGCGGCGCCGATGCGCATGACATCCAGCGATTGGCGGACGCTATAAAGGCGGACATCCAGGCGCGCTTCGGCGTGGCCCTGGAGCAGGAGCCTGTGCAGGTCCGCTGAAAGCAACAAGGCCCGCGCGGGCGGGCCTAGGCTTGCATCCATCAGACTCGGAACGGCGAACTGCCGATTATGGCGCGATGACAGCCCTACAGATTGCGCCGCCATCTTCAAGGCACAGGCGGGAATGTGCTGTTCGCGAACTTTTCAATGCCTGCGGCACTTTACGTCTAGGTCGCCAGCACGTCCTGCATGTCGAACAGCCCGAATTCCTTGCGCGCCAGATAGCGGGCCGCGCGCAGGCTGCCTTGCGCGTACGTGGCGCGGCTGCCGGATCGGTGCGTGATTTCGATGCGTTCGCCCGTGCCGCAAAAATACACGGTGTGATCGCCGATGATGTCGCCGCCGCGCACGACGGAAAAGCCGATTTTGCCGGTTTCGCGTGCACCGGTTTCGCCATGGCGCGCCCAGTCGGCGATATCGTTCAGCTTCTTGCCCCAGGCCGATGCCACGGCCTCGCCCATGGCCAGCGCCGTGCCGGACGGGGCGTCGACCTTGTTGCGATGGTGGGCTTCGAATACCTCAACGTCGTAGCCGCTGTTCAGCAGCTTGGCGGCCATTTCAAGCAGCTTCAAGGTGGCGTTGACGCCCACGCTCATGTTGGGCGCGAATACGATGGCGATCTTCTGGCTGGCGGCCTGTATGGCCAGCTTGCCTTGGTCGTCGAATCCGGTGGTGCCGATGACGCATTTGGTGCCGTGCTTGATACAGGCTTGCAGATGCGCCAGCGTTCCTTCGGGCCGGGTGAAGTCGATCAGGCAATCGGCATGAGCCAAGGCGTCCAGATCGTCGGTGATGATTGCGCCGGTTTCCTGGCCGAGGAAGGCGCCGGCATCCTGGCCGATCGAGGCCGACCCTGAGCGATCCAGCGCTGCGGTCAGCTGTAGATCCGGGCTTTGGAGCACGGCTTCGATAAGCATGCGGCCCATGCGGCCGTCGGCCCCGGCGATAGCGATACGCATAGTGTTCCTTTTGTTAGCGCAGCGGCTCGGCGGTGCTTCGGCCGGGATTGGGAGCCCCCGGATTGGCCGTGCGCGGCTCGCTGGCGTTGATCAATGGCCGGCGCGGCTGGGCCGCTGCGCCACCCTGCGGTTGAGTGTCCTGCGCGTCGGCATCCGTGGCCGTCTTGCCGTCATTGGGGGCGTTGCTTCCCTGGCCGGAGCCATCGACGACGGGGCTGGTTTGCGCCGACGTTTGTTCGGGCGCGTCATCGGAACTGATCTTGCCCGTGCCGTCCTGCGCGTCGCCCGCTTCGCCTGCGCCGGTGTCCGCTTTCTGGAATGGCTGGCGGTCCGGCTGCTGGTCGCCTTCCCAGCGCACCAGGCTGTCGCCTTCGAACCAGACCGTGAACTTGCGTTCCTGTTCGTCTCCGTAGCCTGGCTTGTTATAGTAGGGGTAATCCCAGCGATTGGTGCGGAAGACATCCTGCAAGGTGGGGGTGCCCAGAATAAAGCGGACTTGTTCGCGGCTCATGCCTTTTTGCAGCTGCGCGACCTGCTCGGCGGTGATCCAGTTGCCTTGCTGGACGTCGGGACGATACGGGAAACCCCAGTTGGTCGTGCCGCAGGCCGCCAGGGCCAGGGCTATTGCACTGGCCGCCAGGCCGGCGCGAAGCGTTGAAAATATTGGTTTTGCAGTCGTCAGCACGAAGCGCCCCTGTTATTCAGATCGAATAAAACCGTTATCATAAAGGTTTAAGAATAAACGCATAATAGCGTTAGTCAGCGTTGGGCGCACAGCATACCCTGCGCGCGCCCGAACATCATCCTACCGCCAGAGACATTTTAGCTATGAACGACCAAAATGAACTGAAGAATATGGGCTTGAAGGCGACTTTTCCGCGCCTCAAGATTCTTGATATTTTCCGACGCGCCGATCTGCGGCATCAAAGCGCCGAAGACGTGTACCGCACGCTTATCGCCGAAGACGTGGATATCGGGTTGGCGACCGTGTACCGCGTGCTGACCCAGTTCGAGCAGGCCGGCATCCTGGTGCGCAGCCAGTTCGATGGCGGCAAGGCGGTATTCGAGCTCAACGACGGCGACCACCACGATCACCTTATCTGCACCAATTGCGGCAAGGTGGTGGAGTTCACCGACCACGACATCGAAAAGCGCCAGCACAAGATCGCCAAGGAACAGGGTTTCGCCCTTGAAAGCCACACCATGCTCTTGTATGGCATTTGCTCCGACTGCTCGCCCAAGCACGCCAAGTAAAAAAGCCGGAACCCGCAAGGTTCCGGCTTGCCTTCCCCCCGTCCGTGAAGGGCGGGGCTGCGCTTCTTTAGCTTGCCAGCATCTCGCGCGCATGCTTGCGCGTGGTGTCGGTGATTTTCAGCCCGCCCAGCATGCGGGCGACCTCGTCGATGCGGCCTTTGGCATCGAGCGCCTGGATGGTCGACAAGGTGCTTGAAGCGGCCGTCGATTTCCTGACTTCGTAATGATGCGAACCGCGTGCCGCCACCTGGGGCAGGTGGGTGACGCACAGCACCTGGTGGCGTTCGCCCAGTTCGCGCAGCAGGCGGCCCACCATTTCGGCCACGGCGCCGCCCACGCCGGTGTCGACTTCGTCGAAGATAAGCGTGGGAACACGCGCCGCCTGGCTGGCAATCACCGACAGGGCCAGCGAGATCCGCGCCAGCTCGCCGCCTGACGCCACCTTGGCCAGGGGCCGTGGGCTTACGCCGGCGTGGCCCGCCACCAGGAACTCGACCGTTTCCATACCGTGGGGGCCGGGAGGCGATTCGGACAGGCTGATGTCGAAGCGGCCTCCTTGCATGGCCAGCGTCTGCATGGCCGCGCTCACGCGCTTGCCCAGGTCTTTGCTGGTTTTTTTCCGGGCGGCGCTCAGCTGCGCGGCAAACTGGTGATATTCCGCCCGGGCTGTTTGCTCGCGGGCCTCCAGCGCCGGGATGTCGGCGGCGGTCTGGCTGGCATTCAGCTGGTCTTCCAGGCTTTGTCCGAGGGCGGGGATATCCTCGGGCTCGATCTTGAACTTGCGCGCCAGGTCGAAGATTTCGGAAAGCCTTTGCTCGGCCTGGGCGAGCCGGTCGGGCTCCAGTTCGAGCCTGTCCAGGTAGCTGTTCAGGTCGGATACGGCCTCGGCCGCCGAGATGCGCGCCGACTCGATGGCGTCGTAGATGCCCTGCAAATGGGCGTCGTGGCGCAGCAACTGTTGCAGGGCGTGCCCGGCGGTGTTCAGCGCCTGCTGGGCGGACCCTTCATCGCTATCGAGGGCCGCCAGCGCCTGGGTCGCGCCGTCCAGCAGGGCCTGCGCATGCGCCAGGCGATTGTGGTCGTTGTTGATGGCGTCCCATTCGCCGGGCTGAAGGCCCACACGATTCAGTTCGGACAACTGCCATTCAAGGCGTTCGCGCTCTTCCTGCAGCGTGGCGCTGTTTGCGCGGGCGGCGTCCAATGCTTTCAGGGCATGCTGCCATTGCTGCCAGGCTTGCTGCACCTGGCGGGCCAAAGGCAAATGTCCGCCCTGGGTGTCCAGCAGTTCGCGCTGGCTGGCCGATTTCAGCAGGCTTTGATGCGCATGTTGGCCGTGGATGTCGACCAGGTATTCGCCCAGTTCGCGCAGTTGCCCCAGCGTGACCGGCAGGCCGTTGATGAAGGCGCGGCTGCGGCCCTGGCTGTCGATGACGCGGCGCAGGACCAGGGCGTCGTCGGCGTCGAGTTCCTGTTCGCGCAGCCAGCCGCCCAGCGTGTCGGGAGGATCGAACACGGCCGAGATATCGGCGCGCGCCGCGTTCTCGCGCAGCGCGGAGGCGTCGGCGCGGGCGCCCAGGGCCAGCGAGAGCGCGTCGATGAGTATCGACTTGCCCGCGCCCGTTTCGCCGGAGAAGACCGTGAACCCGGCGTCGAACTGGATTTCGGCCTGCTCGACGATGACAAAATCGCGTATATGCAAAGTACGCAGCATGGGCTATTCGACCTCGTCGGAGGGTTGCGGCATGTGGTTCCAGTACAGCTTGCGTCGCAAGGTGGAGAAGAAGCTGTAGCCGGTGGGGTGGATGAAGCGTACCGTATTCTGTGCCCGGCGCACCTCGATGCGGTCGCCGGCCTGGCAGTCGGACCAGGTCTGCATGTCGAAGTGGACGCTGGCGCCGGACTCTACCCGGCCCAGGGCGGTAACGGTAAGGCTCAGGGTGCCGCTGTCGGGCAGCACGATAGGCCGGTTGGACAGGGTTTGCGGCGCGACCGGAACCAGCAGGATGGCGTTCAGGCGCGAATGGACGATGGGACCGTTGGCCGAGAGCGAATAGGCGGTCGAGCCGGTGGGGGTGGCGATGATCAGACCGTCGGCCCGCTGGCTGTACATGAAGGCGCCGTCGAACTCGACCTTGACTTCGATCATGCCGCCGCGCCCGGCGCGGTTCAGGACGACGTCGTTCAGGGCCACGCCTGAAAAAAGGGTTTGGCCGTCGCGCACCACGCGCCCTTCGAGCAGGACGCGGTCTTCGGCCTCGTAGTTGCCCTGGATGACGCTGGCCAGGGCGTCGTTGGCGCTATGCAGGGGAATGTCGGTGATGAAGCCCAGCCGGCCGTGATTGATGCCGATCAGGGGCACATTGCTGTGCGCCAGCTGGCGGGCCGCGCCCAGCATGGTTCCGTCGCCGCCCATGATGACGGCCAGGTCGGCCTGATTGCCGATTTCCTGGTAAGAGGCTACGGTGTGTTCCCGTATGCCGGTATTCTTGGCCGTATCGGCCTCGATCAGCACTTTGCAGCCGGCGGCGCCCAGCATATCGGCCAGCTTGCGCAAAGGGGCGTCAAGACCGGTGTCCTGATAGCGGCCCACGATTGCAACGTTTTTGAAATGCATAAGGCGAATACCTGCTG